>QHPU01000065.1 GCA_003219175.1 Verrucomicrobiota bacterium | reverse complement strand
AGGGTATTTCGACGATCACCGTGCGTTTGAAACTGAACTATGACCCCAACAAAGCTCTGTCCGACATCAGCTCCAGGGTAGATGCCATCCGGCGTGACCTCCCGCCGGAAGCGGAGATTCCTGTCATAGCAATCCAGACAGCTGATTCCCAGTTTGCGTCTGCTTACCTTAGTTTTACATCCGACATTCTTCAGCCTAACGAGGTGACCGATTATCTGGTGCGTCTGGTCCAACCACGTTTGACCGCCGTCGGTGGAGTGCAAAAGGCGGATATTCTCGGCGGTCGTACCTTTGCCATGCGCATCTGGATGAAACCGGAGCGGATGGCGGCACTGAATATTAGCCCGAGCGACGTTAAGAGTGCGCTTTCTCGAAATAACTACCTGTCTGCCGTCGGCAGCACCAAAGGCTCGCTTCTGCAGGTTAATCTGACTGCAAACACGGACCTCCACACGGCGGATCAGTTCAAACAGCTCGTAGTCAAACAGGACAAAAACACGCTCGTTCGGCTGGGCGACATCGCCGACGTCGTTCTCGGCGCCGAAGACTACAACGCCGAAGTGCGTTTCTCCGGCCAAAAAGCCGTGTTCATGGGCATCTGGGTCCTGCCGACCGCAAACTCGGTCGACGTGATCAAGCGGGTGCGGGTCGAATTAGAGCAGATCAAGAAGGAACTGCCAACCGGAATGACGGGAGAGATGGCCTACGACGCCACGGCTTACATCAATGACGCCATCCATGAAGTCGTAAAAACGTTGCTCGACACGCTGCTCATCGTCGTAGTCGTAATCTTCCTGTTCCTTGGCTCAATCCGATCGGTCCTTGTGCCGGTAGTGGCAATTCCGATTTCGCTCATCGGTGCGCTGTTCCTGATGCAGGTGTTTGGTTTCAGCCTCAACCTGCTCACCCTGTTGGCAATCGTGCTTTCGGTCGGGTTGGTGGTCGATGATGCCATCGTCGTCGTTGAAAACGTCGAACGCCACATGCGCGAAGGTTTGTCGCGCATGAACGCCGCCCTCGTCGGCGCGCGCGAATTGATCTCACCGATCATTGCGATGACAATCACGCTGGCGGCAGTTTACACTCCGATCGCGCTGCAAGGCGGATTGACCGGCGCGCTTTTCCGTGAATTTGCCCTTACTCTCGCCGGTGCAGTCTTTATTTCTGGAGTAGTCGCACTGGTCTTGTCGCCGATGATGTCAGCACACTTGCTCCGTGCCGAGCACTCGGACCACGGTTTCGAAGGTTTCGTTAACCGGACCTTCGATCGATTTCGCGATTGGTACGGGAGCCACCTCGATCGAACCTTGAATGCGCGCCCGGCTGTTTACGTTGTTTGGGCTGGTATATCGCTAATCGCGCTCTTCATGTTTGCGACGATTCCAAAAGTAGCAACCAAGGAATTGGCGCCGAAGGAAGATCAGGGCGTCATCTTCGGCATCATCACCGCGCCGGCGAACGCAACTATTGATGACACGATTCGTTATGCCGACGCCGCTGGAAAAGTTTTTCAGGACATCCCGGATACGCGTTTCACTTTTCAGATCACGTTTCCGGACAATGGCTTCGGCGGGATGGTGTTAAAACCGTGGGGCACGCGCAAGACACCAACGAAAGCATACCTGCCCGTCGTTCAGCAAAAACTCGCCGCCATTCCGGGGATCCAAATGTTTCCGATCATGCCGGAAGCGCTTCCGGGGAGTGATAATTTTCCGGTTAGCTTCGTCATCGCCTCGACCGCCAGCCAGGAACGTATTCTGGAGTTAGCGAGGCAAATTTTCCTGAACGCGATGCAGGCGCATATCTTTCAATTCGGCGACATCGATACCAAGATCGATCAACCGCAGGCACAGATCGTTTTCGATCACGACAAAGTTTCATCCATGGGTCTCGATATGCAAAAAGTCGGGGCCGACCTCTCCGCAAGTATTGGCGGTAACTTTGTCAATCGTTTCAACATGGAAGGGTATAGTTACAAGGTCATCCCGCAGATCAAACGAGTGGACCGGTTGAATCCGGAACAGTTGAAAGACATTTACGTCAGCGGCCCCAACAATCAGCTAGTGCCGCTCAGCACTATCTCCACAATCCAGCACAAAGCAGTCGCGCGTTCGCTCAACCGCATGCAACAACTGAATGCCGTCACCATTAGCGGCGTCCCGACCGGCTCCGTCGATAGTGCCTTAAAGTTTCTCGAGAATGAGGCCCACAAAATTCTGCCCGCAGGTTATAAAATCGATTACACGGGCGGGTCACGTCAGCTGCGACTTGAAGGCAGTAAATTTGGTGCCGTTTTCCTCCTCGCGATCGTTTTGATCTTTCTCGTCCTCGCGGCGCAGTTCAACAGTTTCCGCGATCCGTTCATCATTCTTCTCGGCTCGGTACCCCTGGCGCTTTTCGGCGCCGCCATTTTCATGTTTTTGAAGATGCCATTTGGCAAGTTCTTCACCGACAGTTGGACCACGTCGTTCAACATCTATTCGCAGGTTGGCCTCGTAACGCTCGTCGGCCTTGTCTCAAAGAATGGAATCCTGATCGTGCAATTCGCTAATGAGTTGCAACGACAAGGATTGGAGAAGCTCGCAGCCGTCGCCCAAGCCGCGCGCATTCGTTTGCGTCCGATCATGATGACGAGTGTTGCCACTGTGGCCGGTCACTTCCCGCTCACGCTTGTCACCGGTGCCGGGGCCGCCGCGCGAAATTCCATCGGTCTTGTTTTAGTCGGCGGGATGACGATCGGAACGATCTTCACGCTATTCATCGTTCCATCGCTCTACATGCTCATTGCCAAGGAGCATCGCGAGAAATCGATGGCCGAAGTCGAGGAGGAACCAGAGGAAACCGAGTTCACGCCGGAGTACGCCTTGGCACGCGGCGGCAATTCATTGGCGGCATCATGCCAGCGTCAACTAAATCCCGTTCAACAAGGTAGGGCTTGCATAATCGTGCAACAGATAAGTCTCGCAATTACCTATGAACAGGTAAGTTAATACGGGTTCGAGCCCCGTACGCTCCGGAAAAATTGTCCTCTCCCCTTCTCTTCCTCTCTTACCCTCGCGCCTCATTGAAGTCTTGGTGGCAATGATTCGAACATCAGGCAAGCTCGCGCTCGAAATCTTCGATTTCATTGAGAGCGGCTTGAGCGCGATTGACACTGCGCCCGATCCAACTACCAGCGAGCGCCCGTCCGCACCTGCCCGGCGATCGCGCGAGCAGCACCAGGCCGTAGTTGAACGCGAGACACACAAACGCCGACGCCAGCAGCCACCATACTGCCCGGGGTTCCGGCATCCACATATCAGCGCCTAACAGGTGTAAGATAATGATCAACACAGGGAGCCAGACAACCGAACCGGCCATACCGTACCAGATCGCAGCCCGAATATGCCAGGCGCGCAGCTCCGCGAGCTGCTTTTGAATAGCAACGATCGGCGCAGAGTAATCGATTCGCCGAATCAGCATGAGGTCACGCACGGCGAACGCAATAAACAGTATGCCATAGGCCTGCAGGAACAGACCGGCGATCAGTAGATGCACCTGATTAAGATGACTCACCCAAAAATCCGCGGAGACAACGGTAATCACCGCACCGAGGATAAGTTGAAGGGTCTGTCCCAAAACCAGCGGCCGAAGCCCGGAACGAAAGCGGCCCAATTTGTTTTCCTTTATCTGCCGCAGCGTCAGTGCGTTTTGCCGCTCCACCTGCCGGTTGAGTTCTTTCCAGGCAATCTTCAAATCATCGAGGTCAGTTGTTGGCATAATCCGTCAGTTCTCTTCGTAAACGTTCCTTTAATCTGCTTAACTTCGTGGCGACATTTGTTTCAGTAAGTCCGAGGACAGAGGCGATTTCGCGATAGGAGCGATCGTCCAGATAAAGTAGAAGCAAAGCACGGTCGAGCGGCGGGCATTTCCCGATTACTTGTCGAAGCATCGTTAGGCGCTCTTCCATTTCGGGCGGACTGGATTGCTCGGGGGCTATGTCGTGCTGCGATTCGTCGAACTGCACCGTCTCACGCCCCAGCCGGTATGCTTGCGTAAGTACGAAATCGAAACGTTAAGCGCGATCCGATACATCCAGGTTGAAAACGGGCCATCGGGCGAGTAACGCGGATAGGCTTTCCAGAGTTGCAACAAGATGTCCTGCATTAAATCCTTCCGATCGCTCTCGTTGCGCGCATAGCCAAAGGCGACCTTTCTGATGATCCCGCCGTGCTGCTGCAAGAGACTTTCGAACTGGGCAGCTTCCGACGGCTTCATCGTGGCAACGGGATATTCACAAACATCACTTGTGCTCACCAGTTCCATTCATCTGAGTGATTCGCTGTGGGAGGCGAAAAATCACAGAAAATCGAACTGTGGTGTTAGAGAGCGGTCGGATTTCGAGGCGCTGGCATAACAGCGGTGATACAGGATGAATGCCGATCGGTCTCCAAGAGATTGTTTCGAGGACGCAATTTCGATCTTTTTCCTCGTAGCAGTGGTGTTCCCGCTCTTATATTGAGCGTTATCAAGGGCGATTTCTTTACTAGGCTTATCTATGCCGGAATCTGATTCTTCGCCGCTTGCGGAAGGATTAACAACCATGCCAAGCCGTTTCGGTTCGAAAGAGACGGTGGATCGGTTAGAACGGGAGGTGCATGCGAAGGGGCTGACGATCTTTGCACGTATCGATCACGCGACAAGTGCAGCGGAAGTTGGCTTAAGTTTGCGTCCGACAACTGTAATCATATTTGGAAATGCGCGCGGCGGAACACCGCTGATGCAAGCCGCGCAAACTGCCGGCATTGATTTGCCGCTAAAGGTGCTGATATGGGAAGATGTTGCGGGCAAAACAAGGCTTTCATACAACGAGCCGGCGTGGATTGCTCGGCGACACAACGTGACAAACGCACAGCCGGTTGTGAGTAAAATGACCGCTGTGCTGAGCGCGATCGTGAAAAAGGCAGCAAGTTCTCAGTGACTTCTTAAATCCGCCAATGAAGCTAACAACCAACTTATCTACAAGTCTCACCATTGCCATTATTGTGGTGACCGCAACGTTACTTCGCGCGGCAACCCACGTTAGCAGCGACAAGTCTTCAAACGAGGCGAACTGGTCGGAGCTAGTCGCTGGCACGGAGAAAATGCACATGGCCATGGGAGAGGTGAAACAATCCGGCGATAACGATGTCGATTTTGTGAAATTGATGCTGCCACATCATCAGGCCGCGATCGAGATGGCGAAAACGCAACTCTTGCACGGCAAGGATCCACAAATGCGGCGACTCGCACAGGAAATCATCACCGACCAACAGCTTGAAATCGAATTGATGCAACGTTGGCTGAAACAACAGCATGCAAACTAGCATGAGAGCAATTCGTTGGTCTTTGCTTCTTTGTCTGTCGACACCGGCGATAGCACAACAGGCGCCCTGGGTACGGACGGATATTCCACTCTCCAGTCACGACCGCGTTTACACGGCCGATCAAACTTCGAACACGGTTTCGGTGATTGATCCGTCCGAAAACAAGTTGCTTGGCGTGATAAGGCTTGGTGATCCGGTGCCGGGCGCGCTCAGTCCGCTGTATAAAGGGCAACTTCTCGTTCACGGTCTCGGTTACTCGCCAGATTCCAAGACGCTCGCCGTCGTCTCGGTTGGGTCAAACTCCATCACATTGATCGACACCGCGACGAACAAAGTCAAAGGCGTGGTTTACGTGGGCCGCTCTCCGCACGAAGCGTTCTTTACTCCAAATGGACGAGAGTTGTGGGTGACTGTGCGGGGCGAGAATTACGTGTCAGTAATTGATCCCCGACAAATGAAAGAAACCCGCCGCATCGAACTGGCCAACGGTCCGGGTATGACCATGTTTGGGCCTGACGGTAAGTATGCGTTTGTGTGTTCCAGCTTCACTCCGGAACTCGCGGTCATCGATGTGGCGTCGCATAAGATCGTCAAGCGATTACCGCAAGTGAGTCCGTTTTCGCCAAACATCGCTGTTACTCCGGAAAATGACGAGGTCTGGATCACGTTGAAAGACGTGGGCAAAGTGCAGGTGTTCAATGCAAAGCCGCCATTTGAGCAAAAGGCGACCTTGGATACCGGGCCCATCAGCAATCACGTAAACTTCGCAAACAATCGCAACGGAAAATTCGCATACGTCACTATTGGCGGTGCGAATGAAGTGAAAGCATTTCAAAGAGGCGCCAAACCTGAATTGGTTGCCACCATCCCCGTGGGAGAACTTCCGCATGGGATCTGGCCATCGGGCGATGGCTCGCGAGTTTATGTCGCGCTCGAGAATGGCGAACATTGCGTTGCCATCGATACGGTAACAAACAAAGTCATCGCCAACATCCCGATCGGCCAAACGTCGCAGGCTTTGGTCTACGTGCCGAACGCTGTGGTGGGTGGTTCCGGCTCCGAAAATCTAATCCCGCTGGGCGCTGCTGCGAACACCGTGCATTTGCATCTGGAGGCAGGTGGAAGCGCGTTGCCAAACGCCGCGGCATCGGTAGCAGTGAATTCCCTTGGTCTGTTGGATCTCGTTCAGATTGCGGCCAAAGGACTTTCGCCGCAGGAGCAGTATCAGATCTATCTGGCCGAATCCAATCAGTCGCCCTTCGGTAAACTTGAGCCACTTGCAGTGTTGAAAACAAATCCTGATGGAGCAGGCATCGTTCAGGCGATCGGTCCGCTGAAGGTGCTCGTAGCTAACGAAGCCTCTTCACCTTCGCAGCGGTTTCTGATCGTCACCGACATTAAAGATTCATCGCAGGTGGCGTTACGCCAGACTAGCTCAGGATCTCCTAGCCAATGAAACTGATCAATGGAAGTGCAGTCCGGAAACCGGATCATCCGATCGAGCCGATTTTGCTCGACCGCTGGTCGCCACGAGCGATGTCCGGCGAAGAGATTCCCCAGGAAGAACTGATGCGGCTGTTCGAAGCGGCGCGGTGGGCGCCGTCTTCATTCAATGCCCAGCAATGGCGGGCTCTCTATGCACGACGGGACACGGGACATTGGCAAACGTTCTTCGATCTCCTCGTTGACGCCAACAAGGCGTGGGCAAAAAACGCTGCCGTCCTGATCTTGTTTATTTCGCGAAGATTTTTCGATCACAATAACGAACCGTCAGTCACGCACTCCTACGATTGCGGAGCAGCGTGGGAGAATTTTGCGCTCCAAGGCTGCAGGCAAGGGCTCGTGGTGCACGGGATGGAAGGATTCGATTACGAGCGCGCCCGCAAAGAGCTCCGAATTCCAGATGAATTCCAGGTGGAAGCGATGGCCGCTGTCGGTAAACCTGGGTCGAAAGAATCGCTTCCGGAAAAGTTACGGCGACGCGAAAGTCCGAATGAGCGTCGCAAACTGTCCGAAAGCGTCTTCGAAGGTCCGTTCCCCGGATAATGCGATTTTCAAACAAAACGTCAAAGCCAATGACGATTGACGAACGCGTTCGAGAATTGGGACTGGTTTTGCCGGAGCCATTTCGCTCACCGACTGGTACGCCTTATCCATTCTCCTGGGTGCGAGTAAGAGGCAACCGCGCCTATATTTCTGGACACCTTCCGCTGGAACCGAATGGGACGCTCGCCGAGCCGCGTGGAAAAATCGACGAGACCGTGTCTATCGAGCAAGGCGCAGCCGCGGCGCGCGTGGTCGGCCTGGCGATGCTAGGAAGTCTTCAGCGCGAGCTGGGTGAGCTGGAGCGAATCACCGCATGGCTGCGCGTGTTAGGGATGGTGAACGTTGCGCCAGGGACAACGCAGGTAGCAGCGGTCGTCAACGGGTTCTCAGCCCTAATCCTGGAGGTGTTTGGGAAGGAACGAGGCGCGCACTCGCGGTCTGCTGTAGGAATGGCCGAGTTACCGTTCGGAGTGGCGGTAGAAATTGAAGCGGAAGTCGAAATCGAGTAGTTCGCAACTGATAGGAGAAGTTATGACAACAACAAGAACTGAGCGGGTGGACATGAAACTCGAAGTTGTAGTGATCGGCGTTTCTGACGTCGATCGTGCGAAAGTGTTCTACGAGAGACTCGGGTGGCGACTCGACGCCGATTTCGCAAAGGACGATGAGTTCCGTGTGATTCAGTTCACACCCCATAACTCGCAAGCTTCCCTCATCTTCGGCAAGGGAGTTACTTCGATGAAGCCTGGTTCGATCAACAGCCTGACACTGGCAGTAGACAATATCGAAGCGGTTCGCAAAGACTTGATCGCTCGCGGTGTAAAAGTGAGCGAAGTCTTTCATTACGCCGGCGGTCCATTCAACAATACAGGAACAAACCCACGCGTAAGCGGGCATGATGCGGAAGGTCGCTCTTACTTTTCCTTTGCCTCATTCGAAGATCCCGACGGCAACGGCTACTTGCTCCAAGAAATTCAGACACGACTTCCCGGCCGCGAATGGAAACCTACACGAGCAGGAGGCATGGACGTCGCAACTCTTGCACACCTTCTTCACGAAACTGAGGAGCACCACGGCCAATACGAGAAAAGGCATGCGAAACACAATTGGTGGGACTGGTATGCGGGGTACCTCAACGCGCGTTTGAACGGCAACAGCGCGGATGAAGCGGCTGGTGCAGCCGATCGCTACATGGAACAAGTCTTACATATCTTGCCACTATGAAAACAGCTTGCCTTCTATCCTTCCTTTGTGGGGTTGCGCTTATGACTGCTTTTACTACTCTCGGCCAATCAAAGCCATCGCAGCACGTTTATGAATTGCGAATGTATCATGTTAACCAGGGTAAAATGGATGCGCTCAAAGCGCGCTTTGGCGATCACACTGATGCCATCTTCAAGCGGCATAACATGAAGAGCATCGGTTATTGGATGCCGGAAGATGCGCCCAGCTCACAGAACCTGTTTATCTACATCCTCGAGCACTCCAGCCGGCAGGAAGCAGAGAAGAATTGGGCCGAGTTTCAGGCCGACCCGGAGTGGAAAAAAGTGAAGGCCGAATCGGAAATGCAGGGCCCCCTCGTGGATCACATCGATCGATACTTCATGGATCCGACAAGCTACTCAGCACTTAAGTAGAATAGAAACCTAACACACCAATCAGCCATACCATACGTAACCGTCGGTGATTAAAGGATGTCCGCCCTGTATCACCTGGACGCACGTCGATGAGGTGAACGCCGCGTTGCTTAATTTTCTCACGATCTAACCGCTACGCGCCCCCGACACCTACGGAACAAAGCGTTGAGGCAATTTGGATTTCTCAGGTTGAGGAACGATGACGCGATGGGAACAGTCGACAACTCCCCTTCGGTCAGAAGAAGCGAGCCAAAGGCAACGTATTTTCAGCTGTAACCCGGAGTCGTTGGAATATATTCGCCACGCATCCGAATCGCTATGAGTGGTTTCTTCGACGAATTGAAGCGGCGCAAAGTCTATCGTGTGGCCATCGCCTACATTGTTGCAGGCTGGGCACTCGCGCAGGGTCTCGCTCAAGTTCTTCCACTTTTTGAAGTTTCAAGCTCGGTCATCCGCGTGGTAATCGTGCTGTTGCTGATCGGGTTTCCAGTTGCGCTGGTCCTGGCGTGGGTATTTGACGTCACTCCACAGGGAATTCGCGCTACGCCAAAAGCGCTGCCCGGAACACACCGGCGTCGCAATATCATCACGCTCGCTACCGCAGGAATTGTCATTTCCGCCGCCGCCGGCTTCTTTTTGTTACCGCGCGCGACGGCACGCAAGATCGACAAGTCGATCGCGGTCCTGCCATTTCAAAACCTGAGCGACGAAAAAGAGAACGCCTATTTTGCCGACGGCGTACAGGATGACGTCCTGACGAATCTTTCCAAGATTGGCGATCTCAAGGTTATCTCACGCATGTCCGTCATGTCTTATCGGGGCGACGGTGCGCGCAACGCGCGCGAAATTGGCAAAGCGCTGGGCGTTAGCACACTGCTGGAAGGCAGTGTGCGTCGTATGGGCAATCGCGTGCGGGTCAGCGTGCAATTGATCGACGCCGAGAACGACAGACACCTTTGGGCCGAAGATTACGACCGCGATTTAACCGACGTCTTCGCCATTCAAACCGACTTGGCGCGAAAAATTGCCTCCGCCCTCCAGGCGAAGCTTTCTCCAAATGAAAACGCGCGGCTCAATCGCCGGCCAACGGAGAATTCAGATGCTTACCTGCTCTATGTTCAGGCGCATGACTACGCGAACCAGCCAGATCGTCTCCGCGAGACTTCGTTAAAAGCCGAACAGCTTTACGAGCAAGCGATCAAGCTCGACCCAAATTTTGCTCTCGCTTTTGCCGGTCTCTCGATAATCGAAAGCTGGATGTATCACAGTTACGAGCCGACTGCGGCCCGCTGGGAAAAAGCGCGTCGTAATGCCGATGAAGCGCTGCGATTGCAACCTGACCTTCCTGAAGGACACCTCGCTCTCGGTTACTCGTACTATTATGGTGATCGCGACTATCAGCGCGCGCTCACCGAGTTCGAGATCGCAAAGCGTGACCTGCCAAATGAAGCCGATGCCTACTCTGCTATCGCCGCCATTCAGCGACGCCAGGGTAAATGGGCTGAATCGACCGCCAATTTCGAAAAATCCGTTTCTCTCGATCCAAAGAACGCAAGCGTTCTCTTTAATTTTGCCGTCAACTACATGGCTCAGCGCGACTTCGAGGCAGCTGACAAGCTTTTTGATCGAGCGATTGCTGTCGACCCGCACTCGTTTTCTGCACACGGAATGAAATCAGCCTTGGCCATCGCATGGAAGGGCGACGTCGGCTTTGCCGCAAATCAATTGACCTCAGTCCCTCCCGGATTCGATCCAGACGGCCTTGTTACGGCAGCGCGGATATGGGTTCTAACGCTGCAAAGGAAGTTTGCCGAGGCTCTCCAAGTAGTACAGCAATTTCGCGGAGAGATATTTATTTATCCAGAGAGAGGCCCTTGCCCGAAAGCTTTCCTGGAAGGAATCCTTTATCTGCGTCTGGGCGATAAAGGAAAAGCGCAGGCGGCTCTCGAACAGGCCAAAACTGTAGCAGAGCGACTTGTGCGTGACGCGCCCGACGATCCCGGTCGCCATGCGCAGCTCGGCGCTGTGCTCGCAGGATTGGGCAAGAAAGAAGACGCGATCAACGAAGGCAAGAAAGCGGTCGAATTGTTACCGGAATCTCAAGACGCTTTTGATGGCCCTCAAGCGACCGCTGCACTCGCGGAAATCTATGCGTGGGTGGGAGAACATGACGAGGCAGTTCGCCTCCTCGATCATTTACTCAGCGTGCCAAACGGCCTGACCGTTCCATCGCTCAAAGTCGATCCCATTTGGGATCCGCTGCGCAAGGATCCGCACTTTCAAGCTTTGATCGACAAATACGCGTCGAAGGGCTGATACGCTCAACGAGAAGGCCATCGCGCTGACGCAGTTTCGTCGACGTAGCCTTATCCTCGCCACAGTCTTCGCGTCATTTGAATAAAAACGGTGCGTTCCTGTTGCGTGGCAGGACTAACTTGTCGCTAAGCGCGATATGCAAGGCGAGAGTATTCGCATGGCTCACCTGTTCGATCCGCTCACGATTCGCGATGTCGAATTCGTCAACCGCGTCTTTGTCTCGCCGATGTGTCAATACTCCAGCACTGACGGGTTGCCTAACGACTGGCATCTCGTGCATCTCGGTAGTCGCGCCGTCGGTGGCGCAGGACTCGTCATGACAGAGGCGACCGCGGTCTTGCCGGAAGGCCGCATCAGTCCACAGGACCTTGGCATTTGGAGCGACGATCACACCGAGCCGTTGCGCCGCATCGTTCGTTTCATTCACAAGCAAGGTAGCGTTGCGGGAATGCAATTAGCGCATGCCGGTCGGAAGGCGAGCACGCGGCGACCCTGGGAAAGTGCCGGTGCCGTAACGGAGAGCGAAGGCGGTTGGAAAAATGTCATGGCGCCGAGTGCTATTGCGTTCACGGAAAATTATCCGATGCCGCAGGCGCTCACGCGTGATGGCATTCGGGAAATTGTCGCTGCCTTTGCCGCGGCGGCGCGTCGCGCGTGCGAGGCCGGCTTTCGCGTCATCGAGATACACGCCGCACATGGCTATCTCATTCACGAATTTCTTTCGCCACTCAGCAATCAACGAGATGACGATTACGGCGGCTCGTTTGAAAATCGAACGCGCATGCTGCGCGAGATCGTGCAGGCCGTGCGCGGCACCTGGCCGAAAGGCGCGCCGTTGTTCGTACGCATCTCAGCGACCGATTGGGTCGAAGGCGGCTGGGATTTGGGACAATCGATCGCGCTCACACGCGAGCTGGAACAACTTGGTGTCGATCTTATTGATTGTTCGTCCGGCGGCAGCGTGCCGCACGCGAAGATTCCGATCGGCGCCGGTTATCAAACACCGTTCGCGCAGCGCATCCGCGACGAAGCCGGAATTCTTACCGGTGCCGTCGGCATGATTACATCGCCCGCGCAAGCCGAACACATTATCAACACGGGGCAAGCCGACGCGATTCTGATGGCGCGCGAATTTCTGCGCGAGCCCTACTGGCCGTTGCACGCCGCGCAGGAACTGCGGCAATCGGCTTCATGGCCGGTACAATATCTCCGCGCCGCGCCGAGAGATGCGCACGCGCGTGTTCCCGTCAATCTCGACAAACTAAAATCCTGCTTCGAAGAACAACACGCCATCCCAGAGCGGGGTTGATTAATTAGTGGCGACGAGCGAGCGTGGGATTCACTTACTCACCGCTTTAGGAACGCTCAAGCTTTTACTGTAGAACCCAGAGCGATCGAAGCAGCAAGGGCGTCGCTTCCCGGACGCGAGCATCGAACAGGCATTTTTGATCCTGCGCGTGCGCGTCTCTGACTGCTTGGCGGAGGTGATCCACTGGATCCAATCTCGACGCGCGATGGGTGTAATGTCCGACCACGACGCTTGCGCTCTCGGAGCGGCGGTCGCGAGAGCTTTTCGCAGATCTGCCGGGACTTCGGGCTCCAGTTCCTTCGTCGCGGGGGCGATCTCGAGGGTGACAACATCGCCTGCGTCTGCGCCCGCAGCTTTGCTCAGCTTTCGGTCCACTTTGAGCCAGTGGCTTTTCTGGCCGTCTGGTTCGAGCACGGCTTGGAAACGGACGCTATTCATGGTGCCTTCGATCGCGGTCATTCCGCGCGAGGAGAGTGTCGCACTCATGTTCTTGGGCAAGATCAGAAAGGTCCATGAGTCGGCCTTCGCGCTCGCCGCCGGCCGCAAGAGTTTCGCTTTAAAACGAATCGAGGTTTTGCTCATTTGCTTGGTATCGTCCGCAGATTAGGCAAATTTTCACAGATTTCTTTTAGGAAAATGCCGCGAAGGCAATCGGCGCAATCAGTGAATCACCGCGGCGCCGGTTCGCTTATTGCTTAGCAGCCTGCATTGCCGGGCGGGTGCTCATTGAACCACTGAGCGATATCCGGCATACGTGGTTCGAGTCCGCCAGGGATAGACAGATTAAGCAGGCCGGCTCGGACGTCTCCCCGATTTTCAAAGTCGTGAGTCACTCCTCCAGGTATAAGCACGAAAGAGTTAGGAGTAGCATCGATCCACTCCTTATCCACGAGTATGCTCATTGTTCCTTCAATGACGTAGAACACGTCGTCGTCGGGGTGAGAGTGAGGACCTGGCCCTTTGGTATGAGGCTCGAGCCACCATTCTGAAATTGAGTATCGAGAATCTGATTCATCCTCATCTGCTTTGAAGACGGCACTGATTCGGCCCATTGGATATAAGCGACCTTCACCCGGGCCCAAGACAATGGGTTTGCGAGCGGTCGTCGCTGCGGGGCTTCTCAGATCTTCGTTGCCGGGCATTCGCGAGACTCCTAACGAAACATAAGGCCAGCGATACAGCGCATCGAGGCAAAGCTAGATACTTTCCACATTTTATTGGGCCGAAGTCACTTCCGTCGCACAAAATAAACCTGGCCGCTCCCGTAGCAAGCCGCTGAGACTTGTTCACGGTTGGCGCGAACGTAGTTTAAATCGATGTTGTGAAATGCCTGATCGAGACTGCACACACCAGCATCCGGCGGAACATGATCCGAAATGCGATTCACGTGTGCGGCAGAGTTTCGGTATGGCGTTCGTATTGGGAACCGCGCTGAATGCTGGTTATGTCCTTGTTCAACTGATTTTCGGAATCTTCGCTCATTCACTCGCGCTCATCGCCGACGCCGGCCACAATTTCGGCGATGTCCTAGCGCTATTCCTCGTCTGGGGTGCAACGTATCTGGCGTCGACACCATCAACCGCGCGCCGAACTTACGGACTCGGGCGATCTTCCATCCTTGCGGCACTCGCGAACTCAGTCTTGTTGCTGATCGCGGTCGGCGGAATCACCTGGGAAGCAATTCGCCGATTTTCGGATCCTGGTGAAGTCGGTGGCAAAACGGTGATGATCGTTGCGGCAATCGGAATCGTCATCAACGGGATCACGGCGCTATTGTTTTCCGCCGGGCGCAAGCGTGATCTGAATATTAGAGGCGCTTTTCTTCACATGGCGGCAGATGCAGCCGTTTCGGCCGGTGTCGTTATTGCGGGTCTGCTGATTCTCCTGACAGGGATGCGCTGGATCGATCCCGTAGCGAGCCTGATTATCAACGTAGTGATTGTTTGGGGAACATGGGGTTTGCTCCGCGACTCGCTCGCCATGGCTCTCGACGTAGTGCCGGCGAGTGTGGACCCAAATGCCGTTCGCAAATACCTCGAAGGACTGAGTGGCGTCACCGCCGTACATGACCTGCATATCTGGCCGCTGAGCACGACGCGAACAGCGCTAACCGTTCATCTGGAAATGCCTGACGCATCCAAGGGCGACGTGTTTCTGCAACAGGTTTGTAAACGCCTGTACGCCGAATTTCAAATCGAGCATTCGACCATTCAGATTGAGCAAAACGCCGAGGCGTGCGCACTCGCGCCCGACCCGGGCTCGCTTCCTCAATAAGGGACGTTTGCCGTCGGTCAGTGTCAAAAAGGTGGTGGGTTTCGGGGGCTTTCGCCTTCGCCGAAGCTACGGTGCGGCAGCCCATCGCGGGGAAAGCCGCAAGTGATCCGACAGCTGCCGCAGGCTCCGGGAATCTTCGTCATTCATCACATGGGCGAGCTCGGTCGTTCACACGCGATGGCAGCTTCAACGAGTTGCTTGAAATTCCGCAGATATTGGCGCAGCGCGCCGGCCAGAATAACCGGCTCGATAATCGAGCGAACTTTGACGGTCACTCTTGTCGTGCCGTCAGTGAGGGGATCGAGAACGATCACGCCAACGCGAAAATTCTCGGACACAGCCTGCCACGCTATCCGCCGATCGGGTACGCGCATCATGATCAGAACGTCGCTTGTGCTTTCTTCGCCATCGATAATCGATGTACAGGAAAAGCCATTGGTGCTGACATTGTCGATCTTATTGATGGACGTGAGGAAGCGGGGAAGCTCTTCGAAGCGTAAGAGCGAAGAATACGTTTCTGCCGCGGGCGCGTTTACGACAATAGACTGACAATCCGCGTTCAGGTCGATCAAGGTCGGCGCCGGTTTGGGCGGCTTTTTGCTACGCGCAGGTTCATGTTGGGCTGTTTTCATCTGCTGAACGGATAAGCTTGTTGTGGCACGAGTAACTGCTCCACCATCAGGCAACGGCCAGCTGGGTCTGTGTTGGACACAAACTTGCAATCGCTTTGGCGAGTATTGCGCTCGAGAACGGCTTGCTCAGACAAACTCGAGCGCTTTTTGCAAAGGCAACGGCACCCGTGCGGTCGTCGCCTTCCGAGTTCACCGCAAGAGTTCGCCATTTGTCGTAACAGCCATTGGGGGCACTGAGTACTGTCATACCGCGAAAACCGCGATTGAGGTCCAGGATTGCCAGATCCAATTCGTGTCCTCGGCGGAAGACAATCTTCCGTACGGCGTCGAGACTTCGTGCGATGAGAACGATGGCTCGCGTCCCCAAGAGCGCTTCTTTCAACACTCGATCAAAGCTGCGATCGCGCGCGTAGAGGAGAACAAGTCGTGGTTTCATCGTAGCCTCTGTCGGCATCAACTCGCCCTTGTTGGCTCTGGTAGTCTGAAAGACTCCAGCGTCTGGGCTGACAGACTTCCAGTTACCTCCAGTTTTTTCTCGATTTGATACTTCGCTACGGCATCGCGCGTGGTCGGTCCGAATATGCCGTCGACGGGACCATTGTAGTAGCCCAGCTGGGTAAGCTCCGTCTGCACTGCGCTAACTGTCGGATCGCGCATAGGCTCGTTGCTGTACACGTTCTCGTTATAATAGTTTGGTTCTACGTCCGCGTAGTAGCCCGGATAGTAATCGTACGGGTAATAGTCGTAGGCGTAGTAGGGATAGTAATCCCACGGGAAAAACCCGGGATCCAGGCCACACCAGAACCCGTCGATAAAGACAAAGAAGCGATTGTGCTCAAAATGGGCATGCCGCCGGTCCCAGTCGTTGTGCCAATTGCCGCTGTGACGTTCGGCGACGTGAGCCATCATGCTATTGAAACCCGGTCGCTGCCCGGATGCTTGTAATTGGTGCGCAGGTGAATTGTTCGTGCCAGGCCGCGTAATTGTATTGGAGGGCGATTGGCGAACCGGAGCACGCAATTGCCCTGCCCCTGAATTGGCGAAACGCATCCCTCGACTATAATAGTAAGGGCCGCTGCGGAATCCTGGTCCAGCGGAACGGATACCTCCGGCTCCGCCGACGTGGCCGGCGCTACCACCAACGTGGCCGCCTCCTCCTCCAGCTACAAATCCGCCGGCACCACCACCGCCGCCGTGACCTGCAGCCCATGTCGTGCCGAGCGTCGCCGCTATGATGGCGACCACCAAGCTGACTAATTGTTTTGTTTTCATACCTAACGCTCGCGCCGGGTCTGTTCGGTTGCGATTGCGCGTCCGCGAGATTTTGAGATGCCTCTTTGGAGTGACCCCCTCACGGGAAGCAAAGCTCAAATAATTGGGAAACAGCACTCCATGCGATCGAGATGAAGCTTCGAAGCCTTTAGACTCGCCGATGTGTCATCGACCTCTTCCACCGGAACGATCTTCGAAAGGATTGTAGACCTGAATCGTGTAATAGGTAATGACACCGTCTGATCGGGCTTCCCTACGCTGGGGCCGACCAAAGAACGCTTGGACATCGCGTGAGCTGCTGCGGCCGCGAATCAAAGAACCGATTCGTCGAGTATAAAATTCGTTCGGTGTCGCTTGGACAATGTAAGCCGGCGGCGCGGATAAGATGCCAGCGCGGTTAAAGCGTAAGGCAATCGCATCAGCGCCGTATCCGTGACGGAAAGGACTGGCCGTATCGATAGTAGGAGCGGCGTCAACGCCGAGTTGAAGGCTTAACGCGGAACCGGGGCGAACGATATAGTAACCGGTGCGCGGCCCGAGCGAGACATAATGTGAATCGTCGTGCCAGGAAACCGCGAGAGCGAAGGGGCCAATTATCAGTAACGCGAGAGCAATGAACCAGCGAACTGACATTGTTAAATCCTTAATCATTTCGTCGCCACTGCCGAATTTCCCGATGGAGCGGGCCTTGGCGGAACTGGGTCGAGCTTTGGTTTTTGAGGCGCTTTCACCTGAACCTGGAGACCTTCGGTCAAATCGTCGGTTGGATTCATCACGACATTTGTATTCTCCTTCACGCCATCGAGCACTTCGATTCGATCACCGAAATCGCGACCGACTCGAATATTTTGCCAGTGGACGCGATCCTCGTTTCCAATCGTCGCCACCTGCGGGCCTGCCGTTCGGAACAAAAACGCGTTGGCGGGCACGACGATGGGCGCATTCTGGTCAATCAGCAAAAATTTCACCTGCCCGTACATGCCGGCGTAAAGCTTTCCTTCGTGATTTGGCACCTGTACTTCCACCTGCATGGTGCGCGACTGCGGATCGAGCGCGCCCGCGGTTCGAGTGACCATCCCGTCGAATTCCTGGCCCGGAAATTCCTGAAGCAGAATTTTCGCGGCCAGTCCCTCGTGAATCGAGGGGGCATTTTCCTGCGGCGCGAATACATAAACGCGTAGCGGATCACTCTGCACGATGTTGAAGAGCGGCGTGCCAGTAACGCTGCTGCTGCCAGCCGTGACCAGGGTGCCGTAATCAATAAATCGAGCGCTGATTTTCCCGCTAAATGGTGCGATGATTTGTTCAAAGCCCTGCAATTGTTGCAATTGCTCGTAGGCGGCTCTGGACGCCTCGTAAGCTTTTTCGTTTTGGTCGTACTCCTGGGAGGATACGACCTTTTTCTGAACCAAATCGCGCCAACGTTCAGCCGTGACTTTTGCCAATTCATAATTGGCCTTTGCCTGGGCTACCTGTTGGTCTAAATCAGGCGTTTCAATTTCGGCGAGCAGCTGGCCCTGTTTGACATCGTCGCCGATATCAACTTTCCAGTCTTTTACATATCCGTTTGAGCGCGGATTAATCGTCGTCGCCTTAAATGCCTGAAATGTGCCGGGCAAAATCAAATCCTTCGGTTTACCGTCGCGCTGTGCGCTGACCACGTTCACCGTGATTTGACTTGCCTCCGTCGCAAACCGCTCTTGCTCGGTGTGCGCCCGCATGTGGCGCCAAATGCCGCTAATCACCAGAAGAGCAAGAATAGATACTGCGACGATCGGCCCCCAAACAGCAATGCTGCGCTGCGGGGGATGCTCAGGGAAGCCAGGGCGTAGTCCTCCTTCCTGTCGTTCCTCGCCATTCGACGTGCCCGGCGTTCGCGCCCTACCAAAGCGATCCTCTCCGGCGTGCTCCCCGTTGTATTTTTGCTTTTCCATCACGCATAACGCCTCCCTTCTTCACGTTCCTGCCGCTCAAATTCTTCGTCTTCATCGCAAGCGAATTCTGCTTTGCGCAACGTGCTGTAAACGACCGGGACGAAAAACAGTGTTGCGAAAGTAGCAACGATTAATCCGCCAATCACTGCGCGACCGAGCGGCGCATTTTGTTCGCCGCCCTCTCCGAGTCCAAATGAAAATGGTAACATCCCAATGATCATGGCCAGTGCGGTCATGATGACTGGACGCAGCCGTGTGAAGCCCGCTGACAATGCGGCATCATGCGCATTTTTTGGATGCTGCCCACAGCGTTCATCGTTCGCGAACGTCACAACCAGGATGCTATTCGCGGTGGCCACTCCAATCGCCATGATCGCTCCCATCAGCGAGGGAACATTGAGCGTTGTGCCGGTGACGAACAACATCCAGATGATCCCACAGAGAGCCCCTGGCAATGCCATGATGATGACGAACGGGTCGGTCCAGGATTGGAAATTGACCGCCATTAGAAAGTAAACGAGGACGATGGCAAACAGAATGCCGGCGCCGATGCCGGCAAACGACTTGTTCATGCTCTCAACCTGGCCGCGAACACTTAGAAACGTGCCGCGTGGCAGCTTCGATTTGGCCTCGTTGACCACCTTGTTTATCTGATCCGCTACGCCGCCGAGGTCGCGGCCTTGGACATTGGCAAGCACGTCGAACACGGGCTGCACGTTGTAATGATTCACTATGATCGGTGATTCCCGCCGCTCGATAGTGGCGAGATTTCCCAGCAACTCCGGGCGGGGCAGGCTAGGCGCGACCACCGGCGTGTTCCGCAAATCCTGGAGGGTGTCGATCTTGTATTGCGGCGTTTGCACCGCCACCTGGTAGTTCACGCCATTCTGAAAATTCAGCCAGTAATTGGGCGCGTTCTGTCCGCTCGAGCTAAGCGAGACTAACATGGTGCGCGCGACATCATTTTGGGTAAGCCCTATTTGCTCTGCGCGAGTGCGGTCGACATTGACGCGCAGGTCCGGTCCGTGCACGACCTGATGCACGTGAACATCGGCAGCGCCGGGAATTTGCGTAACGCGAGCTTTGATGTCGTTAGCGATATCGTAGTCTTTCGGATCGCGCCCCGTCACCTGGATATCGATGGGAGCCGGAATGCCAAAGTTCAAAATCTGGCTTACGATATCCGGCGCGGAAAAATAAAAGTCCATATCAGGAAAGTCACGGTGCAATTTTTCGCGCAGGATGCGCACGTATTCCGCCGTTGGACGGTGCTTGGGCTGAAGTGATACGAGAATTTCGCCATCGGACTCGCCAATCGTCGCGTTATCACTGAAAGCGAGATTGATTCCACTCACCGGCAGGCCGATGTTGTCCAGCACATTATCGATTTCGTTAGGCGGAATCACTTCGCGGATCTTGCGACCCACCTCGTAGAAACGCTCTTCAGTTGCTTCGAGTCGCGTTCCTGCGGGCGCGCGCACGTGCAGGCGGAACTGACCGGCATCAACCGCGGGAAAAAAATCACGTCCCAGGAACGGAACAAGACCAAGCGAGACTAACAAGAACACGCCCATTGCCGCGAAAACAACGCCGCGATGACTGAGACACCAGCGCAGCGCTTCGACATAACGATCCCGAATTTTCTCAAACACACGATTAAAGCTTTCGTGTACGGCGAAGAAAAACCCGTAGATCGCGCCGAGAAGTCCCGTAGTGGACCCGGCGCTGCTGGCGTGTGCCTCCGCCTTGGTGGGCGCGCTCGGCGAGCGCGCCCCACCATTATCAAGAGTGCGCCCGAGGCTGGTATCGATTTCCTCCATGTGTCCGCGCAGCAGGAATTTCACCATGGTCGGTATGACCGTGCGGGAGAGAAGATAAGACGCCAGCATGGCGAAAATCACCGCCATGGCCAATGGCTGAAACAGATATCTGGCGGTGCCGCTCAGAAAAAAAATGGGCACAAACACGATGCAAATGCTCAGTGTCGAGACAAAGGCGGGCACGGCGATCTGCTGCGCCCCATCGAGGATCGCGCGGATCATTGGTTTCCCCAGGGCGAGGTTGCGATGGATGTTTTCAATTTCTACGGTTGCATCATCCACCAGGATGCCAACGGCCAATGCGAGGCCGCCGAGCGTCATGATGTTTAGCGTCTGCCCCAGTGCGCCGAGAACCAGAATTGACGACAAGATCGACAGGGGAATAGATGTAGCGACGACGAGTGTGCTCCGCCAGTTTCCAAGAAAAAGAAGAATCATCACCGCCGTTAGGCAGGCGGCAATCAAGCCCTCGCGTAGAACGCCATTAATCGACGCGCGCACAAAAATCGATTGGTCGAAAAGCTGGCTGATTTGCAGTTCCTTCGGAAGGGTAGCTTGAATGCGCGGAAGCGCTTCTTTGACGCGCTTGATGATATCGAGTGTCGATGCGCTGGCGCTCTTTAGGACGGTAAGCAGGGCCGAGCGAACGCGATTTTGCGATACGATGTTGGTTTGCACTGCGTATCCGTCGCGCACGTGAGCGACATCGCGGATGTAAACTGTTGCCCCGTTTACCTGCTTGACCGGCAGGTCGTTCAACACCTGGAGGAGTTCGGGGCTGCTGTTAAGGCGGACATTGTACTCGCGGTCGCCGATTTTTTCGGTACCCGCGGGCAGAATAACGTTTTGCGCGTTGAGCGCATTGCTCACATCGGCCGGCGAGAGCCCTTTGCCATACAACTTTTGGGGATCGATATCGACCATGACCTGGGCCGATTTTCCTCCGTATGGAAGCGGAACTTGCGCGCCCTGGATGGTAGCGAGCTGCGTTCGAATAAAGTTCAAACCGAGATCGTAAAGTTGTTGCTCGGAAAGAGACTTGCTGCTCAATCCCAACTGCAGAATCGGGACGTTGGACGCGCTGTACTGTAGAATGAGCGGCGGCGTCGTGCCGGGCGGCATGATGCGCAAAAGCGTTTGGGTGATGGACGTGATTTGTGCGACGCCGGCTTCCACCTTCGCGCCTTCATGAAAGAAAACTTTAATGACGGCGACACCGTTGTAGGACTGCGATTCGATGTGCTCAATGTCGTTCACCGTGGTGGTCATGGCCCGTTCGCACACCGTGACAAAACGCTTCTCCATTTCCTCGGGCGCGACACCGGGATAGCTCCAGATCACGCTCACCACCGGAATATTGATGTTTGGGAAAATGTCCGTGGACATTCGGGTGATCGTGACCACGCCGACCAGCACGATCAGCATGGCCACGACCGTGAAGCTGTATGGCCGTCTCAGCGCTAAGCGAACAATCCACATGGTGTTTTAACCTGATTTCGATTCACCCGTACCCGCCACTGCGCGTGCGAAGGCCATTGCGCTATGACTCGTGACGTGATCTACGATCCCTCTTTCGAAATAGTCATTCGTTAGATGCCTTGGCCTTCGCTGAGTAGGAAGCCTGAATCAGACTGAGAGACGCGAGGCAATGACCGGCTGTAATTGTGAAAGGATTGCTTCTTTGCTCGTCCTTCCAAAGATTCCGACGCGCTCCTCGCCGTCAACAAAGCATAGCACCGTTGGAATACATCGAATGCCGTACCACAAACCAAGGTTCGGGCAATGATCGAGTTCGACGCGGGCTATCTTCAAGCAATCGGATTCACTGGCAATTTCCTCCAGCACCCCGTTCCACGTCATCGAAGGAAGGCTCCACCCGGCGGCAAACTCGACCAACACCGGCAGGTTGGACTTCAGAACTTCGTTTTCAAAATTCGCTTCAGTCACTTCGATGGCGGATTTCATGTAATAAGTTCTTTCCGTGACAGTTGATTAATCGGACGGATTTATGCGGCAGCCAGAGTGCCTTTCGCGGATTGAAAAATCGCGATCGATTCGGCAAGACGTCGCTCGTACGATTCGCAGGTCGGACAATCGCCATTGGGCTCGATCCATTCCGGATGTTGAACACGCAGGTCTTCATGGATCCGCTGCTGGAGTTCGCGATAAGAGTGAACCTCGCCAACAGAGTTAACCGCGTCAGTCGACTCCGAAGTGAAAGTTGATAGAGAGCTGGTCGGCTTCATGACTCAAACTTGCAGCTTACGGCCACACCTGCGCTACGGCGCGTGTGGAGGATTCTTTGGTCCCACTTGCGAGGCGACTGTCTTTACCTCTTTCGAGGGATGCGCGCGCGATCTTGTTTAAAGGGAAAGGCCATACAAGAAAAAGGAGTTTGTTAAATTGCTTTAATCGACACTCGCCATTGGCTCGCAGGCTCACCCGACAAGCCACGCGCCGAACAGTCCGACGATCAGACCGATCAAAGGGCTGAGCATGGCAAACCAAAGGGCCAGATTCGAAACTACAGGTCCGTGCATTTTCACAGTTGCTTCTGAAACATTCATTTTTCTCAAGCTGCGGCCGGCATCAGTCCGTTCAGAGCATCTTCTCTCTTGCCGAGCGCACGCCGCAGTTTCGCAAGGGCTACATTCTGTAATTGGCGGATACGCTCGCGCGTGACGCCGAAGTCCTTGCCGACATCCTCCAGCGTCTTCGGCTTTCCGCCATCGAGACCGAAACGCCGCAAGATGATTTTCCTCTCACGTTGGTCCAGCACATCGAGCAACCCGTCCACTTCACCGAGCAAATTTTTGTCGCGCAATAATTCAAACGGAGTCCGCGCCTCTTCGTCTCCAACGCTCTCTCCAAATTCGGTGGAATCTTCATCCCCAGTGGGGGCGTCGAGCGAAGCCGGCCGAATCCCAATGATCTTCAGTTGTGCAAGTTTTTCACTGGCAATTCCGAGTTCTTCGGCCAATTCGTCGTCGGTCGGTTCGCGGCCGAGCTCGTCGCTTATCTGGAGCGAGAGGCGACGCACCTTCGCAATCTTATCACCGAGATGTACTGGTATTCGGATGGTTTTACTCTGGTTTGCCAGAGCGCGCTTGATCGCTTGTTTGATCCACCACGCGGCATAAGTGCTCAGCTTCGCGCCTTTGGTCGGATCGAACCGCTCGACCGCCTTCGTCAATCCGATATTTCCCTCAGAGATTAGATCAAGCAATGGCAGCCCGAGATTAGCGTAATCGTGCGCGATCGTGACAACGAGGCGCAAATTGGAGTTGATCATTTGCTCGCGTGCTTCGGCATCGCCCTTTTTTATTTTCCTTGCGAGCTCGACCTCTTCCTCCGGCGTCAAAAGAGAAATTCGCCCGATCTCTTTCAGATATCTGTCCAATCCGGTGTCGGTTTTGTTCATGAGTTAACGTATTGGCCGAGCGTAATCGATTGCTATGGCACAAGCGTGGGGTTTTCAAATACTGCTCGCGAGGTGCTGCGCGCTCCCTCGTTTGGACGACCCCGCTTGTCGCCCGCTAATTCTCGGGAAGCCGAGGAACCTCGGGTAACGATGTCTGTCCTGGATGACCTACATCTCGAAGAAGTCTGCAATGCCGCCGCCAGGCATCTTGTTGCTTTGAGATTTAACGTCGAAGTCAAGCAAGTCCCCCTTGCCGTGCGAATGAGCGAGGTCGGGCCACGCTAACGCACAGGTCCGCGTCGGAAGCACCCCCGCCGCATCCGATGACGGTCCTCTGCATCCGGTTTCCTTCCTCCCATTCGCGGAAAGCGCCGGAAACGAGGCCTTTTTTTGTATGCGTGTCGGCGGTGAGAATCTGCGCGGGAAGGTTTTTCTTCTAAGAATCGTCTACTAACGACTTGGCGAGCAGATCGCTCAGCTCATCGAGCTTCGCCGCGGGATCGGTTGCGTTCAGGTAAATGAGCCGCTGGCGTCCACTGAGCGAACCCGGATCCGTTTTGACCTTTGCGGCGCCGATACAGCAGGTCTCCCATCGTGAACCACCAGTGGGATAACGCATGTTAGTCAGATCAAGGGTTTAGCGCTCAGAACTCCCGCCACAGTTGGACGGACAACCTTTATAGGGATGCATCTCCCGAAAGAGGGAGCGCCCATCACCTCGGTCGAGGTACCGCGAAATCTTACATTTGCGCTATGGCCTTGTTAACTTGGGGGTTGAACTATTCCTACATGAGGACGAGAGACGCAGTTGCTTACGAAATTGATGAAGCACTTTGGGAGGCTTACCGGCGGTACGACAAGAGCGCGGTGATGAATCGATTGATCTCGCGTTACCTTCCGGCACTAGCTTTTGCAGCCAAGACGAGGTCTACTGTTGCGCAAACTAACGAACTCACAAACCTATCCGGAAACCGAGGCGCTCCGCGGAACTTGTCCTGAAATAGACTTCCTTCGGCCGAAGAGTGATCGGGTTGCGTTCTATCTTGAGCTACAGACGCAAATGCGCCGCGTGACCTAATGGCAGGTCTTGGACGAATGGTATGTTTAGCCTGTCGCCGAGTCGAGCTGCCCCACTCGTTCTAACCGCTAGAGCTGAATCAACCCGCGCCGCGTAGCATTAGCGACGGCTTCCGTCCGGCTGATGACATTCATTTTGGCGAAAATGCCTTTCACATGCGACTTGACCGTGCCTTCACTAATAAAGAGTGCCGAACCAATCTCTTTGTTGCTTTTTCCCTGAGCCATCAGCTTGAGGACATCAATTTCGCGCCCACTCAAACTTTCACCGCTGACTCGTTGCGCTAGTTTCGCCGCGAGATGAACGGGCACACAGGTTTCGCCGCTGTGCACACGGCGGATGCAATCCATCAGTGCCTCCCGAGGTGCGTCCTTGAGTAGATAACCTTTCGAGCCGGCTTGGATCGCACGGTAGATGTCTTCGTCGCCGTCAAAAGTCGTGAGCACGATTATCCGGGCACTCTCGTCTTGAGCCCGGATCTCCTTAATTACTCCGACGCCATCGAGCTCGGGCATTCGCAAATCGAGCAATGTCACATCCGGTTGACGCTTTTTCCAAAGATCGACAGCTTCGCGCCCGTTACTGGCTTCTCCGATGACGGCCATGTCTGCGCGACGGCCAATGAGCGATACAAGTCCCTCACGCACGACGCTGTGGTCGTCTGCGATGAGCACACGAATGCGGGATTTCTTTGTCGCTTCACCCTTCGGCGTTTTCGTGGACTTCGCGACCGCTTTGCTCTTGGATTTCATGACATCGATTCTCCGTTCAAGGGCAATACCACCGCCACCTTCGTGCCCTTGCCTCGCGCGCTCATGACTTTCAACCGACCTCCCATTTCTTCGACGCGTTCGCGCATGCCGGCGAGGCCAAAACCGTCATGGGCCTCTTTCGCGGTGAACCCATCGCCATCGTCCTGGAATTCCAAACGCAGTTCCTTGGCATTGCAGATGAGCTGGGTTTCGAAATTGTCGGCGTGCGCGTACTTGAGGGTGTTCGTCAGAGCTTCCTGGCCAATGTGCATTAGGTTTTCCTGCCACTCATGAGGAAGTTCGGGCAATTTACCGCGAAGTCTGGTCTTCGTACAGATCGGACTTCCCGCGGTTGTGTTCTTAATAATATCTTTCAGCGCGTCCCAAAAGTTCGCGCGTCGTAAAGCTTCCGGCCGTAGTGCGTGAACCGATCGGCGTGCTTCATTCAAACTTTGCCGCGCCAAGTCGCTCGCGCGACGAAGATAATTCTCCGCCTCTTTGTGATCGCCGCTCGATATCGCATCAGCCACTGCCTCCAATTGCACGATCACTCCGGTGAAGCCTTGCGCGAGCGTGTCGTGGATGTCTCGGGCCATTCTATTTCGTTCACCGAGTATGGCCGCGCGCCGGCCTTGCTCGGCCAGGTCAGTCATTTGAATTGCCAGCATGGCTTGGTGAGCGAGTGCCTGCGCCAGTTCGATCTCTTCCGGCCGATATGGCGGCCGAGCGCCATGACGGATTCCGATGAATCCTTTCACCCTCCCTCCCACCAGAGTAGGAATGTTCAGTCCCTTTTTGATTCCTTTTGATAGGAGATACTCGCGGAGCTTGTCGGGAAAGCGCGGATCGGTTTCCAAGTCTTCGCAGATGAAGGGGGCGCCCGTCAAGATTGTTTCACGCAGCGCCTTGTCCTCTTTCCATGCCAAAGGGTCTTTGATGTATGGATGCTTCGGGTCCCCGGCGGTGAAATTTGAACCCTGTGCCGCCGCGCGAAAAACGAGCGATTCATTCGCTTCGTCCAATAACCAGAAGACCACGCTTTGCGCATCCAAAAGCCGGCCGATAGTGCTCAACATTTGTCCCAAGAACTTGTCCGGCGCCGGAGCAGTCGCCAGAACGTCGAGACTGTAGGTCAATGCTTCGACTTGTCCGCGGGCTACTTGTTCGGAAGCGCGCAACGCTTCTTCGGCTCGCTTGCGCTGACTGATATCTCTGATTATCGCTTGGAAACGTCCGCGCAGTGACGAAACAGAAACTTCCACCGGAATTACATCGCCGTTTCTGCGCACGAATTTTCGCTCGTAACGCAGAGCCCCTCCCGTCTTCAATTTCGCAATTCGCCCCTCCGCTAGATGGAGCTCTTCGGGGACGTATGTCTCG
Organism: Verrucomicrobiota bacterium; assembly: GCA_003219175.1. Lineage (GTDB taxonomy): Bacteria > Verrucomicrobiota > Verrucomicrobiia > Chthoniobacterales > UBA10450 > AV69. The sequence goes on along the minus strand of QHPU01000065.1, from coordinate 22,455 downwards.
GTCATTAAAGTGCCGATCAGTTCTTCCTCGGGACGGCCAAATAGCTCGACGCCCGCCGGGTTGACCAAAACAATCTTGCTATCCTCATCGGTGACGCAGATCGCATCCGGAGACGCGGTGATGAGGTCTCGATACTTCTCCTCGCTATTCCGCAGCGCCACCTCGGCGCGATCGCGCTCAATCGCAACTCGCGCCAGGTGTGTCGCCGTCTCGATCAGGCCCATGTCATGCGAATCCGGGCTGCGCGGTGCGCGATAATACATGCAGAAAGTTCCCAGCACCTTTCCTTTCGAGGACAGTATTGGACTCGACCATGATGCGCGCAGTCCGTGCCGCAAGGCTGAAGCGCGATGCTCCGGCACGTCCCAAAGCGGATCAGTGGCAATATCAGAAACTATGACGCGTGATGCCCGATACGCCGCCGTCCCACAAGATCCGGCGCATGGTCCGATCGGCAGCTGCTCCATTTGCTTCGTCCATCCTTCGGGAAGATTCGGGCCGGCGACCGAATTCAGATGAATGCCATCGCGATTGAGCAACAGAATAGAAGCGAGCGTTCCATTGCGGCAGCTTTCTATTGTCAGACATAGGGCATTCAAAATCTCTTTTAGAGCGACGCCAGTGGCGATCATCTCAAGAAGGTTTTTCTCTCCTTCGAGTAAGGACTGGGCACGTTTCCGCTCGTCGATATCGACATTCGTGCCATACCAACGAACTATCTTCCCCGATTCATCTCGCAGCGGCACTCCCTGGGTGAGGAACCAGCGATATTCCCCGTCACCGCCGCGTATCCGCGCTACACTTTCAAATAATTCCCCCGTCTCGGTTGCTGCGCGCCATTTCGCGAGGTGCGCGGCCCGGTCCTCGGGATGGAATGCGTCGAGCCAGCCGTAGTCGAGTTCCGTCCCCAAAGCCATCCCGGTATATTCCAACCAGCTTTTACTGCAGTAATCATTGGCGCCACTCGGTAACGTCGACCATGCCATTGCCGGAATAGTATCGATGACCAGGCGAAGTTCTCGCTCGGTGCGCCGACGGTCAGTGATGTTATACGTAACTCCATTAACTCCGGCGACCTCCCCGTTCTTATCTAGAATCGGAATCAGATGGATTTCAAAGAACTGATCGTTGGCTTCTGTAATAAAAGTCGCCGCTTCGCCAGCCAAAGCACGCCGGACATTGGAGTGAAGACCCGGCGCGTCATGATACAGATCAAAGACGGACTGGCCGACGAGTTCTCCCGATTTGACTCTGAAGGTCTCGAGACCTTTGCCTTCTGACAGAGTCACCACGCCCGAACTGTCCAACGCAAATAAAATGACGGGAGCGTTGCCAATGAGATCGCGTAGACGCTGCTCCGTCTGCCGGAGCTGATCTTCGGTCAATGCGCGCTCGGCGACCTCCCTCAGCAACTTATCGGTGAGCTTGCTCAATTTTGCTGTCCGCTCTTCGACTTTTGTTTCCAATTCGTCACGGGCGAGTTGCAACGCCTGCTCGGCGCGTTTGCGTGCCGCGCTCCATGAACTAACGAGCAAAGCCGACACCAGGAATGCCGAAAGATGCAAAAGGTCGTGAGGCCCGAACGAGAAAGCGAGTTTTGGTTCGAGGATAAAATAGTTAATCGCCAAGGTGGAAAGAAACACCGCGAACATTCCTGGGCCGATGCCTCCGATCCAGGTGCTCAAGATGATGGCGGGAAAGAAAAACGGCGTGCGAAACGTGTAGCCCCCGAGCGAAAGCGTGATGGCCAGAGCAACGGCGACGGATACAACCGACAGCGCGTAATGACAAATAGTATGCTGGAAGACGCGATGCGACGCGCGTTGCTCGGAATAATTCGTTCCGAGATTCACCATCCCGTCATCAAACGCTTTGGCAGCGGACTTCATCAAGAGAAACGGCCGCGGGAAATTGACCTCGCGCCGATCAGCAACTCTACAACCCCGGGGCGGCACTGCCAGTCTTGCTTCATCCCTCGAAAGAGGGGACTCGCGTTCCCTCCGCGGCGGGAATGAGCTTGCTAGGCGACCGCAATTTCAGGCAACAATTCGCAGCTTGCGCTCGTCCGAATCCCGGAGTCGCTCCGAAAGAAACGATCGCTCCGAGGTCAGCTCTGTGAGCTCGAGTGCTTTGCGAAAATTATCGATCGCAGCCTGGAAATGGTTCAGCTGTCTCTCAAACTCGCCGAGCACGGCGTACAGCAGATAATACGAACGCAACTGTTCGCCGTTCTCAATGGCTTCGACCGCTTCAATACCGGCTGCCGGCCCGTGAACGTTCGCCACTGCAACGGTGCGATTGAGCGCAACGATCGGCGAATTGTCGAGTTCCAACAGCTGGTCATACAAAGAAAGAATCTTTCGCCAATCGGTCGATTCATAATTTGTCGCTGCGCAATGACACGCCGCGATGCCGGCCTGGAGATGATACGTGCTCACTTCATCGCCGGCGGCGGACTCACTCAAATGCCACATCCCTCGAGCGATCATCGCCTGGTCCCAGGTCGAACGGTCCTGTTCTTTAAGCCGCAGAATGTTGCCTTCGGAGTCTATTCGCGCGGGCAGGCGGGCTGCATTGAGCAACATCAGTGCGATCAGCGCGTGCGTCCGCGGGCGGTTTCCTGCCGGATGCTCCGCCAGCAAGGAAGTCAAGCGAATGGCTTCGCGGCAAAGATCCTCCTTGATCAAGCTATCTCCGCTCGACGCCTTATAACCTTCGTTGAAAACCAGGTAAAGGGTTTGCAAAACGCCGTTGAGCCGGTTCGACAACTCGTCCCCGCCCGGAATTTCAAATGGAATGTGCAACTCGCGGATCCGGTGATGCGCGCGCGTCAATCGTTTCGAAATCGCCGCTTCAGTTGTCAGGAATGCGCTCGCAATTTCAGCCACACCGAATCCGCCGAGCACTTTGAGCGCAAGCGCCGTCTGCGCTTCGGGCGGCAGCAGCGGATGACAACAAATAAACATCAATCGCAAGCGGCCGTCCCGGATTTCGTTCTCGAACTTCGGCGACTCGCCGACGACGGATTCGGACGGCCACTGTTCCATGAAGGCGGCGATCTGCGGCTCCTTGTCGTGGAATAATTTTTCGCGGCGAATCACATCGAGCGCGAGGTTCTTCGCTGTCTGCGTGAGCCATGCTGCCGGATTCTTTGGCACGCCCGTGTAAGGCCACATCCGCAGCGCGCGAATGAGCGATTCTTGAACGACGTCTTCCGCCAGCTGCAACCGATTGATCCCGAAGATTCCGGTCAGAACCGAGATTAGCTTTCCAGCCTCGTGACGAAACAAATGGTCTGTGAGACGAGAAATCTCGCTCGTCGCCGCGGCCCCGTCGTATTCCGCTGTCTGGCCTGTCTGGCTCACCTCTTATTTTTGATCGTACGCTTTCTTCAGCGCCGGGATATCGATCTTGTCCATTTGCAGCATCGCGCGCATGACGCGTTTTGCTTTCGCGGTATCCTTGTCTGCCAGCATCTCAGTTAAGACCGTCGGCACTATCTGCCATGACAAACCGAATTTGTCCTTCAGCCAGCCACAGCGGCTTTCTTCTCCGCCGGCGGCAAGCTTTTTCCAAAAGTAATCGACTTCCTCCTGGCTCTGGCAGTTCACGACAAATGAAATGGCTTCCGTGAACTTGAACATGGGACCGCCATTAAGTGCGACGAATTCCTGCCCCTCCAGCTCGAAGTCAACCGTCATGACCGAGCCGGCAGGCCGCCCCGTCGGCCCAGCTGCTTCCTCGTCATAGCGAGTAATCTTTCCAACCTTCGAGTTCTTGAAAATCGAAGTGTAAAATTTTGCCGCCTCTTCGGCTTTGTCTTCGAACCATAAGAACGGTGCGATTTTTTGTGTGATTTTAGCCGTCATTTTTGATTTGTTCGCCGAGCGCATGCTACGCGAGTCCGGCCCTGACCGCATGCATCCTTCCGTGCCCTGGCAGAAGATTTTTGCAACACGCGAGGACGGGCGTACTCCTAATCCGGAAGTTATGCGTTCGCGCCGGCAAGCTCCCCTGGAGAATACTCCATGGCGCGTTGCTTGATTGAACAGACATCGGCCACCGGACGAACTTCGACGACGGCGCCATATTCCAGACCGGGACATTGTCGCGCGATCTCGATTGCTTCGTTTTCGTCGGCAACGTGCAGGTAGAAATACCCGCCGATCGCCTCTTTCGACTCGGCGAATGGTCCGTCGGCTACCGTCCGACCCTGCTTGCCGGAAACAACTTTACCTTCTTCTCCCAACGGGTGGCCGCCAAGGCATTTTCCTTCCGCTTTCAGGCGCTCGAACCAGGCCATCCAGTCGGCCACGACTTTTTGAATTTGCGCAGGCGAAAGGCCTCTGTCCCAGACATTGCCGCGAAATAGCAGCAGGTAATCGGATGTCGTTTCTGATGATGTGTTCATTAGCGTTCCTTTCTTTTCAGTTAATCCTAAACTTAAATCCCTTCATGCGGCCGCCGCGACCCACAATTCCTCAGCGGTTCGATCAGTCGCCCGCCGAACCAGTTCCGGGTGACGCTGCAATATAGGACACTCCGCGAGGATCGGCCGCACTTCAACGCTGATGCCGTACCGCAACGTCGGCATCGACTGCGCAATCTCGACCGCGTCGTCTAGGCTGTCGGCCTGAAGTACAAGATAACCACCCACCGCTTCCTTGGTTTCCGTGAAGGGCCCGTCCACTACGAAACGACCATCCGTGCCGGAGACTACCCGGCCCTGGCCACCGAGCGGCTGCGCGCCTTTGATCTTGCCGCGTTTGTTCAGTCCCTCGAACCACGCCATCACTTTGTCGATGGCCTGTTGCAGCTCGTCCGTGGACAAACCTCTGTCCCAATGCGGCCCCCGGAAGAGCAGCATGTATTCGCCTGTCGTTGTTTTTGTGTTCATAAATATTTTCGTTTCGATTATCGCTGTTACGACGAACGAGCGAGTCAGTTTAGGACAACTATTTTGCGCCCTCGTCCGCCTCCCAGAGAGCGAATTGATTGTTCTCAGTATCCTTGCAGACGACGAAGTAGCCCATTTGCGGCACCGCCGTTTTACCCATGCAAATTTCGCCGCCCAGTTTCTCAACCTTCGCCGCAGCTGTTTCCACCGAGGGGACAGCAACATAGTTCGTAATGGTATGATTAGGAAACTGTCGCTCCATCATGCCGCCATTGCGCGAGGCATCGTCGGCCCCGGTATCGATGAGCCAGTACGGCTTTGTCGTCGGGCCCGGGAACTTGTCGACCTTCCAGCCGAACAATTTGCTGTAGAACGTTCGTGCCCGCTCGATATCATCCGCCGGGATTTCAAACCAGACGACATTCGGCAAGACCCCGTTACTCTGTTGATTCTTGGATTTGGCTTTTGCTTGTGTGCTCATAAAGTTTTGTTCCTTTCAAAACCACGACGAACGAGTCACCGGCTTTAGGACACTTTTTTGAAAAATTTTCGCCCCATAGAATGACGAATGGACCGGCCTTCTCCAAAGCTAGGCATGCCAAGCGCTAGTGAAACTGTCGTGGCTTCCCTGCAGACACAACGCCGAACGATGCCCCACGTTTCAATGCCCAACATCGAAATGAATGACGGTCGCGTGCTTCATTCGCCTCCATTATCGTTGGTTCGCGGTTACCCAGGCGGTTGCTTTCGAGCGATAAGCCACTTCGCTAGACCGAGCAAGCTGATCAAAAACCAAAATACCTCGATCAGGAACGCCGACCCATTGAACTTGAAGAGGAGGGAAAACATGATGAGCAACGAACCTGCGGCGTTAAGCAGCGAAAAGATTAGCGACGAGCTCGGAAGTTTATCAAGTTGGAGGAGGAGATAGGCGATCACGATCAACAAAACGCCGACGAATCCGGCCAAATCGAACAAATCGAAGTTCACGGTCGCCACTCCTTCCCGCCGGAATGATAGGTGATCAACCGCTAATTCACGGCGGCTCCGGAAGCCAAATGAAAAATGCCCACTTGTAAGTCCTCACTTGAGCGAGAACGCGAGCTTGAGCAGGCTCTCTCTAATTTGCGCCCGGGTCCAAGCGACAAAGCCGAATACGAATGCAGGCTCTAGCCTCGTCTGGATGCAGAAAAATGGAAGCGCCGACGGCCTTACTCCGATATCGACCATGATACGCCTGATCGTCGGGAACTCGTCCTCGTGTTTCAACCAGGCCACGGAGTTGTCACCGGCGCCCGTCATCACGAGGCTAATACCGTCTCGAATCGTTTGCGGAAACTAAGCAATCCGCGGCAAGAATTCCTCGCGAACAATTTTGCCGTTCTTGACGGTGTAAACGCCGACTTCGGACATTTTTCGCCTTTTCTTGGACTCTTTCTCGGTCACTTCGGCGTCGTACTGCACGACGAATCGATCATGGGCGACAAATGGTTCGCTTGCTTCGAAGCTGTGAACCTGCATTGCGTTGAGCCACCAATCGACTTTACCGCGCACCGCTTCTTTCCCTTGACTCTCAGGTGCAGTCGCTTCGACGCTCACGATATCGTTATCGTAAAGCGTATCAAGCGCTTCATACCATGCTTGTTTGCGGACTAATTCCACGACTTTCTTTGCTACTTCTTCCGTTGTCATTTTTCCTCCGTTGTTGAATTTCAATCCTCTTTGGCCTCGACGAAACCGCCGGGTTTGGCTGCGTGTGGAATCGATCAGCCCAAATAAACCTCGACCTCGACGTATCGCGCGGCCATCGAGAAGCTGATCGCAGCAGACTTCCACTTCATCACGGCCACGCGATTGAGCGGCGTGTCCGTCTAGCCGCGAGAAATAGCAGCGAGATCACGCACATAACGATTATTAGCACTCGTAGATTCGTGGCCACTGCTACGGAAAGTCCGAGTCCGGTCCAAACCGCGATGTACGCAGCCAGGCACATTGGGCATTTCGGAACCAGCGCCAAAATCGCGCTCGGAACAATCCAGCCCGCAAGATCGGCAGCGCGCCGACCCAGAGAACCGTAGTCGCCGCGGATCTTACACAATTTTCGCGACTTCGTTTTCATGGCTGCTTCAAGCGGCTGATTGATGTGCCTCGCACGCGCACGCTGACTGATGATAACGACCTGTGGGTTCCACGGTTCCCCCCTTGCCATACATGTTCCGCGGCCGTGCCCAATCGGTAAGGCTATGATATGGACCGTTTTCTGCGCGGCCTTTTGGCGTCGAATCGAGAAATCGGTAAATACCGAGGAATTCTTCGCCGCCACGTCCAAAGGTTGAATAGGTGTGAAAGATCTGACCGTCATCGTCCTTGTAAAACACACTATTGCCGGAGAGATCCTCGATTTCCGCCGCCCATTCTGGCGCGATGCCGTAATTGTAAATCGACCGCCCGGACGCAGCATCGCCACAGGTAAACGAGACGTTGAAGTCGTAGTTGAATTCCGAGTGGTAGGACGAGACCCATCGGAACTTCCAACCCATCCGTTTGCGCACAGCTTGAATTTCCTCGATCGGTGCGCGCGCCACCGCTACGTAGGTAACGTCGTGATTTTCGAGATGCGGAAGTATTCCGTCAACGTGATCGACTTCGAGTGAGCAGCCGACACATTGCGTCAGCTGTCCCGGCGCCATCATGAAATGTTTGATGAAAAGTTGGCTGCGCCCATCGAACAGCTCCGCCAGCGTCATCTCTCCTTCCGGCGCGTCGAAAACGTATTCTTTGTCAATTTTCACCCACGGTAATGCGCGGCGTTCGGCGGCCAGTTGATCGCGCAGCCGCGTCAATTCCTTCTCCCGTTTCAGCAAGTCCCGGCGGGCAATCAACCATTCCTCGCGCGAAACGACTTCGTGATCTGACAAACCGTCAGCTTTCTTTTCCAATGTGATTGATTGTGTACTCATGTTTCCTTTTCGTTCTTCAATAGAACGACGAACGAGAGGGCACGTTCTGGACACGAATTTCGTTTGCCGCGGCGAAAGGTTTATCACTTCGCCGCGGCTTACATCAATTACTTGGCGTCGCCGTCTTTCAAAGAAGCTCGATAGGCCCGAAGTTGCACTTGCCCGGGTGTTTCGGAATCCGGGTTTGGTTCGTCATGCCAGATCCACCACTCGTAGGGCGGGGTCTTGGGATAACCCTGCGGCGAGTCTTCCCATTCCTCCTGACGCCCGAGCGCGGTGATGTCCAGGTAGTTCCAGGTGTTTCCCATCTGTTCGTCGCCACGACTGTCGATGAAGTAGCTACGAAAGACGCGGTCGCCGTCACAGATAAATGCGTTCGTGCCGTGCCACTCGTCGACGCCAAAGTCTTTGTCGAACTCGTCAGTTATCGTGTACCAGGGGATGAACTCCCAGCCCATCCGCGCCTTCAGGCGTTCGATGTCCATTTGTGGGGCGCGCGACGCGAACAGGAGTGTGGTGTTGCGTGCGTTCAGATGAGCTGGATGAGCCACCTGATCGGCCACCATGGAGCAACCGACGCATGCATGTTCGGGCCAGCCTTTCACGCCGGGCTCGAAGAACGCGCGGTAAACGATCAGCTGGCGACGGCCGTCGAAGAGATCGAGCAGACTTGCCTTACCCTTGGGCCCCTCGAACTTGTATTCTTTTTCCACAGCCAGCCACGGCATCCGCCGACGTTCTGCGGCCAATGTGTCACGGGCCCGGGTCAACTCCTTCTCCTTCGCCAGCAGTTTTTGGCGCGCCGCCTCCCACTCTTTCGCCGACACCACTTTCGGTCCTTTCATTTCCGATGTTATTGTTTGTGTGCTCATATTCTTGGTTTTCATTGCTCAATAAGTACAACGAACGAGCAGATCAATTCTGGACGCATAATTTCTCGGGCCCGCCACCGTAACAACGCGCCGCCTTGTGGCATTAATTCTTAGGGGTCAGCTTAAACGCATAAGAAAGGGCTCGCTGCCATCCCATCACGCGGCCTTCCTGTTCTGCCTTTTCCGCCTCAGTCGGTCCGATTCGCTCTCGCGCGCCGGCGGTAAATTTCGGTCGCGAAATCCCACCCAGAACTTGATATCATTTAGCGTCGTGCTTTGCAGCTCATCGAAACGAGCACACAATGCGCCGTAGAGACGGAACCCTTTCTCGCGGCCTGAGGCGACGAGACCGAAAGCCGTAGGCGCATGTCACAGCGTCGCTTGGTCGAGCGAAAACGGCGAACACGCTGTCGCCCCGCTCAATAATAATTGCACGCCCATGTGCCTCGACCTGTTCGGCCATAATCTGATCATGACGCTGCAAGGCTGCTCGCGTTTCAGTTGGAAATTGTTCACACGCGCGGGTCGATCCTTCCATGTCGGTGAAGGGGAAAGTTACCGTTCCGACCGGGCGGTCCGACATACTGGCAATCATGAAAACCGCCGAGACGACGGGCAATATCCAACTTCTGGCAACTCACGCCGCAGCATCGGAGTTGTCTCCCGCGCTCCGGCGTGGAAAGGGTTCAGGCGTAGGTCAGATGAGTCGCGATCTTGCTGTCCACCGTTTCTTCGAGGTACGCAACAGTGAATGGTTTGGTGATGTAATCCACCGCTCCGAGAACAAGCGCCTTTTCAATACTTTCAAAATCATTCCTGCCGGTCACCATGATAACTTTTGTCGCAGGGCTGATTTCAGCGGCGCGGCTAAGGACATCGAAGCCGTCGAGTCTCGAACGCAGGTTGATGTCGAGCAGCATGCCCTCGGGCTGCAACTGTTCCAGCAAACGCAAAGCTTCAGCGGGCGTGGCAGTGAAAACCTCGCCCTGGAAATGCTCCTCAAAATGTTCCTGCAACAAAACCCAAAGGTCCACTTCGTCATCTACGATTAACAATTTCATGGCGCCGAGGCGGTTCTGGATCCGCGTTCAGGAAGCAGAGTCAATCGCGCGGTGTCTTTGATAAGTTTTCTGTAAGACCGGTGTTCGCGGTCGACCAACCGCAGTCCGAGGGAACGCGCGGTCTGATTTATTTTCCTTTGTGGGCCTTCGATTTCGACGAACCAACCGGTGTTCGGGATGTGATCAAGACAAACCGCGCAGTCATCCAGTCGATACTCTTCGCGAAGTTTGGAGTAGGTCTCTTTGACCCGAAAATCGAGCAACTCAAGAATGCGCTTGGCGGCCTCGTATTCAACCCCTGCCCGCCAAGACGTTCATTACAGTCGTAGAGTTCGTTCCGTTCGAACCCGCTGGCATGAACCTGGGCACCAAGCTTCAAAAGACGCCGGCGGATCGCGTCCACACGGGCAACCCGATACTTCTGTTCGCGTTCGATGCTGGCACGCGAAACCTCCTCCTCGAACTGGCGAGTCAGATATCTTTCGAGTTTTCGCGCCCCCATGACTAAGGTCGGTTTCTGTTAGCAATCAGGCATAATGTTGTCAAGCAGTCAGAAACCCGGCGCACTCAAAGCCCAAAGAAAGGATCGCCTTGTGGGGCGAAATGTCACAGATGACGCAGGCTGCCTCAGTTGTGAACTAATAGCAGGGCCTTAATCACCCGAAAATAGGGTCCCGATATTGCCGTACTATATATATAGGCAGACAAAAGGGGGCCGCTCAAGACAAGCAAAGAAGATTCGATCTGGAACCCGATCCCAACGACTGGATCTAGCCTACAATCAATGCCGAATCTTTCAGCTTCCGATCTTGAACGAGACGTCCACCCGAGCGCGGTACGCGGTCACCTTGCCGTTGTCGACCGTCATGTCCAGTTTCACGATTTCCCCAACGCGCAGATCGCGAAGTGTTTGCCCCGCGGTTTCCACCGCATTCTTCGCGGCGTCTTCCCACGATTTCGTGCTGGTCCCAACCAGCTCCACTACCTTGTAAACTGAGTCTTTATCTTTTCCGGCCATAATTTTTTCCTTTCTATCAATTGATCGCAGACGTCCGCGCCTGCCGTTCACCAATACCACTCCTCTATCTTTGGCTGGGTCAAGCCGATTTTGTTAGCGGTGCTGGCCCAGTCGGAGATAAAGAGCGTCCACTGGTGCCTCATTTGCCGGTTGCGAACCCGGCTTGGACTAATGGCAGGGTCGGCGGCAGAGTCCCGCGATTAATTCCTTCAGCATGACCGAATTCTACCGTGTCCTGATAGCGGCCACCGCTGCCTTCTTTGCGGGAGGAATCAACTCTGTGGCAGGCGGTGGCACGCTGATTTCCTTTCCTGCACTTGTTTGGCTTGGACTGCCGGCGATTACAGCCAATGCCACCAGCACCGTGGCAATCTGGCCAGGTTCACTGGGCAGCATATGGGGATTCCGCTCGGAATTCGGACAAGTTGCGCCAAAACTGAAATGGCTCTCGATCTCGAGTGTGATTGGCGGCGGGATCGGTGCAATTCTCCTTCGGTCGACACCCGCCATGCTTTTCGAGCGGCTGGTCCCATTTCTCATTCTCTTTGCCACCATCCTGTTCATTGCAGAAGGTCCGATTCGGAAAAAACTTCGCGGACGAAACGGCACCAATGGCATCGGAATGGCATCGGCACTAATTCTGACTTTGTTCGTAGCAATTTATGGCGGCTATTTCGGCGCGGGAATGAGCATTATGATGCTCTCTTCCCTCAGCTTTCTAGGAATGATCGATATTCTTCAGAGGAACGCACTGACGAGTCTGTTTTCGTTGTGTGTGAACGGGGTCGCTGCGATCTTATTCATCTCGTTAGGAATGGTAGACTGGCACTATTTCCTTCCGATGGCGATGGCAGCGGCAATTGGTGGTTATGGCGCGGCAGGCTTGGCCAGACGAGTCGGGCGTGTTGTCGTCCGGCGGTTTGTGATCGTTGTCGGCCTCGCGGTATCGTTAGTTCTTCTCGTTCGACTGTTTTAAGCAAACGCCAGCTCGGACCGGCGACCACGTTCTTTCGGTGAATTGCCGAATAACTCGACAGGCGGCGCCAATCAGCGCAGCGTAGAAAAACCCTTCCATTCGAAAGCCCTCCACTGACACTAGTTCGAAAAACAGACCCGAGTCCCTACCGTGTCTGACACTTTGTATCACGGGAAACCGGAGAGCAAGCGCGTTTCGCAATCGCGAACGCTAATTCGAGCAAGTCACAATCAGGCGAGCTGCATTGCCATTGATTTCGCTGGCCGCGTCATCGGCACTAGTTTGGGCGGGGCGCGTATTTGATTGTAAGGACGACTACGACTTCACTGTAGCGTCATGCAAAATGCCGTACGGCGATCCAGAGGACATGGACGATTTACGGCTTTGCCTTCAGGCCGCGAAAGACGATTACGAATCGTGTAACGAGGATTGTATGGACTGACGAACTGCAAGGCATCGTGGACAATCGGTTTTCAGATAATTCGGCTTGTTTGAACAAGATGAACGAAGAGACATTGCAGCTCGTTGCTAAGGTGCCTCAGGTAACGTTTGTATTCTGGATCATTAAGATCCTGGCGACTACGTTGGGCGAGACGGGCGGAGATGCCGTAACCATGTCGTGGCTTCGCGAAACGACCGCTGAGGCGAAGGGCACCGGCTACCTTATTGGCACGGGAATATTCGGCGTCATTTTTATCGTTGCGGTCCTGGTGCAGATCAGGGCCAAAAAATTCCACCCATTCCTATACTGGCTGACGATTGTCGCAACGACGACGGTCGGCACCACGCTGGCAGATTATTGCGATCGATCTCTCGGCATCGGCTACACCGGCGGTTCGGCCATTTTGCTGACTTGCGTGATCGCGTCGCTTCTCATCTGGCGTTGGTCGACGGGAAGTCTCTCGATCGAAACCGTCAGCACGCCGAAGGTCGAAATTTTCTATTGGGTCACAATCATGTTCTCGCAAACGCTCGGCACCGCGCTCGGCGATTGGGTCGCGGACACGAATGAAATGGGTTACGTCGGCGCGGCGGGGGTTTTTGGCGGTTTGTTGTTAGTCACTGCGCTTCTCTCCTATTTCACGACAATTTCGCACGTGATTTTATTTTGGACGGCGTTCATCCTGACGCGACCACTCGGCGCGGTCGTCGGCGATTTTCTCGATAAGCCGCATGCACAAGGCGGCCTAGCTCTCAGCCGTTACACTGCATCGCTTGCATTACTCGTCGTGATCGTCGGCTTGATTCTGATTTTTCCGCAAAAGCCGGCTTCAAAAGCGCATTGATTCGGTTTTCAGTAAACTAACTGCACGCCGAAGTAACCGATCCATGCAGTCGGCGCGTCCGGTGATCGCAATTCGTGGCCGACAGAGCCAATCCAGATCGCGTGTTCGCTGAATTTGTGCCGCCATCCAAAATTTATCGCGAGCTCATCTTGGGAAAAGTTACTTCGCGAAAAGCCGTTAAGTTCCGCCATTACTTCCGTCTTTTTTGTTAACTCCGTTCCAGCAACGAATCCGTAAATCCATTCGCTGCGACCGACCGTTGAGACGAGAACGCCGACTTCCGGGTTCAATTCGAGTCGGCCGAACTTTTTGGCAATCTCCAGCGGCAACCGCACTCGCGTCCCGTCTTCCGATAAACCGCGGCGGACTGATGACTGTGTGATGTTGAAAATCACGCGCGGATACATTGACATATCGAGACCGCTGCGGTCTTCATCCAGGAAACGCCACTTCACCGCCAGCTCCGTTTCGCCCAGTCCGCCGATCGGTCCATGATCGCTCCGTTTCAAGAGTACCGGCCCGGTTTGCAAATTGAGTTGAATGTGATCGCCCCAGCCGTAATTCAAATCGAATTGCGGCGTCTCGATCGACCACTCGTTCGGCGGATGCTCAAACACGATCGCGATATTGTTCTCCCATTTTCCGTTTCCGGGCGTTCCGGGATCGTCGGTGATCATCGGCGGACCTCCTTGAGCGAATACGGTGCGCGCCGCACACGCGACAAAGGTCGCAATCGCTAATCGTCGCACGAACTAATGTTTCGCCGACTCGGCGGGACCGTAAACAAGAAGCTTCAGCGTGTTTGGCACAACCGTCGGCCGCATCGGCGACGCACCGGGCGATGGTGAAGGAGGCGGCTGAAATTGCGCTGTCGGCAAATAAATCCGGTGGGTTTTCGGATCGAGCGCGATCGTTCGCGCGCCGCGTTCCGTCTTCAATGTTTGAACGACGGTGAGTTTTTCCGGCGATTCCTCTTTCGCGATTGTCGTCGTCCCATCGCCGCACGATGCGAAGACGAGCTGCGTTGCATCGTCGAAGACGCAGCCATCAGTCCCCGCGCCGATCGGAACGTTCGCGACAACTTTTCCGGTTTCGGTGTCGAGCATCACCAGCATTTTGTTGTGACACGCCGCGAATAATCGATGATGCGCCGCATCGAGCGCGATGCCGGTCGGCTCTTCGCCCGGCGCCAGCGGCCAATGCGCAACCACGTCATGTTTCTCGCTGTCGATCACTGCGACCTCGCTTTTGTCTTCGATGTTGATGTAAACACCACCCGCCTTTTCATCGACCGCTGGAAATTCCGGATTTCCGGGAAGGGGAATTGTCGCGACGACGTTTGATTCCCTGGCGTCGATCACGGTCGCGGAATTTCCCGTGTGATTAAAAACGTAAACCTCGTGATGACGCGGCTCGTAAGCGATTGCGTCAGGATTTTTTCCGGTGTCGATCTTCGAAATTGTTTTTAGCGTCGTTAGATCGACAACGCTCGATTTCGATTCTTTGCCGTTCGAGGAAAAACCACGTTGCACTTCGGGGACAGCCACGAATGCGTGGACGCCCGGCGTGTCGGCAATTTCCCCGGCGACGGCGTTCTGACTCAAATCGATAACAACAACTTTTGTGCTGTGGGAGAGATACAGACGATTCGCTGCGGAATCGATTGTTAGAATATCCCAACTACCTTCTCCGCCGATCGGGATCTGGGCTGTAAAGTGGTACAGTTCATTGCCGAGCGCACTCGCACAAACCAGACCAAGTAACGAGCTAGTTATCCACCGAGAAATTGCACGCATTTCTTCAATTACTTAGAGATCATCAACCCAACAAGTCCAATCCGCACGAATACTACCAAAGGAATCACTCCGTGTGATAGCCACGAACCTCCGCTTGCTGCGATCCACGATGTGGAATCGCGACAAACAACGTGTCTTGCTCAGGCACAAAGAGTCCGGTGCGAGCGCCCTTTGCAGTATCAACTTTAGTTAAGGTCTTATACGTGTTCGGATCAGTCTGCCGAATAACGTTAATCACTCCCGCGCCGCAGATTGCGTAAACACGATTTTGCTTCGCGTCATAAAATACGTCATCGGCATCGCCGGAGATATCGACCTTTGCAACAACATCGCCCGACTCAGTGTTGAGCACCACCAGCGTGGGAGGAAGGCGGCACCCAACAAACAATCGATGATTTGCTTCATCAAGTGCCATAGGAAAATTCGCGAAGGCCAGATCTGTTTTCCACCTCGCAACTACCTCACCTTTATCGCGATCGATTACCGCGACGTGGCGCGAATTGGGAACATTGACAAAAATTCGGTTAGCCTTTTTCTCCAGCTGAAAAGCTTCGGGATGTGCGCTGAGTTTGATAGAGCCCACCTGTTTTCCCTTGGGTGCATTAACTACGGCGATGCCTCCGTTGCCGAAGCCCACATAGATTTCTTTCTTCTCGTCATCGTAACGGACATTGTCGGCGTCATCTTCAAAACTTAGCTCCCCAACAGGCTGGAATGATTTTCCATCGTAGATTTTGCAAATACCACCTTTGTCATTTGCGACGAAGACGCGATCGAATCCGGGAGCATAAGCGACTCCCTGTGGTGCTCCGAGGCCCCTAATCGAGTGGGTGCGCTCGCCCTTTCGCAAATCGACCACTTCGACGGTGTTATTGCCGAGCGCACAAACAAACAGTCTTTCGCCCGCGGGATCGAACGCAAAGTGGTCGATGCGTCCTTCGACACCCGACAATGGGATCGTTTGCTTTAATTTGAGCGACGCTGTGCTCTGTGCAGCGACGGTTGCAATGCCTGCGCAACAAAGCGCCAAACAGACTATTTTGCTAGGCAAAGACGCGCTCAATTTTGCACCGGGAACTGACGCCAAGCACCCCACCAATCAGAAAGCCGCCTTCGATGGCCTATGCCAGGTCTTGCCGTCACGGGCTCAAAACCCTCGCCCCGTAATCCATTCGCCAGGGCGCGAATAGTCATCAGATCATCCTCGATCAATAATACCTTCACTCATTGACGGTAAGACTTACCGGCTGATAGCGCCAAGAGCGAGATTCTGAAGAAAACTTCAGAAGCATCGAAGCCGCCGTAGTCGCTACCTTGACTTAGCGTGATCTTGAGATCGTTGAAAGGAACGCACCTCAGCGTGGCCGTTCAGCTGTTCCTGCGCTCGCTTAGCATTACTCTTTCACCAAATTGGTTGCACCGATCATAGACAAATAGCCGACTCTAGCAGCTAAACCCTGCTATGGAGGTTAATTCGAAAAAGTCCCATCAGGCTCTGAAGCGGGTCAGGACGCTTCAGAGCCACAGGTAACGCAATCGCGAACGGATTCCGGTTAGTATTTCTCGCCTTTTTCTTTGTGCTCTTTGCTCTCGTCGTGCTTGTTAAGCACCTTTCCGCTACCGCTAATCTCAACGCCCCATTTTTTCCCGTTTTTCTCGATCACAGCCTCATAGTTCTTTCCCTCTTTCTCCCAACGAACAATCTGGCCGCCCTTCGCTTCGGTTTCCGCCGACTTCTGCACCGCCATTGGCACATCAGCCTGACTGACGGTTTGTTCTTCGTGTTCCTTCGCCTGCGCGGCAGCACCCAATGCCAACCCCATGCTGACCGCGATCGCTGCGACTAATTTTGTTGTTTCCATAGTTGAATAATGGTTACAAGTGATTCGAAAACAAAGTCTCGTTTGCGCGCAACAATTTCCACAGAATCATCTGGTTGACGCCAACCCCTTTACCTGACGCTGAGGGCATGCGATTCCTTTACAAGATCACTCTCGTCATTTCGCAGCGGCGACGCGTAAACCCAGGACAACAAAGAGCGCGCCGGCGGCTCGACTAAGCGATTGCTGGAGCACCCGGCTTTGGCGTAACCGCTCGCTCCAGGCTGAGGCAAACCAAGCGAGAATCAGGCACCAGATTGTTCCGGTAGTCACAAAGGTCAGCCCGAGCGCAACAAATGCCATAACTTTGGTAGTGGAAAGCGGGTCGATAAATTGCGGAAGAAACGCCAGAAAAAAGAGTGCGACTTTCGGGTTCAGGATATTTGTGAAAATTCCCTGACGAAACGCAGCCAGTGTCGTGCGTCGCCGAAAATCAGACTGCAAACTCAAATGTTTCCCGCGATCGAGCAGCATTTTGATTCCGAGAAAAATGAGATAAGCGCCACCAAGTAGTTTGATGGCACCGAACGCGAACGCCGAGGTTGCAAGAATGGCCGAGAGCCCGAGCGCCGCGGCACACGTGTGGAGGATACTCCCGACGCCAATTCCGAGTGCTGACGCGACACCAGCGTCGCGGCCTTGCGCGATGCTGCGCCCGAGGATGTAAGCCGTGTCGGGACCGGGCGTAAGATTCAGCACAATGCCTGCCACGAGAAATAAAGTGAAGTTATGGATACCAAACATGATCAAAGTGCGCCACCCCGCCTCTTACATTCCGCGTAGAGCGCATCGTAAACGATAAATTCGCGTTTCAGAATTTCGTGATCGCTCAAACCGAGCGCGCCAAATCCGTGTGCAATCCAGCGCAATCCTTCACCGGCCGGATGTGGATTTTGCGGATGCGAATCCGCGGCGCGCACGATTTCACCGAGCAAAAGGAGCGCCGGATCGGACAGTTTGTATTTCTTGAGAATTGAATTGAACGAAACGTCTTCCCCGTGATGGCCCAGTTCGCAATTCGGGACATCGAACACGATCCCATCATCAATCCGGGACCAATCGGTCTCCTGCGGGAGAAAAATGAACTCCGCCTCCTGATCGATGAAGTTCCGGATTAGCCACGGACAAGCGACTCGATCGACCTTAATCTTTTCGCGCGTGATCCATTTCATCGTCAAGCGGCAAAGCTAAACCGACTGTCCATCGTGCCGGCCATTGCTTTTTCATAAACGGCCACGGCTGCAATTGCGTCTTCAATCGCTACGCCAGTGCTGTCGAAAATAATGATTTCATCGGCGTGAGTGCGACCTGGTTTATGGCCGGCAACAATTTGGGATAGCTCGGCATAAACATTCCCTCGCTCCATTAATCCGGCCGCGATGGCATGGTGGGTGTCACCAACAGTGCAGCCTTGATCCACGCTGTCCGCAACCACTCTGACCGCTGCCATCAATGCCGGATCGATTTCTTGTTTGTCTTCCGAATCCGCGCCAACCGCAGCGATGAACGTGCCGGGCCCGACCTCTTCTTGCCCCACGAAAAATCGACGGGATGGAGTGCAGGTAACCACCACGTCGCTGTGCCGAATCGCGTGCGATAAATCGCGAACCGGATCAATCTTGCAATTGATCGACAAGGTCGCGGCGAAATTTCTCGCCACCTCTTCGTTCACATCGAGCGCGAAAATCGTTTCCAATGGAAGGACCGTACAGAGAGCACGAAGTTGCGCCGCTGCTTGCCGGCCACATCCGCAGATTGTCGCGACGCGACTATTTTTCCGCGCGAGATATTTTGCCGCCACCGCCGTCGCAGCCGCGGTTCGCTTGATCGTGATCTCCATCGAATCGAGAACGGCAAGGACGGCGCCGTTGTTCGCAGCAAAGATCAGGATGACACCCTGAATCGTTGGCAAGCCCAACCCCGCGCCGTTTCCCGGAAAGTTGGTATTGAGTTTCGCGACGACGTAGCCGGGATCGCCCGGAAGCAAAGCGGTTTTAACATGCAAATCTCCGCCCGGGGTTTTAACTCCAAAAATGCCCGGAGCGGGAACTTTTCCTTCGCCCTGCCAGCGAAAGACGTTTTCCACCGCTTCAATGCATTCGCTCAAGCTTAGCAGTTCCTCGACGTCGCTGCGGCTCAACAACAGCGTTTTCTCAATTCGCATCCGGTCCTCCGACAAGATCGACAATATGGGCGCCGGGTTTCGCTTCGATCGGAACTTGACCGCGTCTGAAAATCCGCGCCCCAGTTTCGCCCTTTAAGGTGACCGCACCTTCTTCGCAGAGTAGCCATGCCCCTTCGCGCATGCCGACGACTGGCGTTTCGTTTTCTTCGAGGAACTGGAGAATCCGTTCCTCCTGTGTTTCGCCCATATGCTTGGAGTTTGGATCGGGATCCTGGTAGTGGGGGCTGATCTGAAAGGGGACCAAGCCCAACGCATCGAATGAGCGCGGCTGGACAATTGGCATGTCCTTGGTCGTCTTAATCGTCGGCCCGGCGACGTTTGAGCCAGCGCTGCTTCCGATGTAAGGAGTTCCTTCCCTCACGCGGAGACGGATCGGTTCCAGCAAGTCAAAATCCTGCAGCGCCTTGAGCAGGCGAAACGTATTTCCGCCGCCGATAAAGATCGCGTCGGTCTCCTCAATCGCGCGCTTCGGATCGCTGACCTGAGGAACAGACTGGAGCGCAAAGCCCATTTTACCAAAGCGCGTCCGCGCTTTGGCGGCGTAAGCCTCGCGATCAAACAACGCGAACGGAAAGAATAAAACCGTTTTGTTCGGACCGAGGAAACTTTTAATCTCCTCTTCGACGTGATCGAGATAATCGCGCCCATAAATCGTCGAGTTGCTAATCAACAATATCCGCACGCCCCGATGCATGTTGTTATATGTATAACAATCACGTATAGATGTATTGCAAGCCCAAAATGCGCGTTACGGGCGCTTGCGACTGCTTTTGTTATGGACTGGCAACGGCTCAAGCAATCGCCTCTGTCGCAATCCTCTTCGGCAGCTCAATGACCTTCCTTTCTCTAGCCAAGATCGGCCTGATTTCAGTGGTCCGGTCCGGATCGCTTTCACCTGCGAAATCAAACTCGCGACCTCTCCGGCCGGGTTTAGACTGAGCTCATGTCACCCTGGTTTTGGTATGCAGTAATTGCTGCGGTTCTTTATGGTGCGCACCAGATTTCGAATCAGAAATTTAGCATCACTGGATTAAACTATTCGCTCCTAACCGGAATTTGCGTCGGCGCCGGTACGATCGCGTTCTTTCTCCTTTTCCAAAAAGGCGGACCGCTGTCGGCTGCGCCGGCGATATTGGCCGGCGGCGCCGCCATCATGGCCATCGCGGGGATTTTATTTTTTCACGAAGCACGGTCGTGGCAGCGACTGGCCGGCGTCGCTTTTGCGATCATCGGATTATTCCTGCTGCGCAAATAGTCGCGCATTTATTTGGTTAGAAACTGCAAGCCGACATAGGCCATCGCTCGTGTATCGCCGACGATGTCGCGTCCACCGGTAAATAGGAAATTGACATGCTCACTCAACTTCCACGCGCCGCCGAGGTTGAACGCCACATCGGCACGGCTGCCGCGTTCCTTTGGTGAATTGCCGAACAACTCCGCGCCCAACGTCAGTCGCTCGTTGATTTCACGCTCGAGCACTGCGCCCGCATAAAAGTAATTGCGCGTTTCGCTAGCTGTCTGCCACCAAAAACCGACATTGCCGTAGACCGTCCATTTGTCCCAACTTTTCTGCGCAACCACTGGGAACACAAACGCAGACCGACCCTCGCCGAGTCCGCGCGCGCGATTCCCGGTCGGTAGCAGTACCTGGGGATAGACACCAAGCTGAAATTTCGATTGTTCGTTGTTGAGGAAACGCCACTTCACGCCGACGAGGAGGTCACCCGCGCCAGCTCTCGTTCCGTCCCCATCGTCATGAACGACTGAGATGGGGATCTCCAATTTGAGTTGCACATTGGGCAATCCATAATTGAGATCGAACAAGGGCGAATCCATCTCCGTTTTACCCGGAGGCTCAAGGATAAACGGGATATTGATTTTCCAACCGCCGGGTGGAGGCGGCTCTGGATCGTCGGTAACAAACGGTGGGCCGGCTTGCGCCGAAGCAAGCGCCAGCAGCAAACCGATGCCAAGTATGATGCCTGGAATTTTGAATCAGCCGACACTTTTCGACAGATTACTTGATCTGGTAAGACCGAATCTCAGCCGACTGGCTACCCTGACGCGGGATCGCGACGAATAAAGTGTCCCGCTGTGGCACCAGAGCAGATCGTGTAAATGCGATGGTGTCTACTGTCGTAAAAAACCTCGTCGGGATCGCCGGCGATGCTGACGCTCGCGGCAGCCTTACCCGATTCCGTCTCGAGCACGATTAGTTTTGGCGGAATTCTGTAGCCGACAAACAATCGATGATCGCCTTCATCCAGGGCCATCGGAAAATTCCCAAACGGACCAGGTGCCCAGGTCGCAATTACTTCGCCTTTTTCGCGATCGACCACGGCGACATGGCGCGCACTGGGAATGTTAACGAAAATGCGACGGCCCTGTTTTTCCAGCTCGAATGCTTCCGGGTGGGCCGCGAGCTTAATCGATCCAATTTCTTTTCCGTCAGTTGCGTTGAGAATTGCGATGCCGCCACTGCCAAAGCCCACATAAACTCGCTTGGTCGCGGGATCGTAACGCACATTATCGGCGTCATCTTTGAGATCGACTTTACCGAGCAGCTGAAAATCCTTGCCGCCATAGATATCGCACATCCCACCGCTATCGTTCGCGACAAACAGACGTCCGGAAACATAAGCGACGCCCTGGGGCGCTCCGAGGCCGCTGATGGTATGAACGTGCGTGCCTTGATGCAGATCAATCACCTCGACGGTGTTGTTCCCGAGCGCGCAAACAAACAATCGTTCGCCCGCACCATCGAAAGCGAGATGATCGATCCGCCCTTCGACTCCAGGCAGCGGAATCGTCTGCTGCAACTGCAATAGCGCACCATTATGTTCGTCTGCCGCGATCGCGGTTTGACAGATCACTAGCGCTGCAGCCACCGCGCCAAAATGGCGACGCGGTAAACGCTTGAAAAATTGCTTCAGATTGTTTTTATCTTTGCGCCTCGGTGCTAACTCCGCTCAATCCGCTCGCGAGCAACGCCTCCTGGATCGCCTCCCCCAGTTTCTTGGCCGGGCCTCGTCCCCAATAATGGAAAAACAGGATCCGCGGCGTCTCGTGTGTCATGTGCGAATGAATGGCCACGATGCTAATCCCATTTCGGCGAAGAGACTTGAGCGCGGTTTGCAGTTGATCCTCCTCGACCGCGAAATCGCCGTCGACCAAGGCGTTATCATCGGTTCCGGCAAACGCAGCCCAGGTGTTGACTCCGATGTCATTGCCGATCTCGAAATCATGCATCTTCGCTTTGTGACCAATGCTGTACTTCACCATTCCATCCTTGACTTCACCTGCCAGACCAAAGATTTCGTTCAAAGGGCCGGGGTTAATCGAGCTTTTCTCAGCTAACGATTTTTGGGCAAGAGTATTCTTGGGCTTTGGATCGACTGTGCGAATTTCTTTAATCTTGTCGTAGACTTTGCGAACGGCCGTCGCCAGCTTCTCCGCGCTGTCCTGGCCTTCGATGTGCATGAAACAAACCTTCGGTTGATCGAAGAAAAAGTGATTGTGCAGCG
>QHPU01000108.1 GCA_003219175.1 Verrucomicrobiota bacterium | reverse complement strand
GACGGGTGGCATAGCGGTTCCCTTTTCCGTCAGATAAGCAGTCTGCTGCCTGTCCGGTAATTCCTTCAGGGCCAGTCGCTTTTCGTCGTCCGGTGCGAGCTCACCAACTTCTTTCGGATTCGGCGGCGGGAGGACGATTCCATCGACGTTGAGAAACCGATAAAACCTTGCGTGGAGCGAACCGGCCGCTTCTTCCGCCGGTTGTTGTTCAGTTTGCATTAGGTCCGCCAATTCGTCTTTCGCGCTCGGATAAAGCAAATCGAGAGCGTTATCCTCTAACGCGGCGTGGATACGTGGCTTTGCCGCAAGTCCGCGGCAACGTTCCTGTAGTGCCGCATTACGTAATTGCTGAAGGCGGTGCAGCCATGAGAGCTCGGCTTCAAAACTTTGTCTCAGATTGCGCTGCGTTGTGATTGCAACATTCCTCTGGGCCAGATAAACCCCGAGAAGGGTCAGACCCGAAACTACCAGCATCATCGCTAGCAGTAACTTGGTGCGAAAACTTGTAACAGTGCCACTCGTGGGTCCTGATGACACTGTCATGGGAAATCGACATGCGCCGTCGCTCCGTCTTTCAAATCAACTGGTTGCTTCCGCGTCGTCTTGCTATCGATCCACGCCTTGAGCAGATAGTGACCAGAAGGAAGCCCGCTCAATCGAAACCGCCCTTCCTTATCTGTGATGACAAAATAGGGCGTGTCCAAAACCAGAATGAGACCGCGCATGTGCTCGTGAATATCGCAGCGCAATGTCACCAAGCCCGGCGTGTCAAAAACCTTCGATGGGATTGGCCGTTCATCCGGCCGATAGCGCCCCAAATCGAACCGTTTCGCCGGTGAATACGAAAAGACACTATGATAGGTATCGTCGAAGTTCGGGAATTCTATTTTTGTTCCAACGCGCACCGGCAGGAGTGCGGGAATAAAAGTCAGATCCTTTTGCCCGATTTGTTTAGTTATCGAAGGATTCGGTTTCGGAAACGAGCCCTCCAGATATACAACTGCGAGGGGCGGTTCGGTTTTCAGGACGTTCCCTGTGGTGACAATCTCGTAGCGCTTGGCCATGACCGGTGCCGCACGCGCTTCCGGCAATTGCACTCGTCCTTCGACGATCGCATCTGCCAGGCTCGAAAGAGGAAAGCAGGCAAGAATAGCGCTCAACAAAATGAGTCCGCGCGAGCCCATTGCCGCTAATTTAGCAGCGGTTTCGACAGACTGGAAGTCGGTCGGAGCGCAGGCTTCCAATCAATCGGACCCGTGCTCTACCTTAGACTTTGCGCAAGCATCCTCGACTTCGCTCGAGATGATGAGTGACGGATGCGATAAGTCAGGAAACATTCGTCGCCGACGACTTTCATGTCCTGCAACGAACAGCGAACGCTGCGCGGAAGAAAATCCATACCCGTACCGATCAGGGTCGGAGCGTTTTTTCCGCCAAAAAGAAATGGCGCGACCGTCAGATTCAACTGATCAACAAGCCCCTGTTCTAGCAATGAACGAAACAGCGCCGGTCCGCCTTCACAGGCGACATGTTTCACCTTAAAGTCGTAGCGCAACTCCTGCAGCATCCAGCGTAGATCAACGCGCCTCGCCTGGCTTAGATAAAGCGTCGCTTTCTTGCGCAGTTGTTGTCGCGTATGACGAGGCATCCGCGTCGTGGAGAAAATTGTGATGGGGCCGAAGTCAGTCTCGAAAATATTCAGCTTGGGATTGATCCGGCCCTTATTGGAAACAATCACCCGAATTGGATACGGAGGCTGTCCGCGGGCCATTCGTTCCTGGCGTAAGTCCTCCCGCGGAATTCCCAATCGCACATTGTCGTTCTCAATTGTTCCGTGGCCGACAAGAACCGCATCGCCTAGCGCGCGTTGTCGAATGAGATGCGCTTTGTCTTCTCGGGAAGTGAAATCGACCGCGGAATAATTTTTTGTCGTGACTTTGCCATCCGCCGTCATCGCGAAGGTGACGGCCACGAAAGGTCGAGACGCTCCAGCCCTTCCCACATTCCTACTCCGACTCGCTGATTTCATGCTCAAGCGTTGCCATTTCGGTTTGCATTTCACGCATGCGCACGTGGCGAGTTTCGCCGCTCGGCTTGTAAAAGAAGTAAACGATGCCCCCGGGGACGCAGCAGAAAAATATTATCAGGAACCCCATGGTCCCGATGAGCTTGGAAACCGCGACAGAGGCACGACAAACATTGTGCAGCATGACCTGCAAGATTTGTTCGCGCAGACCGAGACCGGCGAAGCTAATCGGCAGGGCGGTAATGGTGCGTTCGATCGGCAAGACGGCGAAGAAATCGAGCACTTTCACTCCTTCCGGAAACGCCGAAGGCACGTCAAATGCGTAGGCTACGCAAAGGAAAGTGGTGAAGGTGGCGAGGTGCGCTCCCAAAGACGCACCGAACGCGACGAAGGTAGCGATCCAATGTCGGGCATAAAGATGATAAGCCGCAGAAACCTCAATCAATTTTTCGCGTCCGGGAAATTTGTGAGGCAACCAATGGAAAAGATTGAAGCCACTGACGATGAAACTGGTGAGCAGGGCAGTGATCGAGCTGCCCAGAAGAAACAGCAGTATCCAAAGCAATCGTCGCGTTTCCGGAGTCTTTGACAAGATGTCGAAACGCAGGCTGATCAGGGTCACGGTAATCGCTACCAGCGCCACAAGACCGATGAGACGGTCGAAGACAACCGCGAGCAACGCGCCCGCTTTTTTATCCGGGGTTTCTTTGAGCAAAAGATAGCTCTTAATAATATCGCCTCCGGTTCCACCGGGCAGGAATTGATTGTAAAACATGCCGATCAGAAACAACCCGGCGATTCGTGGAAAACTGAGGTGAATGTTTTGGACCCTGAGCAAGACTTGCCAGCGAAGCGCGGCAAAAATTTCCACGAATAAATAGGAGAATATTCCGACGATTACCCAGCGATAATCAGCGGTGCGAAGCGCCTCGGCCATTTTGGCTCGCTGATGCGGATCGTGAAAAACCCAGATCAACATGCCAACGGTGACGGCAATTTGGAGAGCAGTGATCAGGATTTTTTTCATTCGCCGAAGCGTTCCTTCCAGATTGCACGCGACTGGGTGATTTCCTCCGACGATAAACGAGGGCTGAGCTCCCAGACGATCTGGCAATTGTTCGGTAACAGCCGGGTGAGAGGCTCCAATCTCATATCGCCGAGAAAAGGCGGCTGGTGGTCTTGTCCGGGCCAGTTCACGTCCTGCATGTGACAGCCGATCGTCCGCGGAGCGATCGCCCTAAGCCATTCGGCATGATCGAGAAATCTAAGATTTTCCTTAATTTGGATATGTCCCATGTCGTGCCAATAACCGACGTGCGACGCGGCGATTTCGTCGAGCAATGGTGGTATCTCCCGTTCCGACGGGATCTCTTCATAACCACGTCGCCCCTCGATCCCGAGGCGAACATTCTTTTCCACCGCCCGTTCAACGATCGGCTTGAGGCATTCCTTCACCCGGGCGAGATGCGCCGGCGCCGCCTCCTCACGCGTCCGCACGGCGTCGATTTTTTTTCGAACATATTTGCGCGAAAGCAATCCGCCGTTCTGCGCCAGCGCAATTAATTCATCGGTGATCGGGTTCATCGAGATCGAGCCGCAGTGCAGCACGACAAACGGAGCGTTCAATCGCACCGCAAAATCGAGAGTTTGCAGTGTCTGTTTCACGGCCCGATCGCGCTCGCGTTTTCCAGCAGCGGAAAATTCGTAGCAATCGGGTGACGCGCTCATGATTTCGACCGGCAATGGACAGAAATTGTGCAAGCTGCTGATTCGTACTTCGCCGGCATCAAACATTTTTTGAATTCCAGGCATGAGTGAAATGCGAATGCCGTGTCCCAATTCGATCAGATCGAATCCAAGTGCCTGAATCTCGCGCAGCATTTGCTCGCCCGAAGTGTGACGTCCTGAATTCCAACAGGTGGAGAACGCAATCATCGGCCAGGCGACTGATCAGGCGACTGGCGCCATTTCGGAATCCGGGATGGGAGTTTCGGGTCGATCGCAGACATGTCGGCCGGCGATGCTTAAAACGTAGACGGCCGCGATTCCATAAATGATGGATGCCGCGGCGAGGGCAGTAGGCATGCCGATCAAATCCGAAACGCCCGGAACCACCAATCCTCCGATCGGCATCAACCCAAAAAAGCTCATACCGAAAACAGCCGAGACACGCCCGCGCAGCGGCGGCGGTGCATGTTCCTGCACGATGGTATTGGCCAAGCCGAAATTCATCGAAAGGGCGATGGCGACAAGACCCATTGCCAACGCGGTGAAAAGAAAACTGTGCGAGCGTGACATGCAGAAAACGCCGGCGGCAATGGCGACTACATTGAAGCTCATGAATTTCAGTCGCCGTTCACGTTCGACCGTAAGCAAACCGACAGCACCAAAAAATGCTCCGGTTCCGCTCACCGCCATCAGCCAGCCGAGTTCCTGCGGTCCGAGGTGGAGAATGTTTCGGACGTAGAGTGGCAGCATTGCCGGCGAGATGACGGGAAAAATGAAAATGGTGTTGAGGGCAATGAGCATGATCATCGAGATGATAATGCGATTGGATCGGACGTAGCGAATACCTTCGCCAAAACCGGTATGCCGCTGCGCTTCTTCCTCAGCTGTGCCGGTCGGGCGTTTTGGAAGCGAAACGAGCGCGATGATAAGCGCAACAAAGGAGATCGCGTTGGCGAAAAAGGCTGATGCTGCTCCCCACCAACCGACCAAAATACCGGCGACCGAAGGTCCAATAAGTCGTGATCCGTGAAAAACTGAACGATCCAGTGCGACGGCAGAAGCGATTTCCTCGCGCTTGACCAATTCCGGAACGAGCGCCGAGATGGCGGGCATTTCAAAACCAATCGCGATTCCGAGTAAGCTCCCGAAAACTATCATGTGCCACATGTGGATTTGGTGGCTTTGGACGAGCCACCCCATGGCGAGCGCGAACAAGATTTGCGCAACTTGAGTCGCAATCAGAATCTTGCGCTTGTCCGAACGATCCGCGGCTGATCCGCCCGCCGGAGTAAAAATAATTGTTGCTACACCTGTGGCAAAGGTCGCCAACCCGATCATGAACGCGCTGTCGGTCAACGTGCTCATGACATAGCCTTGTGCCATCCACTGCATCCAGGTGCCGCTGTCGGAAATGAGCGAGCCAATGATGTAACGGCGGAAGGGTCCGGCATGCAGAAGCGCGAGCATTTGTCGTCGGGATCCGGGCACGTCAGTACTCATGGGCAAAGACAGATACCTGTGGCGCGACCCAGTAGCAATCGCGTCAACGCCGGCGCGGCTTTTACGGATGCGGCCGGAGATGATTGGCCCAGAACAACAAGCCTACCAGCACCCCCAGGGACGCGATGATAATTGCCAGAGCTTTTTGCGTGTCTTTTGTCATGTGAAACGACAGCCACTTTGAAGGAGAAACCGGAATTCGTCCACGCCTTTCCGCAAGGAAAGAACTCTCGAGAGTTAATGGAACGAATGATTCCCTGAAGTGGGAAGTTTTAAGCCGTTGCAATTGTAGAGGCCGCCCTCTCGGGACAATCAGTGAAATCCGCTGAGGACAGCGGACGCTACAGCGCTTGGGATGCTACAGGGCCGGCTACACGATCCATCGCGTGCGCAATTGCCTCCGCCGCGTCGTTCATTAATTTGGAGGCATGCGCATCGACCGATTCACCCAAAAGATGCAGGAGGCGCTGCAAAGCGCGGAGGATAGTGCCTCGCGCACGCAAAGCCCGGAAATAGGCAATGAGCATTTTCTGCTCGCACTGCTTGATCAGGGCGAAGGCGTGACCCGGCCGTTACTGGAGAAAATTGGAGTGTCACCCGGTTCGTTGCGGTCGCGACTCGAAACCGATTTAGCAAGCAGGCCAAAAGTGAGTGGCGCGGTTTCTGATTTGCGCATTTCAAATGACCTGCGTCGCACGCTTGATTCCGCCGAGAGTGAGATGTCGAAGTTGAAAGACGAATACGTGAGCGCTGAGCATTATCTGCTCGCTCTCGCGGGCGAAAACAATTCGGCGGCAAAAGCCCTGAAGGATCTGGGTGGGACCCGCGACAAGATCATACAGGGTTTGCAGCAGGTGCGCGGTTCGCAACGCGTCACCGATCAAAATCCGGAGGGAAAATATCAGACGTTGGAAAAATATGGACGCGACCTCACGCAACTGGCACGACGCGGGAAAATCGATCCGGTCATCGGGCGCGACAATGAAATTCGCCGGGTCATGCAGGTTCTTTCGCGCCGGACCAAAAACAATCCGGTATTAATCGGCGAGCCCGGCGTGGGCAAAACTGCGATCGTCGAAGGATTGGCGCGTCGGATCGTTTCTGGCGATGTCCCGGAGTCACTGAAAAACAAACGCATCATTGCGATGGACATCGGAGCGATGGTGGCGGGCGCAAAGTTTCGCGGCGAATTCGAAGATCGGCTGAAAGCATTTTTGAAAGAGGTGACCGATTCGCAAGGCGAAATCATCCTCTTCATCGATGAGCTGCACACCATCGTCGGTGCGGGTGCGGCGGAAGGATCGGTCGATGCCTCCAACATGCTTAAGCCAATGTTGGCACGCGGCGAGTTGCGCACCATCGGCGCGACCACGCTGGATGAAGTGCATCACGGCGTGCGTATCACCGATGCCGCACTGGTGGCCGCTGCGGTCTTGTCGCATCGCTACATCAGCGACCGGTTTTTACCGGATAAAGCGGTCGATTTGGTCGACGAATCGGCATCCCGCCTGAAAATCGAGCTCGATTCCATGCCCACGGAAATCGACGTGATCGAACGCGAGATCATGCAGCACGAGATGGAGCGGCAGGCGCTGAAGAAGGAAAAGGATGCGGCCAGCAAAGAGCGGCTCAAGAAACTCGAAAAAGAACTGGCTGGGTTGAAGGAAAAATCGAGTGCACTCAAGGCGGAATGGCAAAAGGAAAAAGCGCAAATTAACGAGCAGGCAAAGCTGAAAGAAGAGCTCGATCAGTTGCGGACGGAACTGGAGCGCGCGCAACGGCGCGGCGAACTCGCGAAAGCGAGCGAGATTCAGTATGGAAGGATTCCAGAGCTGGAAAAGAAGCTGGCGGAAGCGACCAAACAAAGCGCCAAGACCGCTCCCAAACGAAGACTTCTCCGCGAAGAAGTAACCGAAGAAGATATCGCGCAGGTTGTTTCAAGCTGGACGGGCATTCCGGTGTCCCGTTTGCAGGAAGGTGAACGGGCGAAACTAGTGCGACTCGAGGAGCATTTGCACCAGCGCGTGGTCGATCAAGAGGAAGCGATCAAAGCAGTAGCGAACGCCGTCCGGCGTGCGCGCGCCGGATTGCAAGATCCGAATCGTCCGCTCGGTTCATTCATTTTTCTCGGGCCGACCGGTGTCGGTAAGACGGAGCTGTCACGCGCGCTAGCGGAATTTTTGTTCGATGACGAGAACGCGATGATCCGGATCGACATGAGCGAGTACATGGAGAAACACACTGTGGCGCGATTGATCGGCGCTCCGCCGGGTTACGTCGGCTACGAAGAAGGCGGACAACTTTCGGAGGCAGTCCGACGCAAGCCCTATTCGGTCGTGTTATTCGACGAAATCGAAAAAGCGCATCCGGACGTGTTTAACGTTTTGCTGCAAGTGCTCGACGATGGCCGCATCACGGACGGGCAGGGGAGAACGGTTGATTTCAAGAACACGGTCATCATCATGACTTCGAACATTGGCTCGCAGTACATCACTGAAGAAGAATCGAGCGAAAATCGCAGACGACTGGTGATGGACGCGTTGCGCGCGCATTTTCGTCCGGAGTTTTTGAATCGAGTCGATGAGATTATCATCTTCGAGCGACTGAGCGAAGAGGATTTGAAGAAAATTGTCGAGATTCAGTTGGCCCGTCTAACGAAACGCTTGGCGCAGCAGAACATCAGGCTGGATTTGACTGACTCGGCCAAGACACTAATTGCGCGCGAAGGTTATGATCCGGTTTATGGGGCGCGGCCGCTGAAACGCGCCATCCAGCGCGGTCTGCTTGACCCATTGAGTATGAGTATTCTTGAAGGCAAAATCGGAGAAGGACAGAGAATCGTGGCGGATGCCAAAAACGGTGCCATCGAATTCAGCGTCCGCTAGTTCAAGGAACAGTTGTCTCTAGACGCTGAAATTGAACGACGTCGCTTCCGCTGCTATCTCATGGACATGATCAAAACCAATTTAGCGGTATTGGCAGCGGGAATATTGGTGGCAGGCACGTCCTTTGCCGGCGGGAAAGGCTGTTGCAGCAAAGACATGCAAGCCTCGAATAGCAGCGCGAGTTGCATGAACCTGGCGAGTCTGAATCTGACGACCGACCAGAATACGAAACTGACGGCATGGCAGAAGGAGTGCATGAAGGACGGGTGCACCAAGGAAAGTCGGGCGGTGTTCATGAAAAAAGCCAAGTCCATCCTTTCTGCTGATCAATACGCGCAACTGAAATCTGAGTGCGACAAAGCAATGACGAAAAAGAGCTGACTCTTTTTCGCATTCCAAAGATTCGAGAACACGCCGGCAAATCTCCGGCTTTTTGAATGGTCGAATCGCGTCTCACAGAGACACGGCTACAAAACTTTCTGGAGTAACTCCGCCAAGCGCCAGCCAGCTTTGTGCAATTCGTCGCCGACTACTTGCGTTGACCAGTCGAGGTAACCGGTCCCGATCTCGTGAGCCTCGCCTTTGGCGAAAGCACGGCCGTCTTTTTCTTCACGATGGACGTGCTGGAATCGGACGCGAGTGTGAGCTTCGCGCGCGATTGGCAAAATCTCGTTAGCCCATTGCTCGGCCCAGGTTTTTGGATCGCCGGACGTGGCCCAATTCTTCGGCTCATTCGCGATGAAGTTCGCGACCAATTTTTCTTTTGCCGGCGCGTAAACACTTTGATGCTGTTCCTTCGGGACTTCGTCGGGTGTTCCGATAGTCAGGTTGCGGACGGCATCCAAGTCCCAATAGGCATGGAAGGAGTGATAATAATGTCGTGGCCGGTTCGGCGTCGCATTCTGCACCAGGCTCAAGGAGTTTCCACCTTCGTCGCCCAAACTAATCGCATGGGCAGGATCGATGGGCTCACCCGTCTCATTGAAATATTCGGCGCCGACATGCAGTGGCTGATGGATGTCGCCGACGCAATGCACCAGCAGGATGAGCGCAATCGTTTTCGTAATTTTGCGCGGGTTATCTTCGGCAATATCGCCACGCAAAACCCCGATGCAGTAAGGAATGGTGTGCACCACGTCCCAGTTGCCGCGCCCAGCCTTGCCGTCGCCATATCTTTCAGCATTCAGGACCGGCACATCGGTGTAATGCATCCAGTGATGCGACGGTGTGGCATCGCTCGCATCCGGGCTGGGCGGATTCGCATTCCAAAAATCGTGCAGCTGTTGTTCGATCTTTGGATGATCGCGGAAATGGATTCCACGGGCATCATCAGGTTCGCGCTTGTCCCAGCTCTTGATGTCATCGGCAATCAGCGAAGCGCGCTCGAGCGAAATGCCATCGAGAAGAACTTTGATCTTTTCTGCTGTTGGCGTTCCAGCGAGTTTGCGGTCAGCAATGGCACCGACGATTTCGTGACCGAGCGGGCCGTAGGCGAGAGAACTACTGACGCAGGCAATGAAGAGCAGAGTCGCGAGTTGTAGCGGCGCTTGTACCAAGCGCCGAATAACGCATAACAGGCGCTTGGCACAAGCCCTTCTACAATTCACCTGCAGTCAGCGTATTGCCGTCACTTCAACCTCAAACGCGTATTCCATCCAGGTCCCCAGCGGTCGCGCACGCTGGCGTCCGACTGCGCCGCGTGGCTCGTCCTCACCCCAGTACAAATCGATTTGCAGCGGATGGACACCAGGGCCGGTATCACAAACGAACCATTCATCACTTCCCGTTTCGTCGTTGACGGTTTGGGACTTGATCCGAAGCTGCGTGTGCTGATGCAAAAACTTGTTGTGCGACGAAATCGCACAGGAACGACGCGGAACCAGCACTTCACCACGACGTCCGATAGGCGCATCAGCAAATGCGTATCGGCTGTCGCCCGTCCATCGAATGTAATTTCGGGCATCAACTGGTTGGTTAATCCGGCCGAAGCCCTCTTTCTTCACCGCCAATAGAAAGTCGCGTGGGTATTTGTGGCCGTGTAATCCGGCGGCCGTAATGGGTGTGGCATCAAACCCGCGCTCGGTCGTGAAGCCCGATTCCTTGGGAGTGTAGTAAATCGTACAGAAGAAAATGCGCGGGTACGTAATCCTATCTGCCGTTTGTTCCGGATGAAACTGCTGTCTATGCGCGCGTAGTTCGATAATCTTCTGATCGCGGAAAGTCCGCAGCTCCTCATCCGTCATTTTGTCCATCGCCATCTCGGGATTTTCTGCAACGGCGTTAATAGCGCTGAGCGCGATTAACAAAACTTGGAAGGGGGCGTGGTGACGGCAGCCAAAGTTTGGGCGGTCCGAGCCGGACTGGCGTTTACAGAGCGCGTCCCTCCGAGGCGCGATCATTCGGAGAAAAAATCCGTCACCGGTCCGCCGAGTAACACCTCGATCGGCAACTTTTTGTATTCGTATTCGTAGGGTGGCGACTTCCACCGAAAATGATTCGCGTAGATCCGCCGAATACAGCGTATGACTTCAACCCCCATCTCGAATGGACGAAAAGCGTTGCGGTTGGTCACGTGCAATTGTGCACCACCGCAGAGTTGGCCGGAGAATTTGTGGAACGTCGGCTGGAAAAACATCTCACGAAAATGTGTGCCCGGGAGTTTGAGGCCGTTTAATTCGCGACAGAGTTTTTCCGGGTCAATCCACGGCGCGCCGAAAATTTCGAATGGTCGGGTGGTGCCGCGTCCCTCGGAAACATTGGTGCCTTCGAGCAAACACATTCCGGGATAAACCGTTGCAGTAGTGAGTGTCGGCATATTGGGGGAAGGCATTACCCAGGGCAGACCAGTTTGATCGAACCACATTGCACGGTCCCAATTTTTCATCGGCAGAACGGTGAGCGCGCATGTGGGAAAGCATTCGTTGCGAAATTGGACCGCGAGCTCACCGATGGTTTTGCCGTGACGGATCGGGATTGGATGCATTCCGACAAAGGAACGGTACTCCGGATTCAGTTTCGGACCTTCAATTTCCACGCCATTAATCGGGTTTGGCCGATCGAGAATGACAACGCTAATCTTCTCGCGTTCGCAGGCGCGCATTGCCAGATACATTGTCCAAACAAAAGTGTAGTAACGTGCGCCCACATCCTGCAGGTCGATGAGCAACAGATCGAGATCATGTAAGATCTCGCGTGTCGGTTCGCGGTGTTCGCCATACAAGCTGTAAACCGGAATACGGAGTTGAGGATGTTCATAACTTCGCCATTCAACCATGTTGTCTTGGGTTTCGCCGCAATAGCCGTGTTGCGGACCAAACAAGGCACGCAAGTGAAATAGTCGCCCATTTTCCCGTTCGAGAATTCGGGCGGAGTGTTCCAGCTTGGAGTTAACGGAAGCGGGATGGAGCAGGGCGCCCAGGCGGACGCCCCGAAATTCATCCGGCCAGAGCTCGAGAAGCTGATCAACCGGAAGAAGCAGCGCAAATCGTGCTCTCAACAGCTTGGCGAAAAAAATTGCGAGCGAGAGGGCAACGCACGCTTTGGCAAAAAGTTCGCCATGTTGCGCGTAAAAGGTGCGCGATGGTGCGGTGGCAATGTTGATTTCGCCGATGAGAGATCCTTCTTCGAAGATGCTGCCTTGATCATCGCGTAAGACTTGGGTGACTCGACCAAATTCGTTAACGAAACAGGTGACGCCGGTGTTGGCAGCACGCACCATGGGTCGACGATTTTCCACACAACGGAAAATGGCGTTGGCCAGATGCTGACGTGAGCCGCTGGAGCGCAGAAACCATCCGTCATTGGTGACGTTAGCGAAAAAATCCGCTCCTCGGAGAACGAATTGCCGTGTCAGCTCACCGATGGTGTCTTCGAAACAAATTAGCGGCGCGACTTTGCCGTGGTTATTGGAAAGGTGAAAGACGGTGAATTCGTTGCCGACGTCGAAGTCCTCCGGGACTTGGTCGCCGACAATTGCGGCAAAGAGTGGGAAGGAATGGCGGAAGGGCACATATTCGCCGAAGGGCACGAGGTGCACCTTGCGATAAAGCTGGGGATTGCCTTCCGGCCGAAACAAAAGAGCGGCGTTGTAAACCTGATTCGGTTCTTCATCGATTGCGCCAAGGAGCAAGTCTACTCTGTTCGAAATGGCAATCTGGCTGACGAAATCAAGCGTTTCCTGATCCGCAAGGACAGGTGCCGGCATGGAACTTTCGGGCCAAACCATAAGATCGATGCCGGATGCTGACGCGAGCGCTACTTTGCTCAACCGATTGAACTTATCGAAGATTGTTTGTTTATAGCGGAGATCGAATTTTTCCGCGCGCGGTACGCTTGCCTGCACCAAAGCGACGTGCAAGGGCTGCGACGGCGCCCGCGTTTGCACTGCCATCAGCCCCCATGTGAATACCGCCACCAGGCCGACCAGGGTCAGCGTTAAATCAAAGTGGGGTCGCATCGCGCGAGCGCGAGTTTCCTCCCAAATTCGCCGGGCGGTGGTGGTGAGGATGACGTTGCAAAATGCCACGAGGAACGTGACGCCTGCGACTCCGGTAAATTCCGCGATCTGAATTAGTGGCCACGTCCGATGTAAGGCGACGCCAAGCCCATTCCAGCCGAAGCCGGTGATTAGCCAGCCGCGTACCCATTCCAACCCAACCCACGCGGCCGCGAGACACAGTGCGAGAAAGAGATTGTGGCCGGAGCTAAGCCACGGCGAGCCGGCCGGTGTTGTTTCGGGCCTGGCCCGCGCGAGCATCTCGCTCCACTTATCGCGCGCGATGATTTTGTGTGCCCGCGGTCGCATCAGTCCGCAAAACCATGCCCAAACGGCGAAATAAAGACCGAGATAAAATTGCAGGACGAACCAGCCGAGGGCGGAGACGGTCGTAATCCAAAAAAAACACATCCAGAAAAATGCGAGTCCGGCGACGTATCCAAGTACGAGATCACGCAGCCAGGGACGCTTCGCGTCTTCGCCCGGAAATAAAATCGTCCCGCACAGCGGTACCAAAGCGAGCCAGATGAGCCAGGTTTGGTCGAATGGTGGGAATGCAGCCGCGGCTAGCAGGCCACTGATGATCGCTGTCAGCCACGGCCAGAGTCGTGGCAATCGCCTTTTCACTTCAACCGCGACGACGTCGCCGATGTTTCTCCTGCTCACGGCGGCGATATGGATCAAGCGCATCCTTGAGGTCGTGCGCATACGATGGATTGACGCGAAAAGAAGTGCGTTCTACGTCCGCCAGCGTTTTAATATTCACTTTGGTCGCGAGAAGATAACCCATCGCCAGCAAACCTCCGAGAGTATCGATAAATTCCCCCGCCTCCACTTCTTCGATCTTATCAATTAGGAATTTTCCTGGCACGGTGGTGCCGCTGAGGCCGATTGCTTTTAAGATTGTGATCTCGCCACCGCTTAATTGAATTTCCCGTCCCACGCCGCAACTCTTGGCGCGAATCCGGCAAATAATCAAGGTGCGACCAACAGCACCAACGGAACCGGAGTACCAGGGTGGGCGTAATGAAAAATGAGCGAAAGCGCCACCTATTCCATTACTGCAACACTCCATCACTCCATGTTTTCGGCGATCCGCTGCTCCGCGTCCTGACGCAACCAATCCCAAAGAGCAACGAGTCTCTGATCAATTTCCGCTCGGGCCCGCGTCAATTCTTCACGCGACAATTTTCCATTCGATGGCAGTCGCGCGCCAAACAAGTAGTACTTGATCTTGGGTTCGGTTCCTGATCCCCGCACCGCGATACGCGTTTTGTCCGCCAGCTCGAAAATCAACATCTTCTCTTTCGGAATTTCGTCGCCCTCGACGTCGAAAATCCTCTCCTTTTCGAAATTTCGGACGCGAACGACCGCGCTATCCAGCATCTGGCGCGGTGGATTTTCATCATAAGAAATCAGCAGCCGGCGAATCTTCTCCGCCCCATCTGCGCCTTCGAAATAGATCGAGTGATTCTTTTCTTCAAAGTAACCGAACTCGCGGAAAATTTCGTCAAGCAATTCATCCAAAGTCATTCCCTTCGATTTGGCGTAAGCTGCGACTTCGCAAAACATGATCACGGCAGCGTTCGCATCCTTGTCGTGCACGAAATCGGCGCCGCTGTAGCCGTAGCTTTCTTCGCTGCCGAAAACGTAGAACGACGATTTTTGCAATCGCAGCTTGCGCGTTTCTTCCTCCGACAGCTCCCGGTAATTCGGTGTGGCCGTTTCTTGCTCGTACTTATTCAGTTTCGCGCCATTATATTTGAACCCAGTGAGCGTATCGATACAGCGCAATCCAAATTTTTCCGCGATCACTTTCTGCAGGTCGCTAGTGACGAAAGTCTTGATGATGACGCCGCGATGTGCATTCTCCTTGTTCAAAATTCCTCGATCGAAAAACGTTTTCGCACGGTACCACACCAGCACCGAACCAATTTGATTTCCGCTCAGTAATTTCATTACGCCCGACCCTGTCCGCACGGCTACGCCGAGGCGATCGCAATCCGGGTCGGTCGCGGCGACGAGGTCGGCTTTTTCCTTTTGCGCAAGGGCGATGCCTAATTTCAACGCCTCGGCATTTTCCGGATTTGGCGATTTCACCGTTGGAAAGCGGCCATCCATTTGGTCCTGCTCCGGAACAACGCAAAAGTTCACGCCGAGCTTTCGCAACATCGGCTTAACGATGATGCTGCCGGTTCCATGAATCGGAGTGTAAACAATCTTCAAATCACGAGCCTTGGCGATTACTTCGGGATCCAGAACCAGGGTTTCGAGTCGTTCCATACAGGCCCGATCGACTTCTTCACCGACGATCATGATTTCGCCGCGCTCATCTGCTGGCGAGTCTTTGGACGTGCGGGAGCGAGTCCCTTCGTTAGAATTCACTTCGGCGATGATCCCGCTGGCGTGCGGTTCGACTACCTGCGCACCATCGCTGAAGTAAACTTTGTAACCGTTGTCATGTGGCGGATTGTGGCTGGCGGTGATGACAACGCCGGCATCGGCCTTCAAATAGCGGACAGCAAAGGAAAGTTCCGGAGTCGACCGAGGGCCTTCAAAGACAACGGCGTTACATCCCTGAGTCGCGGCGGTTTCTGCCGCAAGCTGGGCAAATTCTCTCGAGAAATGCCGAGTATCATACGCGATGACAATTTTCGACCGGCCGGTAGTGGCATTTTTTGCACGCCATTTCCGGACGTAACTTACTAATCCGCGGGTGGCGCGCGCGACATTGAAATAGTTCATCGCGTTTGTGCCAACACAAGGAAACTCAGGGCGACCGAGAGCGTTCGGCGTCCCAAGCTCTGCTTTAGTCACGACTTTCCCGATAGTGCGTCCACGCAAGCCTCCCGTTCCAAAGGTGAGGGTTTTGTAAAAGCGATCGTTCAGTTCCTCCCACTCGTTTTCTTCGATCAATTCGCCGATCACGGAGGCGACGAATTCACTCTCGGCACCAGCTAAAGTCTTGCGAATGTGTTCGGTAGCATCGGTGCGCAATTTTCCATCGCTGAGCGCATGATTGATCTGTTCTGTGAGAGTTGGCATTGTCTTCGGTATCATTTCGATGCGGAATGGCTTTGCAAGCGTGCGTTCGGGCGCTACAGCATCGAGACTAAGAAAACGGCTGTGTTGTCTGCTAATCTTTCGCCAGCGCTTCCAATGGAGCCGAGCGATGAGCCAGCAGCCCCTGCACGGTTG
Organism: Verrucomicrobiota bacterium; assembly: GCA_003219175.1. GTDB lineage: Bacteria > Verrucomicrobiota > Verrucomicrobiia > Chthoniobacterales > UBA10450 > AV69. Next base: position 4,034 of record QHPU01000108.1, on the reverse strand, counting down.
GGATGAAGTGGCCGGCGCGAGTAATAATTTCGTCGATGACGCCCTGTTCTTTCAGCAAGCAGGCGCGCCATTCATAACGAAGCTCACATCCGGTGGCATGCGGCCAGGCCAACGGGTCTCCGGCAGGAGCTGTTTCTTCGATGGCAAGATGTTCGACCGGCGCCGCTGAGAATTCCGGTCCGACTTGATCGCGCAGGGTCAGGTAAATTTCGTCACGCGCGTGAATTTTGGCGCGCAACTCCTGCGAAGTTAAATGATATCGAAAGGGACACCGGCCGGATGCAGGCGGCAGGCGTTGGATTTCATAGTGCTCGCCTGTCGCAATTGTTTGATAAACTAGTGGCACTTCAAATACTTCCGCTCGCGGTGCCGCCGTCAAGGCGCGCAACACCAGGGGCAGAGTGATGTCATGCACCGGATTGTAGAATTCCACGGCGTCGCAGAAGATCTGATCAGGTTGGGATGCTGCGATCTCGGGAGAAAGCGATTCGGAAACAGCTTCGAAAAAGGAAATATCGCGACGGAGCAGAGCAGCATAGAAATCATTCTCGGCAAACTCCAGATAGGTTGCTTCGAGTCCGATTGACTCGAGGCCGGTGCGCGATTGTCGAATCCGTTCTTTGCCGCCACCATCGGTAATGATGACGATCTGGAGCCGAAAACGCTGCAAGAACCCGAAGAGTGCAAGCTCATGCGCGGGATGACCGAAAATCATCAGACGCGTGATCGGATTAGTCGATGGCGGACTTGTTGTCATGTGCGCGAAACACCGAAATGATTTTGCCACCACCATTGTGCCAGCAAACGCACATTGAAATCATGGACCGGCCTGGTTGCGCAAATGCCGGTGTTTCCACTGTAGCGCGGTGCGGCAGCGGGCACATTCATCGGGCTCGTTCGCCGAGTGCTCACGCAAATGAATGTCGCCGGTGAAGGCACGAGAAATGGCGCTGTAAGTCGTCAAGGCACGAACCTCACGCTGATGCGTCGCCCGAATCAAGAATTCCCAGTCTTCATAGACGGGGAACCCCTCGTCGTATCGGCCAACTTCGTCCCAGAGCGCACGACGAAAGGCCGTGGCAACGGTGAAGATGAAGTTGGCTTCGAGCAATCGGTTGAAGTCGAAAGGAAGGTAGTGGGTTTGCTGCTGCATGAGTTTACCGTCAGGAGTCAGGGTTTGGATGCGAACGCCGGTATAGGCAAGGTCGGCGCCTTTGAAATTGCCAACAATATTCCCAAGATGATCGGGTTCCCACAGATTTCATCGTCCAAAATAGTGATGAGCCGGCCCCTGGCCGATTCGATCCCGCGATTTAGCGCCGCCGGACGCGAGCACGCACGTTTTAGCCGAAGATGACGGACAATGGGAAGGTGCGTCCGCATTTCCTCAACGATCGACGTCATCGGACTCTCGTTCATATTCACCAGCACGAGCTCGAACTCCCGGTAGGTTTGCGCGGCCAAAGTTTGCAGGCATTCGCGCAGACGTTGCGCGCGCCGCACCGTGCGTACGATGACCGAGACGGTGAGATTCAATTTTGCGCGCTACTTGCAGGGACCAGGCACGGGGATGACAAATTTTCCGTCTTTCTCGGCAATGAAATTCTCCGTGGTATTGGTCGAGCTGCCGTTCTCGTCTTTCTTTTCAATCACGATCACGAGTTTCTTCGTCGGTTCGAGATTGAGGCAAACCTTTCCGCCAGGACCATCCTGCGGCATGGTTGCCTTTTTTACCTCATCCGGTGTCAGATCCACCAAGTCGATCTTGGAGACTTTGTCGCCCACGCCATTCGACTGCATCATTTTGTAAAAGCCGACGATCATCGGATCGGCGCTCGTGGTGTAGAGGCACGACTGCAATGTTGCCGTGTCTTTCGTCTCGAGGGCGGTTTTGTATTTTTCGATAAACGCCTTTTCCTGTTCTGTTGCCGCACGTACGGAGAGACCAGGGACGAGCAGAATCGAAACGATGACGAAGACTGATTTCATAAATGGATCTTTTTGATCGACGCAATTAGGCGGAGGAATCAAAAATGAAAAGTTCTTTTTCGGCTAAACCGACGAACACCCTTTCGTGCGTTCATCATAACCGATCGAGAAGAAATTCGATTGCTTGCGTTAAAGTTCCGCGCTTAGTCGTGCTTCGCCCGCGATGAACATTCACGAATATCAGGCCAAGGAATTACTGGAGAAATTCGGAGTGGCGACAACGCGTGGCAAGGTCGCTTCCTCGCCGGAGGAAGCAGAACAGATCGCACGCGCGCTCGCGCCGGCCGAAGTCGTGGTGAAAGCACAGATTCACGCCGGCGGGCGAGGGAAGGGGACGTTCGCGAACGGACTCAAAGGCGGGGTGCACGTTTGCAAGACGCCGGAGGAAGCGCGCGAAAAAGCGAGCAAAATGCTCGGACAAACGCTGGTGACTCACCAGACCGGACCGACTGGTCGCGTTGTCAACAAGGTGCTGGTGACGGAGGCGGCCGAGATCGTGCGGGAAATTTATTTTGCAATTATTCGCGACCGGCCCACCGCGGCACCGTTGATTGTAGCGAGCACCGCAGGTGGCGTTGAAATTGAAACCGTAGCCGCTAAATCACCAGAAAAGATTATTCGCGAATCAATCAACCCGCTGGCCGGTTTGCAACCATTTCAAACACGCAAACTGGCGAAGGAGCTGCGGTTTGAATCATCACAACTGAAAGCCGCCTCGAAGTCATTCGACGGCTTATATCGCGCATTCGTTGGCCTCGATTGCTCGATGGTGGAAGTGAATCCCTTGGTCGTTACTCCAAAGGGAGAAGTGCTGGCCCTGGATGCAAAATTTAACTTTGATGATAGTGCACTATATCGGCATCCGGAAGTCGCAGCCATGCGCGACACTGCGGAGGAAGATCCGCGCGAGGTGGAAGCATCAAAGCACGGGCTCAATTACATTGGACTGGATGGAAATATTGCCTGTCTCGTTAATGGCGCCGGACTCGCGATGGCGACGATGGACATTATCAAGTTTTATGGCGGCAATCCCGCCAACTTTCTCGACGTCGGTGGGGGTGCCACCGAAGAGCAGGTCACGGAAGCTTTTAAGATTCTAATCGCGGACAAAAACGTGGAGGCGATTTTGGTCAATATTTTTGGTGGAATCATGCAGTGCGACGTGATCGCACAGGGGATTATTAACGCCGCCAAAACGGTGCACCTCTCGGTGCCATTGGTTGTGCGACTGGAAGGGACGAATGTGAAGAAGGGCAAACAGTTGCTCAAGGAAAGCGGTCTGGCGTTGATCACCGCAGATGACCTAGCTGATGCAGCCGAGAAGGCCGTTAAGGCAGCAAAAATGCGATGAAAATTAACGGACTCGCTTTCGTCGCCATTCCCGTTACCGACATGCAACGGGCGCGTGCATTTTATGAAAACGTCCTCCGCCTGAAAGTTTCGGGCGAAATGATGGATGGAAAATGGGTGGAATATTCGCTTGGCAATAACACCCTCGCCATCGCCAATGTCGGTCCGGAATGGGTGCCGTCGGATCAGGGAACCGGAGCGGCCCTGGAAGTAGAAGATTTAGAGGAGACCATCAACTACGTGAAGGATCGAAAAGTACCCTTTACGACCAAACCATTCGAAAGTCCGTGCTGCCATATGGCAATCATCGGAGACCCTGATGGCAACAACATTGTGATTCACAAATTGAAACCAGAAAATGAGAAAGAACCCTGTTTATGATTAAAGAAGTAGCTTTCGTTGCTATTGCAGTTTCTGACGCCGAGCGCGCACGCAAATTTTATCAGGAAACATTGGAATTGAAGCCGGCCAGAAGCCAAATGGGAGGGGCGTGGGTCGAGTATGATTTCGGTGACACTACCATCGGTGTCGGCTGTCATCCGGCTTGGCAGCCTTCACGCGATGGAACAACAATCGCATTTGAAGTCGATGATATGGACGCCACGATCGAAAGACTGAAATCGCGTGATGTCACGTTCGACATTCCGAAAACCGAGACACCGGTTTGCTGGATGGCACAGTTTCGCGACCCCGAT
>QHPU01000107.1 GCA_003219175.1 Verrucomicrobiota bacterium | reverse complement strand
TAGGGCTGATCGTGCTCACTTACTGCCGAGCAATACCTTCTTCACCTGCGCCAGCTCCTTCTGCTTTGCCGTGCTCACTTTCGGATACTCCAACTTTAATGAAGCCAACGCATCGATGATGGCCGCCGCCACGATCACGCGCGTGAACCATTTGTTGTCCGCGGGCACCACATACCATGGCGCATTCTCGGTTGCGGTTTCCCTGATCGTTTCCTCGTACGCTTCCATGTAGTCGTCCCAGAAGTTGCGTTCTTTGGCATCGTTCATGGAAAATTTCCAGTTCTTGTCCGGATTATCCAGCCGCTCCAGAAAGCGCTTTTGCTGCTCCTTTTTAGAGACGTGAAGGAAAAATTTCAGCACAACGGTTCCGTTCCGATTCAAATGGCGCTCGAACGCGCGAATGTCCTGGAAACGGTCGTCCCAGATGTTTTTGGTCACGCATTCCTCCGGGATTTTTTGCCGCGCGAGAAACTCCGGATGCACGCGCACGACGAGCGTTTCCTCGTAATAACTGCGATTAAAAATACCGATGCGTCCGCGCTCCGGGAGCGCTTTCACGCAACGCCAGAGATAATCATGATCCAGGTCTTCGCTTGTCGGTCCTTTGAACGAGAAAACCTGACACCCTTGCGGATTCACACCGGACATTACGTGCCCGATTGTGCCGTCCTTGCCGGCCGCGTCCATCGCTTGAAAGATCAGCAATAACGACCAGTTATCCTGCGCGTAGAGGACATCCTGCAATTGCGCGAGCGCGATGATGCCGGTTTGCAACGCCTCTTTCGCGCGCGGTTTATCCGCCGACTTTAACTCGCCAGTGTCGCAAGGATCGACATCTTTGAGCCGAAATTTCTTTCCATTGGTAACACGATAGGGCTTGGAGAGGCGGCGTGCCGCCTCGATGACTTTGCTGGTTTTCATAATTGGCGAAAGGCGGCGGTGGCTTGAAATGAGTCAAGGCAGTGCGGCAGGCTGTTTTTTCTCGATAAGTGCGCGCAATTCATTCTCCTTTTCTCTGTTCGATGAAGTCTCCAGAACGCTGCCTAGTGATGTCTCTCGATCATTTGCCGCATGGTTTGTCGCCCACGTTCCTGCAATGGACCTTTGCCGGTTCCCGGGATAAACCAGATGCCTTTGTCTTTCTCGCGGCAGTAAACAATGTGCCCGCCGTCCGATGTGACGGCGTAATGAAATGTGGCGCCGGGGTTCTGCGCGATAAACCCAAAGAATGCTTCGCGCCATGGATCTTCTACATAAGGAAATATTTGATCGCCCAGCTTTTTGAGTTCGTCCGCGCTAGCTGTGCGAATCGTTTTTGCGATGGACTCACGGCGTTCTTTGGTGATCTCTTCAAAGTCAAATTTGTCGAATGGCATCTGAACTCCTTCCGTGGTCTAAAGCACGTTGTCCACTACGTCTCTTGACCGATCTCGGCTCGTTTCGCCTATCGGACTTTGGTCTTATTCACGGCGGGGAAATGGCGTGGAAACTGGAAGGCAATCTGCGTGAAACAGCTTCTTCAGGAATTCCGTCATAATCCGTTGCTCTGGCTACTGGTATTTGTGCCCGTGGTCCTGGCGACACAGAAACTCAAACCCGAAGCGCACACGATGCTCTTCGTGCTGTCGGTCCTCGCCATCGTCCCACTGGCGGCGCTGCTCAGTCACGCGACGGAATCGGTGGCGGCCAAGACGGGCGATGCTGTGGGTGGATTGCTTAACGCCACCCTGGGGAACCTGACGGAATTGGTCATCGCGCTCACCGCCTTGCGCGCAGGACAGTACACGCTAGTAAAGGCGTCCATTGCCGGGGCGATTGTCACCAACAGCTTGTTTATGTTGGGCGCATCGTTTTTCCTCGGCGGACTCAAGTACCACCTTCAGGAATACAACCGGGTTAGCGCTCGCATGCAGGCGGGCCTGCTCTTTCTCGCCACGGTCGCGTTGTTGGTTCCTTCGGTCATCTCAAAAGTCGACGCGGCGGCGGCGGCGACGATCATCGGGAAGTTGAGCGTGGGGCTGGCTGTGCTCCTGCTCGTCGCGTATGCGCTCGGCATGCTCTTTTCGCTAAAGACACATCGCGAGCTGTTTGCCAGCGTGGAATCCGGTGAGGCCAGCGAAGCCCCGTGGCCGATCGGGTTGGCCCTCGCCACGCTAGCCGGCGTCACTGTGTTGATCGCACTGGTGAGCGAGGTTTTCGTCGAGTCGGTGCAGAAGGCAGCAGAGACATTCGGCATGACCGCGGCGTTCGTGGGTTTCATTGTTGTGGCGCTGGTCGGCGCGGCGGCCGAGATGGCCTCGGCGTTTTCCGGGGCGCGCAAGAACCGGCTGGATTTGAGCGTGGGCATCTCACTGGGGAGCGCGTCCCAAATCGCGCTCTTCGTCGCGCCAGTGCTAGTTCTGCTCAGTTACGTCCTCGGGCCGACCCCGATGGACTTACAATTCTGGCCCGGCGCGGTGACCATGATCTTCATCGCCACGCTGACCGCGTCGCTTGTGACGAACAGTGGGCGGTCAACCTGGTTCGTCGGCGTTCTGGTGATGATGGTGTACCTGATCTTCGCGATGACGCTTTACCTGCTGCCGCCCCGAACGTTGTAATTACAACGAGAAGCTGGCGTACGCCTCGGGGATCAAAAGGGAAGCAGTACGATACGCACGACTGCGAAGGCGAAGACGCCAACGGCAAAAAGGAATGATACGATCCGGACACGGGCCTGCTGGAATTTTCCAGCGGCATTGGCGAAGAAAAGCACCGTCGCGAACATAACAGTGTTGGCGAGATACTGCCCAGAAACATTCCCGTCGTTTCGCGCTTCCTCTACTTTGCCCAGAGCGTCGGCGGTGGCTTTAGCGGCTTCCTGTGTCCCCCGCATCTGGTAGAGATTCGGGACGAATGGATGCGGATCGGCATTCGGGTTCTCGAATGGCTTTTGCGACAGCCAGGCATCGTACGCTTTTCGTACATCGGGCGGAAAACGCTCCGCATAAAAAATCGCCAGCTTCTCGTTTCCGGCCTGCTGAGCGGCAAGCAACTGCATAAACATGGCAGCGTGTATGCTTGCCGCCTGCATTCCCTGGATGCTGAGAAGTCCGGCTTGGCGTTCCAACGAGTTGAATTCGTTCATGAGCCGATTACTGCGGCGTGTCCACGATGCCGATTCAAATGAACACCATGCCGTGCCGACCGTTGCCAGTGCCATTATCAAGGCCGTTACCGGCTCAATCCATCTGCGTCCCGTTAGCGTTTTCTGATCCGTCTGAACCTTATCGCTGAAACCTGACACGTTTTACTTTCGACCTCAAATTATGTCGCCAGCCACGCTTGTGCCTGGGCGAGTTCGTTCGGCGGAAAAATTTTCACCGGTGCGCGCCGCACTCCTGCCCCCGCAAAAGCGAGGGCCTGCACCTCCCAGCGCGGTTCTGTCACGAGAGCGATCTTCGCAATCTCGCCACTATGAGAGAGAAGAAAATCGAGATCATTCCAATCGGCACCGCGCTCCCAGCCCTCGAAATTTTCGCCGATTACGAGCAGACGCGGCTTTGCACCGGCATCGATTTTGCAGGCTAACTCGTCCTGAGCGGCGGCGAATTCATCCCGTTTCAAGACGCCGCTAATGCGCAGGGCACAGATGTTGTTAGGCTGATATTGGATTTGTATTGGCATGGTTTACGTCATTATGTGGCTCATTGGGAATCGACCAGGTTGCTTACCGGACCAACTCCTTGTGTCGACTTTGTTCGGGGCTTGAGCGCAGAGTATATGAATTCATAGGACAGGATCATCTGATGTGTTTCCTTTTCTTCAGAATCGCCATAACTAGCGCGCCAAGACCCAGGAAAATGAGTAAAGGATAGAAGATTGCCGGCTGCGATGGCGTTCGCTTAGACGTTTGCGGGTTTGGGCGGTTCCTGAATTCAACTGGAATCTTAAGTTGCGATACGGTACCAGGCGCGAAACGCCACCTTGAATAAGCTTCAAGCGCCGAACCATCCAGTTCTTTGCTTCCAGTGCTCTGCAGCATCTGCGCTCCGGTAACCTTGCCTGTCTCTTTGTCAATCGTGACTAGGACGACCCCTTTTCCCGTGAGTCCGCGTTTCACCCATTCGGCTTGATAGACGGGCTGAGGCGTATAGATGGCCTTGATTGGATTCCCGGGCGCCGCCGGGGTTACAGACTGGGCATGGAGCGAACAAATAGAGACGAGCGCGAGAACAACGCCTATGACCAATCGACGCATCATAGGAACATATGTTCAATGCTCGGCGTTAACTACCCTGAGATTGGGGCGGTTCGCGCGCCGATGGACTGCAGATTTGGATCAAGAAAGCCGAGAGCGTGTGGCGGCTTAATCACGCGAACACCAGCAGCGCGTTGCTGTTCGGAAATTTGATCGTGAAGGGCCTGCATGCGTGCCCAATGCACTTTAGGTCGAGAATGATGTTCGGCGTGATAACCGTTGTAGAACCAGATCCAGTTATACAGCCTGTCATAGCTGCTCACGCCCCACGCTATTGGCTCGTCGGGATTGCCGCCGTAGTGGCGGTAGTAGCCGTTGAGGTAGGAAAGGCAATGTCCCAAATACCAAAAGCCAAGAAGGAAGATGATGTAATGCCAATTAGCGATCCCCAGCGTGACGAAGGTGCTGACAAAGAGCACCAGTTCAGTTACGCCCCAGAAGGCTTCGCGCGGGTCTTTCTGTTTTAGTGCCCGGAGTACTGTCGTTGGATCTTCACGAAAGAAACTCAGAAAGGTGTATTTGAGCGGATGCTCCGCCTCGGTGTCATCGCCGTGTTTATAGATGGAGATCCAATCAATCGTGTTGCCATGTTCGTCCGGACGATCAGCATTTCCTCTGTGATGCTGCATGTGAATGCACTCATAGAAGATCTGACTGAAGCCGATCGTAATCGACTCCATGATGCTGAAGAGCCGGTTGAACAGAGGTGAGCGGAAATAAGGATTATGAATGAAGTTGTGCGACGCGCCATTGATGTTCCATGAAATACTCACGGAATAGATCAGGCCGAGAGCGGGCATGACCCAGAGCGGCACGCGTGGGAAAAGTAAAAACATTCCAAAGCAATAGGCACAGTGCAGAATGTCCGCCATCACAGGGATCGTATCCCACCGACTGTGGCCGAAAAGGTGGGACGAAGTTTGAAGCCGCTGCGCTGCGATGTCTCTCATTGCCGGATATGGAGTCCAATGATGAAGACAAACAGAATTTTCATCACTGCAACTTCCCCTCACGCCGCGTTCTGCGCATCGCGCAGGACCTCGTCAAGCGGACGCGGTCTTTGCAAAAACCCGGTCATCTGTGTGAAGCCGAAAATGCCGCCGAATCCGTTAACCGTTATATTGGACCTTGGTCTTACCGGATCGATCAGGCCGTCGCACGCCCCCTATTTCGCCCATGCTGCTTATGGCCTGCTGAGTTTAAACAGTAATCCAATCGTCGATCGCGCGACTGGTGCGCAAGTAACGATTCACGCAGCCCGGTCTCGTCCCGACCGTGATTTGTCCCGAGATGCGAATATCGTCGCCTTTATCGGACCAATTATCCCAGGCCGGCTCAACACAGCGACCGAAACTCCGGAGACTTCGCGGAAACCAGGGCGTAAGCCCAAAGTCCAATACCCGCCAAGAGATCCGTTCGCCCAAACTACATCGAAGCACTCCATGAAAACTGTCATTTTCTCTCACCTGGGATTGGCGTCCCTCTGCGCAAAGAGAATCGGCATTCCAGCGTCAGCAAATTTATCCTCTAAAGGTGGAACGAGGCTCGAGTTCCGTCTGGCCCAGTCACGGAATGTATGATAAGGGGCGAGCGAGTTTTTCAATTGAGCGGACAATCGCATGAGGGGGAGCTTTCGTAATTTAGCCAGCGAACGAAGCGCGGCTCTTCGACGTCAACTCATGTGGGTTGTCACGGTGGTATTTCTCGCGGCGCCATCCCGCGCGCATGCCTCACTCTTTCACGGCGAAACGCTCGACTCCATCGCCAATGGCATCTCGTGGGTCGTGCTCGTTATCGGGCCTATCATCGGTATCGCCATCTTTTGGATGGTGCATATCCTGCCGGAAAAGATTGCGGAGAAGAGAAAGCATCCTCAGGCCAAGGCGATCCAGTGCGTCTGCCTGTTATCGCTCTGCTTTGGCGGAATGCTCTGGCCGTTTGCGTGGCTGTGGGCCTACACCAAGCCGGTCCTGCACAAGATGGCTTACGGCACAGATGTCGACGAATCCCACGGACACGGTGGCGAGGAGATAATCGACAAGGAGAAAGAAATCGAAAAACTCCGAGCCCGGGTCGCGGAACTCGAAGCAAAGAAACAAGCCGGACGGAGCTAAGGCGCAATGGAACTCATTCTCCTTATCATCTACTCGGTCATCGTCTGGCTGATTTTTTTCAAGTTCAAGCTGCTGCCTTGGAACATCACCAGTCAGGTCATCGTCGCCACGATCCCGATCATATGTCTGACGATCCTGATTCTCTTCATGAACATCTGCGCGCCCTCGTCGTCCGACGTGCGGGCACAGAACTATGTCATTCCCATCGTACCCCGCATCACCGGTCAGGTGACAGAGGTTCCGATTGAACCAAACCGGCCGATCAAAAAAGGCGAGGTGCTTTTCAAGATCGACCCGGTGCCTTTCGCAGCCGCAGAGAAAGCCGCCGAGGCGACGCTGCAGGGAGCAGAGGATCAACTCAACAACGCCGCAAACAAAAAAGCATCGCTGACTCCGCGGATTGACTTGTCGAAAAAGCGCGTCGAGCAATTCACCGCCTTGGCCGCGACCGGGGCCGGAAAGCGCGCTGATCTCGAGCAGGCGCAAAGCGATCTCGGCAATCTCCAAAGCGAATTCCTTGCCGCCGACGCCACGGAATCGCAGGCGAAAGCGCAAATTAGCAAGTCGCAAGCGGACCTGATCAATGCGAAATTCGACCTCGAAGGCACCACACACCTGGCGCCTGCCAACGGCCGGGTAGCCAACCTCGCGTTGCGTCCTGGCGTGCGCGCGACACAGTTTGCGACGATGCCCGTGATGAGCTTCATCGAGGAGGACAATCCTTGGTTGCTCGCTTTTTTCCGCCAGAACGAATTGCGCTATGTCGAGCCAGGCGACGAAGCGGAAATCCACATGGAGACGTATCCGGGTCGCATCATCAAGTGCACGGTGGACTCCATTCTGTGGGCCACGGCGCAGGGCCAGATGCCGATCAGCGGGAGCTTGCAGAATACACTACCCGTAGCCGCGCCGGAACAGCGGATCGCAGTGCGGCTCGTTCTTGCGCCCAAGGACCGCGGCCTTTTTCTCGCCGCCGGCGCCCGGGGTGGAGGCGCCATTTACACCGAGCACGGCAAGATGATCCACATCGTGCGCAAAGTCTTCGTTCGGGTCTCGGCGAAGTTCGACTGGTTTGTGTGGAAGCTTCACTAACGCGGCGTGCTCACATGAGTATCCGAGTTTTTCTGGGCACCGCTGTGTGCGTCGTCCTCAGCGGCTGCGCGCTTAAGGTTCCGCCCTTTGGCGCAGCCATCATGCCTGAATCGGCTCGCTCGAAAATCCCGGGAACTTGGCGGGGCCCGCATCGTGGCGGCGATGTCGTGCCGAAGTGGATTCGTTCGTTTGGTGATCCGGAGCTGACCGCTCTTGTTGCGGATGCCGTTGAGCGGAATCCCGATCTCAAAGCCGCCGCCGCACGCGTGGAGGCATCGCGCGCCGCCGTGCGCATCGCTGCATCTTCGCTTTATCCGCGGATCGCGATGAAGGGACTCGGTGAACGCCAGGGACAGGAAGTTCATGGCGACCTGGGGCGCGGCATCAACCCGCCAGACTTCGGAGGCTCGGGAGTCGAGAACAGTGGCGGCGCCGGCCTCGACACCAGCACAGATGAATCATCACAACGATGGGTCTATGGCATTGCCGCCGGCGCCGCATGGGAGGCCGACGTATGGGGTCGTATTCGCTCAAAAAAAGCTGCCGCGAAGGCTGAAAGCGCCGCGCTGGAAGCCGACTACGAATTTGCCCGGCAATCGCTCGCGGCTGCTGTGGCGCGGGCGTATTTCACTACCATCGAAGCCGCTCAACAGGAAGCCAACGCGCAGGAAACTCTCGATCTCTACCAGGAAGATTTGAGACTCACTGATGTGCGCAAACAACATGGCTTCGCCAGCGACTTTGATATGTCGCAGATCAAGTCGCGCACAGCCAGTGCCCAGGATGCACTCTACACCGCGCAGCAGGCGCGAGCGCAGACTATCCGCGCGATTGAAGTCGTGACGAGTCGCTATCCTGCCGGCAGGTTTGACGTCCGACGTTCCTTCCCCGGACAACCAAAAGGCGTGCCAGCCGGTCTGCCGGCGCAAATTCTCGAACGCCGGCCCGATCTAATCGCGAGTGAGCGCCGCTTCGCAGCCTCTTTTCATCGGGTGAACGAGGCTCGCACCGCGCGTCTCCCGCGCTTCGTGCTCAGCGCCACGGGCGGACTTGGAACTGCGCAGCTCGACGGGGTCGGGACGCTCGATGCCGTCGTCTGGAGTTTGGCTGCCGGGGTCACTCAACCGATTTTCTTTGGAGGTGAACTTAAGGCTGCGCAAGATCTCCGCACCGCCGAGCAAAAAGCCGCCGCTGCAAGTTACGTGGGCGCCGCGTTGCGCGCGTTCGAGGACGTAGAAAACGCTCTCGCCAACGATTACTATCTACGCAAACGCGAAGGCGCACTTGGCGACGCAGTTTCGAGCAGTGCCGACACCGTGAAATTCAGCAGAGAGCAACTCGAGCAAGGCCACCTCGACATGTTTACTATCTTACGTCTCACCGGAGAAAACCTCGCCTCGAAAGTCCAATTGACGCAAGTCCGCGCCGCCCGTCTGCGCGAACGCGTAAACTTATACCTGGCGCTCGGTGGCGATTTTGAGGGAGCTGGCGCACCAAAATGAGCTCGAGATTTGTCGATACTCCGAATCACCCACGAGAGGATTAGCGAATGAGAACGATCACGACCGATTATCGCGACGCGCAAATTCTGGATCTTGGATCCGGTTATGAGAAAGGACCATTTCTGGTCACCCAAATGGGCGTTGCAGCTAACGAGCCGGTGCCGAAAACAAAGATGTTTGTCCTTCGTCCGGACGGAAGGTGGGTGGACTTCAACGCGTATGCCTGCAAAGGAAAACCGAAGGCGATGGACGAACTCGTTTTTTCTACCATGGCGGAGGTAATGAAAACCTTCGGCAAATTGATCGGACGACCTCAGGTGTTGGAGTTGCCGGTCGACAAGGAGGGTCTCCAGGCGTGGCTTGATCGCCATGCGGGTGGCAATCCACTGCAAGCTGCGCATGCGTGGGCCGTCGAATACAGAAAACGCCAGCGTGATAAGCGCCGATGATCTTGCCAAGCCGACTGTAGCGATTACGGCCGGAGACACGCCTTGGTGGAGAAGGATCTTTCCATCGTTTGCGTGGCTGCGCGATTACGACCGAAAGTGGCTTCGCCTAGATATAGCCGCCGGCATTACACTAGCCGCATACTTGTTGCCAGCTGGTTTAGGCGACGCCTCACTTGCCAATCTCCCGCCTGAAGCCGGGCTTTATGCCTGTCTCTTTGGCGGACTTGTCTTCTGGTTGTTTTGCAGTTCACGACACACAGTTGTGACTGTTACTTCTGCCATTTCGCTTCTGATCGGAGCCTCGTTAGGCNNNGCTTTTCTCGCATGGCTGGTGAAGGCAGGCGCGGTCGTCAATTTTATTTCCGAGAGCGTCATGACCGGATTCAAGTGCGGCGTCGCTCTTTTCCTCGCCAGCACACAACTGCCAAAACTCTTGGGCTTTCACGGCGCGCACGGCAGTTTTTGGCAGAATAGCGCGCACTTTTTCAGACACCTGGGCGATACGAACCCTACCTCGTTTCTAATAGGAGGAATTGCGCTGGTTCTGCTGATTCTTGGGAAAATTTTTCTTAAGAATAAGCCGGTAGCTCTCTTCGTTGTAATTGGCGGCATTATCGCCGCGTCTGTATTCTCGTTGAGTAATTATGGTGTAAAGTTGCTGGGCCAGGTGCCGGAAGGATTGCCCGCGCTCGGACTTCCCGGGATTCGCTGGGATGATCTGAACGAATTGCTTCCGTTGGCTCTGGCGTGTTTCCTTCTGGGTGCAGTTGAGACGGCCGCTCTTGGCCGGATGTTCACGGCCAAACACGGCGGACGTTTCGATGCCAACCAGGAATTTCTCGCGTTGGCGACAGCGAATTTGGCTGCGGGAATTGGGCGTGGTTTTCCCATCAGCGGTGGGATGTCACAATCGCTCGTTAACGAGGGCGGGGGAGCGCGTACTCCGCTTTCATCAGTAATTGCCGCAGGCATTCTTCTCATCGTTGTTCTTTTCTTCACCCATCTCTTAAGCGCGTTGCCGCAACCGGTGCTGGCCGCGGTTGTGCTCGTGGCAGTCGCCGGCTTGCTGAAGCTTTCGACGTTGAAGCAACTCTGGCGCGGTGATCGTGCCGAATTCGTCGTCGCAATCGTAGCGATTCTCGGTGTGCTAACCTCAGGCTTGCTGCGCGGTGTCATGATCGGTGCAGTGATTTCGCTCGTGCAACTGCTCCGTGCCGCTTCGCGACCGCATGTTGCTTTTCTTGGACGAATTCCCGGCACGCGCCGTTTTTCTGATCGCGAACGCAATCCAGATAACGAACTCATCGATGGCGTCCTGATTTTCCGCCCCGAATCGGGTCTCGTGTACTTCAACGTGGACCATGTATGCGAGTCGATTCTAAAGCGTGTGCATGCTGAACCGACGCCACCTACGTTGGTGGTACTCGACCTTTCCGCTGCGCCGCGCGTCGACCTGCAAAGTGCTCACGCTCTTGCCGGCATGGCCGATGAATTGACTGCTCAAGGCGTCCGGTTCCAAGCAGTCGAACCGCGTTCCTCGGTGCGCGACCGTTTGCGCAACGAGGGCGTGGATCGGAAACTAGGCGGAGTAAACCGTTTCACTTCGGTGGCAGACGCGGTCGAAGATTTTCGGAAAACGGCGGTCTATTAACGAACGACTAACAAGGCATGATCACGAAGCTCTTAGTTGCCTCGGGCCTCGTAGCAATAACTGTGGCAATTCACGCATCGGGTCTCGGCATGGTATTGAGCCACGTGTTGGATTCCAGAGTGCAACCGGAGGATACGCGCTTCTGGCCAATTACATGGCTACTGATTCGCATCGCTTGGTTGCTTATCGCGATTCACCTGGTTGCGATCGCCGTGTGGGCCATATTCTTCTGGGTGGCGAAATGTCTGCCGGACATGGAGTCGTCGTTCTACTTTTCGGCGGTTACCTACGCCACCATTGGGTACGGCGATCTCGTCTTGCCGAAAGAGTGGCGGATGCTTGGCCCAATCGAGGGATTCACAGGCATTCTAATGTTCGGACTCTCCACGGCATTTTTCTTTGTCGTCGTGAGCAAAAGCGTTCTTCAACGCGCCGACGAAAGGAGCCAGGCTTGACCGGGTGAAAAACGCAACTGGGTCAACTGAAGGGCTACAGGGTCAGACGAAATCCGCCGAGTCCGGCGCGGCCTTGCTGATGGCGCTGGCCCGCTCAGCACACGTGGGTGGTCTCAGCCAGCAGCATGGGCGCGGCAGAGCAATCGATTGATGAACGAAATCTAACGCGCTGGAGCGCCGCGCCGGTCTGCTGAGTCTGCCAGGAATGCAGCAACTCACGATTCACCAGCGCGATGTTCATGCAATTGCTAGAGGCACAGCAGGCGGGGATCGAAATGCTGGCGAAGTTCAATGTTGAGCGTTTCCCGTCCGATGTTCGCAAGGCCTATGACACATGGCTAGCGTAAAAGCTCTTTAAAAATCCAAACGCCGATCCGGCCGACGCCACCCGGATTTTCGGTTCCTGAATTCCCGAAGTCCGGCGGGTTAAAGGCTCCGAATCGTGACGTATCGCCAGCGACCGGGTGGAAGCTTGCGCAGGTAAAACCTTGACCTGGTACCGGGTCCGCGGTATGCCCCGAATCGTGACATAGGTCCAAGGTCCAATGTCCAAACGGAGAGGCGATGCGCAAAGGTTCCACAAAAACGCGGCGAATGACCGGCAAGAAAGGCAGCAAGCTATGAAGGCAATAGATCATCAACCCAAACCCGCCATCAACGTGTTTCTCGGTGTGGTCACTATCTTATGCGGCAGTGCATTAATCTCGTTAGGCCAGACCGTGGCTCCAACGGCACCGCCGCCGCAGGGCGAATCGCCGGTGATGACCACGACGACGACCGAACAAGAACCTGCGGCAAACCTTCCGCCCGAGCAACTCGACTCGCTGGTTGCACCGATCGCGCTCTATTCGGATCCGCTGCTGGCAACGACATTGGCGGCTTCCACCTATCCCTTGGAGATCATCCAGCTTCAGCAATGGATGGACAAAAATAAAAACTTGAAGGACAAGGCGCTGGCGGATGCCTTAGCCAAACAACCTTGGGACCCGAGCGTCCAGTCGCTGGCTGCGACTCCCGATGTTGTTCAACGATTAGCGGGGAATATTCAATGGACAACGGATCTCGGGAACGCGTTTTTGGCGCAGCAATCCGACGTGATGGCGGCCGTCCAGCGAATGCGGGGCAAGGCTCAGGGGACCGGGAACCTAAAGACAAGCGCGCAACAGAAAGTA
Source organism: Verrucomicrobiota bacterium (assembly GCA_003219175.1). Classification (GTDB taxonomy): domain Bacteria; phylum Verrucomicrobiota; class Verrucomicrobiia; order Chthoniobacterales; family UBA10450; genus AV69. Next base: position 3,367 of record QHPU01000107.1, on the reverse strand, counting down.
GCGACCGAGACGGTCGAAGGCGGCAGACAAGTCATCACTATTGAGCCGGCTCAACCCGACGTAGTTTACGTTCCCTCCTATGATTCAACGGTGGTATATGGAGCTCCTCCGCCCGCTTATCCCTATTACCCTTATACGTATCCGGGCTACTACCCGGGGATGGGATTGGCGTGGGGCGCGGCGGGATTTGCGCTCGGTGCTTGGGCTGGGGGCGCCTGGGGCAATTGCAACTGGGGTAACGGAGACATCAACATCAATAACAAGAACAATTTCAACAAAAATAACATCGCCAACATCAGTAAAGGCGGCAATCGAGCCAACGTCGGAAACCGAACGGGAGCCGGCGGCAACTGGCAGCACAATCCACAACATCGCGGCAACGCTCCATACGGCAATCGAGGAACGGCGGACAAATTTGGCGGACGCGGCCCCGGCGGGGCTGGTGGCGCTGGCGGAGCGGGTCGTCCCGGTGGTGCAGGCGGAGTTGGCGGTGTAGGAAAACCAGGCGGTGCCGGTGGCGTTGGTAAGCCGGGTGGCGCTGGTGGAGTAGGCGGGGTAGGAAAACCGGGTGGTGCCGGTGGGGCTGGGCGTCCCGGCGGTGCCGGTAAAGCCGGTGGTGGTGCGGCCAGCGGGCGGCCGGCTACTCGTCCATCCGGTGGCGGCGGCGCCAACAAAGTGGGGAATCGTAACGTTTCCTCTGGAGCAAGTTCACGCGGCGATGCCTTCGGCAGTGGGGGAGGCGGTCGTAGCAGCGGGAATAACGCTCGAGCAAGCAGCAGCAGGGGTGGCAAGAGCATGGGTGGCGGAGGGTACAGCCGTGGCGGCGGAAGCTATGGCGGTAGCCGAGGCGGTGGTGGTGGTCGCGGCGGCGGCGGCGGTAGAGGTGGTGGCGGCGGTGGCAGGAGATAGGAGGAACAAGATTATGATCTCAAAACTGAATATGATGAACCCGGCCAAGACTGTTCAAATCGCATTTGCGATCGTGATTGCGAGTTTCGTGACCGCAGCCTTCGCGACCGCAGCTGAACCAAAGCCGGATGCGTCTGCGACCGCGCAATCAGGCCAAAAGCAATTCGCCAGTCCGAAAGAAGCGGCCGACGCGCTGGTGCAGGCGGCTACATCATTCGATCAGGCCGCGCTGAAGGAGATCCTCGGACCCGAAAGCGATGACATTGTCGCTTCGGAAGATCCCGTGCAGGACAAGAACCGCGCGGTTGCATTTGCGGAGAAGGCAAAGGAAAAGACGGACATCGAAAAGAAGGGCGACCACGCCATTATGGAAGTCGGGAAGGATGACTTTCCGCTGCCGATTCCGATTGTAAAACATAAGGGTAAATGGGTATTCGATACAAAGGTTGGCAAGGAAGAAATTCTAAACCGCCGTATTGGCATCATCAGCACCGCCGGAAAGCACGACGGTCTGGCCTGGAAAAATCCTGATGGAACCTGGGGCGGCCCGGTTGGCGAGAAGGTCGCCGAGGCTCTCGAGCAAGGCTATACCGAAAAGGGTAAGCCGTATCATGGTTACTACTTCAAGGTGCTGACGAAGCAGGGGCCGGCTGCGCACGGAGGTGAAATAGATTTCGTCGTCGGAGGCGCAATGATCGGAGGGTTCGGCCTTGTGGCCGCGCCGGCAGAATATCGCGTGACCGGAGTGAAGACATTCATGGTGGGACCTGATGGCGTCGTTTACGAAAAGGATCTTGGACCGAACACGCTGAAGACGTTTCAGGCGATAGACTCCTATAACCCCGACAAGAAGGCCTGGAAAGTGACGGAAGACGAGTGGCCGGAGGAAGACAAGGACCAGGCCGAAACGGAATAGGGAATCGAGGAAGTTAGGTCAACGTTGCGTGACCATCAGGACGTGAGAAGGATCCGGAGTTTTTGCGGCCCGTGCAGGGCTGCCGCAAAGCGACTAGTCCGAGCTGATTATTTGGTCCGATCAATTTAAACTGAGAGTTTGGAATCCACTGAGCGGGGCCATGGCCTTGTGCCGTCGCAGTTCGGATCAAGTTCAAATCCGCAAAGAATGTCCGGCAGATAAATCTGCTCGCGTACTTTCGCATGTCTCACATGCTTGGGCGACGATTGGCTGATCTCCTCCTCTTCTCCGTTACAGCAACGGAGTTGGTGATTCTATTTCTATTGACACCCACGTTCACGATCGCTGACTGGATCTACGTCCTACAACATCTGCTAGTCCTGGGGATCGCCCTCACGCGCCCCACTCCGACGGTGCGGGATTATTCAATAGCGTCCAGCACCGCAGTTATCATCGCTTACGCCTATCCCTACGCCCAGGTCATCTATCTTCGCGCGTCGCCCGGCTATGTAACGTCGCCCGAAGGCGGTCTCGTGCTAGTCATCCTTGCAGCTGGCCTGAGTCTTGTTACGCTTCTTACTTTGGGGAGATTGTTCGGGGTCCGTCCGGCTGTGAGAGGTCTCGCGACCAGCGGACCTTACAGATTCGTCCGCCATCCAATGTATCTCTCGTACATTCTGGCAGACATCGGCTATAATCTGCAGGAATGGAATTTTGTGACGGTACTGTTGGTTTTGGTCGGTTGGGCGGCTCTCGTCTACCGCATTTATGCCGAGGAGCGATTACTCGCTCAGCACAGCGGCTGGTGCGGTTACGCGGCCTCGGTCCGCTGTCGCCTTTTCCCCGGTCTTTGGTGAAAGCTCCGCTCGGATACCCGCCGGTCTACCATATCGGTCCATATTTCCGTTGCCCGACCTAGTCATCGCTCGGTCAGGATTTGAGTTCGATCCGGGCGTCACTCTGACTTATAAGTCCAAAGTCCAATACTTCATGGACAGCGAATTCAACAAAATTAAATCACTTTCGTACGCAAGTCGCAACAAACGAATTCGAACGCAATGAAACCCAATCCTCTATCCGCATTCCTTAACCGACGAACACACCGTTTGATCTCCTTTGTTTGCGCGACATCGCTTTCATTCAGCCCGTTATTGCTTGCCCAGCAGACGGCGCCGGCGGCTCCATCACAGGATATGACCAAGACGGCGAACGCGCCGGCACCGGAAGCAGCGCCGAAAATTCCGAACGATCAATTGGACTCGTTAGTCGCACCGATTGCGCTTTATCCCGATCCGCTCCTCGCCCAAATCCTGGCCGCTTCAACTTACCCGCTGGAGATCATCGAACTTGAACAATGGTTGAAGCGCAATCCCGACCTGAAGGATCAAGCCCTTGCCGACGCAGTGGCAAAGCAGCCCTGGGATGCCAGTATCCAGGCGATGGCCGTATTCCCAGATATGGTCACCCGCTTGTCGGCAAACGTCGCCTGGACCACGAATTTAGGAAATGCGTTTCTGGCGCGACAGCAAGACGTGATGGACG
>QHPU01000164.1 GCA_003219175.1 Verrucomicrobiota bacterium | reverse complement strand
ACGGTGGACGAGATTGCTGGCAACTGCGCGATCTACAGCCGGCAGGTTCTTGATCGGGTCGGTCCAGAACTGCGCGAAGAAGTTTGGGAGCCTTTTCTGCACGCCCGAATGAAAGAGCTGCAAATTCCGTTCTATTGCGATCCGGCGCTGACGGTTGCGCACAAGAAGGAGTTCGGTTTCTGGTATTTCCTCTCGCAGCGCTATCATTATTCCCGTTCCTTTGCCGGGATGCGGATGCGAACTGCTCCTTTTTGGAAACGCATGGCCTACGCCGGTGGTTGTGTGCTGTTACCGGCCATTCTTTTCGGTCGTATGACGAAAACAGTCTTCGAAAAGGGCCGTCACCGCTTGAAATTTTTGTTCGCCGCTCCAGTGATCGCAGTTTTTTTGATCAGTTGGGCGTGGGGCGAAGCAGTCGGTGCTCTTTTCGGCACCGGGGATAGCCTGGCTCGGGTGGAATAGATATGGCCGATGGCGAAGCGCGTCCCGCAATCTCGGTCGTGATCGCTTCATGGTCAGGAGAAGTGGCGCTCCAACGCTGTTTGGAAAGCGTGCTGCCGCAAACAAACGGCGCGGAGGTGATCGTTATTTCTCGCGACATTCTTAACGCTGCTGTTTTAAACGACGATCGCTTTCGGAATGTGCGCTTCGTGCGCACGTCGGCTGATGCGGATGTATTCCAACTGCGAAGTCTCGGCGTTCGCGAAACGCGCGGAGTTTCGATTGCGCTGATTGAAGATCACTCGGTGGTTTGTCCTGGATGGTTTCAGGCGCTGGTTGGTGCCCAGGTTGCCGGTTTGATGATTTGCGGCGGTCCAATCGATAACGATCCCGAATCAAATGCCTACGATTGGGCACTATATTTTGCCGAATATGTTCGCTTCATGCCACCGATGCAAAAAGGCGAGGCAGCAATTCTTTCCGGGGCAAACATCCTCTATGACCGGGCAGCGTTATGGAGTTGTCGTTCAATCTGGGAGTCCTGCTTTTATGAGACTGATGTAAATTCAGTGCTCGTTAAAGCGGGTCATAAACTGCATATGCTCCCGAATGCTCTTGTGACCAGTCGGCTGCGAATGAGATTCACCGACGCGATGCGGCACTTGTTTCATGGTGGAATTCACTTTGGAAATTTCCGGACGTCGCAGTGTCATTCATTCCGGAAATGGCTCTGGGTATTCGTATCACCAGCTCTACCCGTCGTTATGCTGATGCGAATCGTCACTCTTACGGGAGCACGATGCCCCGACCGATTGTTTCAACTCATTCGCGCACTTCCATATCTCCTGTTGTTGCTTTGCGCGTGGTCGTTGGGAGAGGCGACTGGTTATTTGCGAAATATTCGAAGGCAAGATGTGCCAACTCAGGCGCTGAAAGATCGACATGCGGATCGGAATTGACGCGTGCACGTGGGCCAACCGGCGCGGCTATGGTCGGTTCACGCGAATGCTCGTGACCACAATGCTATCAGAGTATCCTCAGCACGAATTCACGAGCTGCGTCGGCTTACGGATCTCGAAGGGTGACAGATCTCTGGAAGCTGAGTCGGGCAGCCTCGCGATGCGCCTTCGATGTGTTTCTGTTTCCAACGAGTTATTCGTTCTATCCACTGTTTTGCAAAACCCCCACCATTGTCGTTTTTCACGACGCGATCGCCGAGCAGCATCCAGATCTTATTTTTCCACGATTGCGCTCGCGGCTACTTTGGAAATTGAAAACCTGGCTGGCAATGTGCCGCGCGGACCGATTGGTCACGGTTTCTCAAAGCGCGCGTAAACAATTAGCGACGGTTTTCCGGCGACCAGTTACGGCTATCGAAGTTGTCACGGAGGGCCCGGCTCCGTGTTTTCAGCCACTCGACGTGAGAGAGTCTGCCGCAATCGTTCTCAGAAAGTATGGCTTGCCTGATAATGTACCGCTGATTCTCTACGTGGGCGGAATTAGCCCACACAAAAATTTGGAACGACTCCTACGCGCGGCCAAGCTTGTAAAAAAGCCTTGGCAACTGGTACTCGT
>QHPU01000106.1 GCA_003219175.1 Verrucomicrobiota bacterium | reverse complement strand
CTTAGTCGCCACCCGGCACAACCCGATACTCGCCGCCTTTTATCAACGCTTACGAGCAGCGGGCAAACCACCAAAGCTCGCTCTCACCGCAACAATGCGAAAGCTGTTGCTCATCCTCAACAGCTCCCTCAAACCTCAATCGATGTACGCTTGACGACAAGACAGTTACTACGGCGCGCCGGGGAGGACGGAAGGTGCGAGCTGGACTGGCGTTAGTGTCGAGGGTAAGAGCGAGCGCGGGCAGCGAACGAGTTTCGAATTGTTTCTAATCTGAAGCGTAGCGGGCATCCCTGGAGAGAGTGCGCTTTACGTGGCGGATGATTTGTTCGAATGGAGAGAATCGGGTCAGCTTTCGTCGAACCAAAATGAATCCCGAGGCTCTGCGCAAACTCGATCAGGTGCTTGTAAAACTGACGTTGCTAAGACGTTCCCGAAAAAATACACGGATGTTTTTACTTCTTAATTGTAATCTCTACCCGGCGATTTTTCTGTCGGCCTTCGGGATTATCTGAGCCGTCAAGACGTTTGTTCGACGCGACTGGTTTTGCGGATCCCCAGCCACGCGTTTCCATCGTCGCCGGACTAATACCGTGTTGGGCAAACCAGTTCTTTACTGAGAGAGCGCGGCGGGCGGATAATTTTGCGTTGTAGCTGTCGGAACCCTTCGAGTCAGTGTAGCCTTCGATAAGTGTTCTCGGCTTCGGGTAACTTTGGATCACTCTTGCCACCTGGGCAAGCGTCGATTCGGCGGCGGGCCGAATGTTCGCTTTGTCGAAGTCGAAAAGAATTTCTCCTTGGAGGCTGATTTTAATTTCAGTGGCGCTCTCCTTAATCTCCGCGCCTGCCGCCTTAAGATCGACAACTTCACTCTTTAATGCGCTGCTTGCGGTGTCTACCCTTTCACCAGTACCCTTCAACTGCCCTGCACCGCCGCTCAAATCTTCCGCCGAATATTTTAAGTCGAGGGATCGATAAATAAGATCGAGCGCTGTCGATTTTAATTCCTGCGCGCAAAACGGGGAGGCTGCGCAGAGTAATGTCGACAGTAAAATTCGGCGGCTAACGCCGAACAGATTCATATTGGGAAAAATGCACCAGGCTTATGGTGCAACGGGGACGTTTTCAAATGGAGGGGCGCCGGGAATGTAAACAGAGATAGTGGTTACATCTGGTGGCGGCGCCGGGAACTTTGCCCATCCCGCTTTTGTTTCTCCAGCCCCAACTTCAAGATAATCAAGATTGCTCGACAACGGTTTGCCCTGTGTATCCTTGACGATTGGATACTTCTTCTTGTTCTTGGCATCTACGTAATACATATCGCTGACCTGTTGGTTGGCTTCCTTGTCAATCCTAACGGACTTGTCGCCAGTGTTGTTGTATTTGAATCGGATCGTGATCGTATCGCTTGTTTTCTGCACGGATGTCAGCTCAAGGCTGATCCCGCTCAGATCGCTATCGACTTTTAGTGGCAATGTAATTGCCGATGGTTGCTGGGCTCCTAGATAGCCAAGCGACACAAGCGCCAGAGGAACGATGATAGCTAATGCCACCGACAAACGTTGTTGCTTAGAACGGAGTGTTGAGTTCATATCGGTTTGTGTCTTCGCGGGTGCGCTCGTCGCGACACGTCTCGTTGATAAAAATCCCATCAGAAATTGGCATGCTAGTGGATCGGCCATTCGACTCGGTCATCCAAGCGGACTTTAGAAATTAGTCCTCGCGACTGTCAAATCCTTTTTCTGCTAAAACTATTTCTGGCGCTCTCAACAACACCGTGTTTAACGAAGCCCGAGGAAAAGATTTTTGTGTCGTCTCACCTCAGAAAGGGAAAACGGGTCAGTCCTGACTTTTTGCATAAGCAAACGAGCGAAGCTCGCGAGTTATCTGTTAAGTGTTGTCGGTTATCAGGTTCAAGCGGCCCTCGCTGAGTTTCGCCGAAATAGCTAGCGACTTAAAAAAGGAACAATAATCTCTCCAGTGCGTTCAGCTATGACTCGGTGATTGGAGCGGAAATTGTGGAGGATTTGGAAGCTGCGCTTCAACAGTTCACTGCGATCGCGAATGACTTAAAACACTGAATCGGTTATTCATCTCGTGTGAAGCGCACTTTACAGCTGCTCAATGACCTGGAACGCGATGGCGTCTTGACCCGGTACGCGATCGGCGGCGCAATGGGCGCAACATTTTATACCGAGCCCGTCCTCACCTTTGATCTCGATATCTTTGTTGTTCTGCCGCGGACGCCCGGTGGCTTGCTTACACTCAGTTCCCTTTACGAAGCGCTGCGCGCGCGCGGTTACACAGAAGAAAACGACTGCGTGCTGATTGAAGGTGTCCCGGTGCAGTTTCTTCCGGCCTATAACTCTTTAGTCGAGGAAGCCCTCAACCAGGCCCGCGAGATCATGTATGAAGACGTGCCGGCGCGTGTGCTGCGAAGCGAACATCTGCTCGCCATTTGTTTGCAAACAGGCCGCGACAAGGATCGCGAGCGCGTGCGGATTTTGCGCGAGCAGGCGCAGCTGGACACGAACTTTCTTGCCGACATCCTTAAGCGCCATCAACTTGAAGAGAAATGGAAGCTATGGACGGAGTGAACCCAGAAGTCGTTCGAATTTTCGCGGCGAAGGAAGATCGCCGGCAGACGCTGGCGCGGCTTCCGTTTCCGGAAAAGGTACATGCCATCATCAAGTTGCAGGAGATGGCCGCGACCATCCTGTGCGCGCGAGGAAAGATGGTGCGACCTTGGAATGTGAGCGCCACGAACGAAAAGAATCCGAGCGCTTTAACCCCGACAAATCCGGGGCGAATCGTTTGAACGAACGGAGAGTGAACGATTTCAGAGCTACACCGACGAAGAGCTAACTAAGCGCGACAAGCGTCCGATTACCTATCGACCGTGCCCGGCTTCCCTAGACACACTCAGGGTCTTGGTGCCTCCCGCCGTAAAGCTGACGGCCGCAGAACGCGCTGCCAGCGGTCGATCCCGACATCATCGCCGCTGAATGGAGTGAATGGGATGAACGACATAGAACACGTCGCGATTGGGAATCGCGCGGGTAGACGGCAACGCAGCTAGGGTAGCTGGCGCAAGCACCGGGCGGTGCGAGTGATCAACGTAAAACTACGAGGGTAGGAGCGAGCGAGCGCGGGCAGCGAACGAGTTTCAAATCGTGGAGGACCTTCAATCCGTGCTTGCGCAGTTTGCCGCCGTAACGCGGGTGAAGGAGCGGCCGGGCTTTCCAATCGCAACCGATCTAAGGAAGTAGGCCTGAACCTGAAGTACCCGGCCCTACCGCTACAACATTAGACATGGGGGAAACGGATCTTCAGTTTGTAGCAAACGAAGAGAACCAGAATCGCTCCCAGGGTGGAAAAAATGAGACCAGCCGGATGGTATCGCGCATTGGCCGGTCGTGAAAACATGTGAGTGACTGCGCCGCCGATGATCGATCCGATGATGCCGAGCACGATGGTCCAGAAAATAGTCATGTGCGCATGCATGACCGATTTCGCAATCACCCCCGCGATCAGTCCAACAAGAATGTACCAGATTAAGTGAAGCATAATTTTCCTCCGTCGTTGTCTTCAGAATGTATCCGAGCATGACCAGGCGCTGGGCAGTTGACCAGACTTTTCCCCGAAAGGGCACTCCTCGTTTGCACTTTTTCAGAACTTAGGGAACTGATTCGCGCACTTTCTTTTCTTTCGCGGCTTTGAGTTGCGCTTCGCATTGGCGCAACGCGAGATCGACGAGAAAAGCGAAAGGGATCGGTCTTCATGTGGGCTTCCCTTCGGGTTTCGACCCTTAGCGCACTGTCCGGTTACGCTCGCGAGTTATCAGTTAACAGTTATTTGCTACCGGGTGTCCTTCGCAGGTCGTTGGTGCTGATGCTATTTGCGTTTCCACGCCAGCATCATTCCGTCGCGCACGGTCAGGCAGACGTTCTCGACGCGTGGATCGTCTTGCACCAGTTGGTCGAAAGCAACGATAGCCCGAGTGTCGTCGTCTTTGGGGTCGAGGACCTTGCCGCTCCACAGAACGTTATCGCCGACAATCAATCCGCCGGGCCTTACCAATGGAAAGGTGGCTTCGTAATAGTTGCAGTAGTTAGGCTTGTCCGCGTCGATGAAGACGAGATCGAATGGGCCCGACAAAGTTTTGATCGTCTCCAAAGCGCGTCCCATTCGGATCGTGATCTTATTTCCGTGAGGGCTCTCCGCGAAATATTTTCTCGCGATCGCTTCAGCTTTCGGATTGATTTCGCACGTGGTTACGTGCCCGTTTTCGGGTAAGGCTTCGGACATCATGAGCGCGCTGTAACCGGTGAACATTCCGATCTCGAGAATGTTTCGGGCGCCGGTGAGGCGGACGAGCATTTTTAAGAAACGTCCCTCAAGCAAACCGACCTGCATCTGAGGCCGATCCATGGTGCGATAGGTCTCTTCGCGAAGGCGCACATAGAGATCGGTCTCCGCCTCGGTGTGATCGTGGGCGAACTGTTCAACCGCGGCGTCGATGAAACGGTCCATACCGTGAAAATAGGTTGAAAAAGGATTGTTGCCCGTGCGCACCTCCTGCGGAGCGATCACCGGCCTGCCTTATCTCTTTTGTGGAATGACGCGGTCGCTGCATCTACTGCTGCGCTGTGATTTCTCAGGCGCGCTCTATTTTAATTGGCTCGCGCTTCCCTTAGCAATCGTAATGGTCTTCCTCATCGCGCTGTTCGGGGCCGAGATGGCGTGTCGGCGCCAGATCTTGAATCTTCGCGTGTTGGCGCCGACGACAGCGCGCCGCCTCGCCGCCTGCGCAGCGACAGCCGTCGCGCTCTGGGCGCTGCACGCTTACCTCGCCGTTTCGCAGCACAAAGCTGAGCTGCAATCCTCACGGGCCGCTCTACTCCCTTTTCGTTCGGCCGCGCTAATCAGCCACTCGCTGTTCCTTAATCGCGATAATTTTTAGCTGGCTCTTAACCTCGCGCAGAGTCACGCGGTTGGTTGTTCGTCCGTTCGCGCGCCGTTTCCCCTTTTGTACGCTAAAGGCAATGGTGAAATCGGCGGTCGCCGTCTGGTTATCCACCGCCGCCACTTTCACGGGCTCAGTCAACATGTAATGCCGGCGCGGCCACCGGCGCACATAACGAAGCGTATCGCTGCGGACGAACCGCTGGTTCACTGGGCCGTGCGCGAAGTAGTCCACCGGGAAGGAGAAAAAGCGCAACTGCGGCGTGACGTAATTGCCTTCACCGGCGTGCAAATAGTCCCTAAGGAATTTGGTGATGCGCTCCGTGCTGAATTGCGGCGGGGGTTCCACAGGAGAACTGGCAGCCGCAGCGGTCGGTATCGGCAACGGACTTTCGAGAGATGGCGATGGCGAGTTGTTAAAACTCGCGCTCGGTGCCGGCGGGGCCGCCATGGGTGAGGGCGAGCTGGCAGCAGGCGAAGGTTGCGGCGTTCTCGGCTCGGGTGGGGCAGCTTGCGGCGAAGCGGGCGCGAAGGTCGGCACAGCCGGAACGCTCGGAGATGAACTTTGCTGCGCTGGTTCCGATGATTGAGCCTTGCTGCCCGGACGCGCCATTCCCGTCTCGTCATCGAGCGCTTTTGCTGTCGCAGGATCGAGCACGCCCGTCGGAGGCAACTTGTGCCGCTGCTGGTAAGCCTTCAACGCATTAGTAAAATCCGGACTCGCATTTCCATCGAGAGGTCCCGAATAGGCGCCCAGCGCTTTCAGTCGCTCCTGCACCGTGCGTGTCAGCTCATCCGCCGAGACACTGCATGCAAAGAACACGACAACGAGAAGCAGGGAAAGGCGCACCCCAAATTGTGAGCAACTGAACCGCGCCGAAGCAAGCGTTATAAATTTGCCTCACGTCGGCGATGCCGTGCTTCGCTTAGTTCTCGTTAGTCACTTGTCGCGCTCCAGAACTTTGGAAAACGCATTCGGCCAACTGCGATCGACCACGGCCTCACGGGCATTTCGCGACATCCTCTCACGCCTGGCGCTATCGCACACGAGCTCGCGAATGGCCCGCGCCAAATCTTCCACGTCATGCGATTTGGTTACGATCCCGTTCACATTTTTCTCCACCAATTCCTTCGGCCCACCGGTATCGGAGACGATGACGGGAGCGCCGCAAGCCTGGAGGAGAGATCGGGGTCGGTCCTCACTTTTTGCACTTCTCTCTCAGGACTTCGGACGGAAGAACGGGCTTTCTGTTCCTTTTGCGCTTTTAGTTTGGCTTCGTATTCGCGCGCAGGCGATTTGACATTTGGCACGACTGCCAGTTAGGCCGGCATCGTGATCGCCAAATCAAAATCACCACTGACTATCGAAAACCGAAAGGCTGCCATAACGGATGCGAAACAACGGCGGGCCTTCGCAGCAACCTCGACCCTATCCGCCCGCGGCGTACCTCCGGTGGAGGATCACGACATTTCCGTCTGGATCCTTTACGAAACCCATGTAGCAGACGCCGGTGTCTTCGATTCCGATCACCTCGGAGCCGGCGGCGCGCGCCTCCTCGATGGCCGCCTCCACGTCAGCGACCCGGAAGGCGATGCCATTCTCGTTCGGGACGAACTTCTCGCCCTGTTCCTCCGGAGCCCAAAACGATAACGTCAGGCCCGGTGCCTCGACCTCGCCCGCCTTGGACGCGCTCACCGGCAGCCCGAGCACGTCTCGATACCACGCCACCGCCCGTGCGCTGTCACGCGTCGGCACCGACACGAAGTCCACTTGCTCGATGCGCATCGTTACGGGATGGAGCCCTCCTGGTACGGTGCGTAGCGGCGACGAAAGAGCACCAGGGCGCCGCCGCGAGCGTCAGCGTTTTGCGATGCTACCTTGCTCATCATCTACACGGTACTTCAACGAGCTCGATGTTCCAGCAGGGGACTTACAGGCCGGAGGAGAGATGTTAAGAAAAGGAATTGGGTCAAGTCTAACATTTGAGATTTGATTCGATAGCTGACGTCACCAGAGGTCAGAGCGGATCGTGAGAAGTGAGCTGAAAACAACCTTCAAGCGCGCCGTGAAACTCGACTGGTTAAACCAGTCACGTTTGCACAACCGGAGTTGGGTCATCGCCAATCCACGAAGCTTATGACTTCTTTCTGCTCGACACGGGAACGTATTCGCCTCAGATTTGGCCATTCGCACTATGCCAGCGGAACCGCAGAAACCCAGCCTGTATGAACGACTCGGTGGGATTTACAGCATTTCTTGCGTGGTCGACGATCTTATCGACCGGGTTATGACCGATGCCCGGCTCAATGCCAACCCGGCGGTAAACGAGGCCCACCATAAAGTGCCGCCACCAGGGTTTAAGTATCTCGTTACTGAAATGGTCGGTTGGGCAAGTGGCGGACCGCAGAAATATACCGGACGCTCGATGCGCGAGTCTCACGAGCAGATGAACATCACGCCCAAAGAGTGGGATGCTTTCATGGATGACTTTCAGCAGTCACTCGACAAGTTTAACGTTCCTGCGGCCGAACAGGCGGAGTTGAAGGCGATTGTGCAGAGCACCTAGGGCGACAGCGTTATCGGAAAGGATGACGCGCCTAAAACGGCTTCAACCGGGCATTAGGTGCGCGAGCGCGTAGCGCGTCGAAACAAAAGGACGGCCCGTCGGTCCGTCCCTACCAGTTGTCTCGCCACGAGCGGAAAGAATCCCAGTGCTTCAAGAGTTTCGCCTACAAAGAGCTAACCAAGCGCGACCCGTAACGGATGCACCAGCAACGGCCGGGCTTTCCACCGAAATCTCGACATGTTGACTCCTTCGCTCCCGCTCAGTCGGTCTCCCGACCTGGCCGTCTGTCTCACTCGCTTCCCAGCGGCTCGGCTCTGGCTCAAAGACGAGAGCCTCGAAGACAGCGCCATAAAATCAGAGATCAGCGGTCAGATGTCAGCTGTGATCTCCGAGCCGCCCGCGTCTGGCCGAAATCGCGACTGATTTAAAGAGGTAGTGCTGGCTAGAAGCTTGCCCGACGAGTGCGGGCTTCAATCAAGCAGGTAAGCGATATTGATTTCATTTCCGATTTCGTTGTAGTATCGAGAAAAGTCGACAACCGAAAGGAAAGTTTATGTTATCTCTAAAGAAATTTATCGCCTTGGTCATTGGTGCAGTCTCGCTCCTGAGCA
>QHPU01000064.1 GCA_003219175.1 Verrucomicrobiota bacterium | reverse complement strand
ATCACCGCGCAGGATATCGTGACGCGATTGAAGAACGAAATCGGGGAGGAGATCGATCGGCACAAAATTCATCTTGAACATCCGATCAAGACCACGGGCGAGCATGAGGTGACGATCAAGTTGCATCACGACGTGACAGTAAATTTCAAATTTGAAGTGAAATCTGCGCATGAGGAGCCGCCCAAACCGGCAGAAATAACGGCACCGGCGGAACCGGCTCCGAAGCGAGGATTATTCCGAAAACGTAAATAATGGCGAGCTCTCAGGGAACAAGTCCTGAGAAGCCTCGTAAGACAGCGGGAAATGGCGCTGGCCGAGGCTCGGCGCAGCAAAGTGGCGGAAGAGTTTTTCAGAACCCGCCAACAGGTTCCGCACAGGATATTCACCGCACCCCGCCTCACAGCGTCGAAGCCGAGCAGGGTGTGCTCGGTTCGATGTTGATCGCCCCCCAGGAAGCGATTCCGGAGTGCGTCGAAAAAATCAAAGAGGAATACTTTTATGTCCCGGCTCACCAGACCGTCTTTAGCGTTCTGGTCGAACAATGGAACAACGGTCAGGCCATCGACCTAATTACCTTCACCCAGACGTTGCGCGATAAGAACGTGCTCGAAACGATCGGCGGCGCATCCTTTGTCACGAGTCTATTCACCTTTGTCCCGACAGCCGCAAACCTGGATTACTACCTCGAGATCGTTCGCGACAAATACGTTCTGCGTCAGATCATCCTCACCTGCACTGAAGGCGTTCGGCGGGCTTACGAGGAGCAGGGTGAAGTTGGTCCCCTGCTCGATGAAGTAGAACACAACATTTTCAAAGTCGGCGACGACCGGTTCAAAGGTCAGCTCCTCACGATGAAGGAACAGGTGATGGATGCGCTCGCATCGATCGAGAAGCTTTGGGAGCGTCGCGGCGGCATCACCGGGTTATCGACGGGCTTTGTCGAAATAGATCGCCTGACCAGTGGATTACACCCAGCCGAGATGATCGTCATTGCCGGCCGGCCGAGCATGGGAAAAACAGCTTTCGCGATGAACGTGGCGGAACATGTCGCAGTGAATCAAAAAAAGCCGGTCGCAGTGTTCAGTCTGGAAATGAGTAGCCAGCAACTCGTGCAACGAATGCTTTGCTCGCGTGCACGCGTCAATTTGCAGCGCGTGCGCGATGGTTTCCTTGGCGAACGCGATTTTCCGAGCCTGACTGCGGCAGCCTCAAAACTTGCGGAAGCGAAAATTTTTATCGATGACGGTCCGTCGCTGGAAATTTTGGAACTGCGGGCCAAGGCGCGCCGTCTCAAATCACAGCAGGACATCCAGTTGGTAGTGATTGACTACCTGCAGCTGGTACGATCGCCAAGTAAACGAGCGAAGGAAAACCGGCAACTTGAGATTTCGGAAATTTCCGCGGGCTTAAAAGCGCTGGCAAAAGAATTGAACATTCCAGTCATTGTTGTCGCACAATTGAATCGACAACCAGAACAACGAACAGGCGGAAAGCCGCGCCTGAGCGATTTGCGCGAATCAGGATCCATCGAGCAGGACGCAGACTTGGTCGGGTTGCTGGTGCGTCCAGAAGTTTACGAAGAAGACGAGGAGGCGCGCGCGGAGAAAGAGGGCGAAGCGGAATTGATTATCGCGAAACAACGGAACGGCCCGGTCGGGGAAATTCCCCTCACCTTCTTGAAAGAATTCACCCGCTTCGAAGATCGCGCACGGAACGTGCGCGAGCCGGAGGAGGCGTTCTAGTACCACAGACCTCTAAAGCCGGTCCGGCTCGGACCCGTGGGGTTGGTGGGCATCTTGCCCGCCCTTGCAAGAACCAATGGGCGAGATGCCTGTTTCCCCACAGCTGGAAGCCTATACTACAACGATTTCGCAGCCTCAATCACATGCTGCGCATTAATGCCCAAGTCCTTCATCACTTCCGCGCCGGGCGCGCTCAGGCCGAAGCGGTGCAAGCCGATCACTTTCCCATCGAGACCGACATATTGGTACCAGATGTCGGGGACACCAGCTTCGATGGCAACGCGTTTGCGACAGTTATTCGGCAAAACCTCTTCACGATATTCATCTGACTCGCGATTGAAACGCTCCGTGCATGGTATCGACACGACCCGCGCGGACTCACCCAGTTCTTTGGCGGCGGCGAGCGCGTGCTGCAATTCGCTCCCGCACGACATGATAATCAAATCGAGTTTGCCTTCTTCCCTTTTCGCGATGTAACCGCCTCGCCGCGCTCCTTCTCGCCGAAGTTTTACATCGATTTCGTTTAGCATTGGCACGGTTTGCCGAGTCAACGCAATTAGCGTGGGACCGTCAGTTCGTTCCATCGCGGCCACAAATGCTCCGGCCGTCTCTTCCGGATCGGCCGGGCGAATCACATCGATGTTCGGCATCACCCGAACAGAGCTGATCGTCTCGACCGGTTCATGAGTCGGGCCGTCTTCGCCGACACCGATAGAGTCGTGGGTAAAAATATAGGTATTGGGCAGTTTCGCCAGTGCGGCCAATCGAATCGACGCGCGGCAATAATCAGTGAAAACGGTAAAAGTTGCACCTGAGGCACGAAATAGCCCGTGATAGGAAATGCCATTCAGAATCGCGCACATCCCGTGCTCGCGAATGCCGAACCGGATGTTGCGGCCCTTGGGATTGTCGCGGGTGAAGTCTTCGCCGTCCTTGATGTAGTTCAAGGTCGAGCCGTGAAGATCGGCGCTGCCGCTCATGAGCAGCGGCATTGCCTGCGCGATCGGCTGCAAGGCTTCACTGCCGGCTTTGCGCGTCGCCAGTTTCGCGTCTTTCGGGAATTGCGGAATCTTCGATAGAAGATCTTTCGGAACGTTGCGCTCGATCCCATTGTCGAGCGTTTCCGCCAGCTCAGGATTTTTTTGACGCCATTCGTTGAAAATTTTTTCCCACCGCGCGTAATCCCCGATCAGCTTCTTTTTGTGCTCGGCAAAATAGGCGTGAGTCTCTTTCGAAACGAAATAATGTTCGTCGGGCAGACCAAGGCCTTTGCGGGCGGCATCGACAAACTTCGCACCGGCCTCGCCGTGTGCCTTGTAAGTGCCGGCAACTTCGGGAATTCCCTTCCCGATCAAACTGTGCGAGATGATGAACTTCGGCTTTCCGTTGTTGTTTTCCTTCGCGTTGTTGAGTGCATCGAGAAACGCCTGCATGTCTTCCTCGTTGATTTCCTGAACGTCGAAGCCGTAGGCCTTAAAACGCGCACCGGTGTCTTCGCTCTGAGTTGCGGTTGCGGGCGCGTCGAGCGTCACCGTGTTGCTGTCGTAAATGAGAATCAGATTATCGAGACCGAAGTGCGCCGCGAAAGCGCTTGCCTCCGACGCCACGCCTTCTTGCATGCAACCGTCACCCGCCAGACAGATCACATGCTGGTCGAAAATCCGGTGCTCCGCGGTGTTGAAGCGCGCCGCTGCCATTTTGCACGCGACCGCGATGCCGACTGCGTTACCGACGCCCTGGCCGAGTGGACCGGTCGTGCATTCGACGCCCGGCGTCTCTCCAAACTCGGGATGGCCCGGCGTCCTGGAATGCAATTGCCGGAAACGTTTAATCTCCGACATTGGCAAGTCGTAGCCGCTCATGTGCAGCCAGGCGTAAAGAAACATCGACCCGTGACCGGCCGAGAGCACGAAGTAGTCGCGCCCGATCCAGCGCGGCTTTTCGGGATTATGTTTGAGCGCGTAACCATAAAGGACCGCGCCGATTTCCGCGCATCCGAGCGGTAGACCAAGATGACCTGATTGCGACGCCTGCACCGCATCCATGGCCAGGCCGCGCGCTTCTGTCGCCGCGCGCGAGAGAGCGTTAAAATCTAATTCCATAGCTCCATATAATCCTAGGCCGAGCGTCGACAAAACGTTTTTGGCGTCTTGATTTCGCGAGCAAACCGCCGGTCATTGCGGCAGGTGAATCGAACTGCATTGCTCCACGTTGTCGAGCGCCTCGAAGGTTTGCTGGGGAAATTGCCAACCGCAATCCAAAAGCCGGTGCTGCACGAGCTGACGCCGTTGAAGGAGCTTTTTTTGCAACAACGGGCACCGCGTTTGCTCCTCGCTGGTTCGGGACGCTGGCCAATGCCGCAGGTCGTGAATCTGCTTTTTAACGGCGATAGCGTGGAGCCTTCCCACCAGATGGTTTTCGAAATATTTCGGTGGCAGGATCTCGAAATCAAGAATCGTGGCACCGTTTCTGTGCTCGATGCTCGCGGCGCTGATGATAATGCGGAAAAGACTATTCGCGGAGAGCTCGAGCGCGCTTCAGCCGACGCGATAATCATTTTGAGCGACGGGTCCGAAGGCCGGACAAAGGTAAAGAGAAGTGCGGAAAACGGCAGCGAATGCGTCCACTGGAACGACGCGACGCGCAAGGACGCCGGGATCGTTGCGATCCACGTGGAACCAACTCCAGGCACGGGTCACAACGGTGAGCCGGTCAAGATGGATTGGTCGGAAAAAATTCAGCCGCAATTGCACGGTCGTGTCTGGGGGGGCTTCGAGTTTTCCGGCGAACCTGGCCACGGCGTAGCTGACCGGGCAGCGGCGCATCAATTCGTTTCCGTCCTTGCCAAAAAGCTACCGAATGAATGTCGGGTCGAAATTGTGCGAATTTCAGGTGACCCGGAAGGGCAGCGTGAAATTGCAAACATTCTGATCAAATCAACGGCGGCCATCTGCACTGCGATCGGTGCACAACCGATTCCGCTCGCCGATTTACCCATTCTTACGACCTTGCAACTGGTGATGGTTTCCGGAATTATGTATCTGAGTGGCCGCGAACGAAGTCTGCGCGCCGCTACCGAATTTGTCGGGGCGATCGGCGCAAATGTTGGCGCGGGAATGCTGTTGCGCGAAGGCGCGCGTGCGCTTCTGAAATTCTTTCCTGGCTGGGGAAATGTAGTCTGCGGAATGGTGGCAGGCGCCGGGACCTTCGCAATCGGACACGCAGCATCCGCCTATTTCCTGGAGGGCGTCACGCTGGGCGAAGCGCGTCGCACCTACTTAAAGGGGCGGAGAGGTCGAAAATCCGCGACGCTGCAGCTGAAATGACAAAGCAGGTCCGCTTGGACATGTGAATAACTTGTGTACAAATCGGTCGTGCTCCTCGCATTTTGTTCACAGCTTTTTGTGAACAGTCGATCCGTTTCCCGGCCGTTTTAGTGACATCCCGTGAATCTGTCACAAATTCGAACGGCGCTCGCTCAGGCTGGCATCCGTCCGGCAAAAAAACTCGGGCAAAATTTTCTGCACGATCAAAACCTCGCGCGCTGGATCATCCAGCAAGGTCAGATTACCGGTGAAGACTTTGTTTTGGAAATTGGGCCAGGGCTTGGCGCACTCAGCGGTGAGATCGTGCAACGCGGCGCACGTTTGCTCGCGCTGGAAAAAGATGCGCGGCTCGTCGATTTTCTGCGCGAAAAATTCGCCGATTCAAAATGCGAGATTCGCCATTGCGATGCGCTTGATTTCGACACCCGAACTCTTTTTGCGGAGCGCAACGTGAAAGTGGTTGGAAATCTTCCCTACTACGTTGCGAGTCAGCTACTATTGCACTTCGTTGATTTTCCAAGTCGCATTTCATTGGGATTGTTCATGTTACAAGATGAAATGGCACGGCGACTATCCGCGAAACCGCGAACTGCCGATTACGGCGCGCTTACCTTGCGGCTACAACTTCATCACCACGTCGAGTATCTAAGAAAAATTCCGCGGACGGTTTTTGTCCCGCAACCCGAGGTCGCCTCGGCGATTGTTCGTTTCACGCCACGCGACCAAAGCCGAATCGAAATTTTCGATTACAAATTTTTTCGTGAGATTGTGAGGCACGGATTTTCGCAGCGGCGGAAACAACTGCGGAACTTACTCGCGCCTGATGTCGTCAACTGGGAAGATACTGCCAGGAAAATTCGTGCTCCGTTGACAGCACGCGCCGAAGAGCTCTCGCGTGAACAATGGATCGAGCTGGCTAATCTGATCGCCCCGCATGATGCAAAGCCAGCAGCGCAAGCGGGTCCAGAGCGCTTTCCGATTGTTGACGAAAATGATCGGGAAATTGGCACTGCTACCCGACCGGAGGTCCATGAGAATAACTTCCGCCATCGCGCCGTCCACATCCTGATTTTTAACGGAATTGGGGAACTACTTCTACAAAAGCGTTCTCCGTGGAAAGACCGGCATCCCCTGCTCTGGGATTCAAGCGCAGCCGGTCACGTTGAAGCTAACGAACAGTACGATGAAACCGCGGACCGCGAACTAGATGAGGAACTAGGCGTCGCCGCAGAACTCCGACCAATCGGCAAGCTCCAGGCGTCGGAAAAGACCGGGCAGGAGTTCATCGTTGTCTATCATGGCGAGCATAATGGACCGTTTCGCTATCCGTCAGAGGAAATTAGCGCGGTCGAATTTTTTCCGGTCGATATCATAAACAGATGGGTGGCAAATAAACCGGAGGATTTCGCCCCCGGTTTTCTCGAATCCTGGCGTTTGGCTAACGCCAATTTGGCATAAGCTGTATTTGTTATAGCTACTGTTTCCGCGGCAGGAAACTAGAGGCTCTGCCGCTGGCGACAGCGGCAGCTACAAACAAGGCCGTAGATGCATGTCGCGCACAAATAATCCGAATAAAGGGACGAGCTTCTGCGCCTCCCTCCGAAAGCCCGCTAATTCAATCCAACCAAATCCGGTTCTGGCAGATTCCAGCTTCGCCATTTCGCCGCATAATCTTCCTTCGTAAGCAGCGCGTAGCAGGGACGTTTAGGCGCACGCAACCAGCTCACAAGCCGGACCAGATCCGATTCGGCCATCGTCGTGCAACCTGTCGTCGGCCGATTCACCCCACGACGAATGTGAAAAAAGATTGCGCTGCCATCGCCAGGCACTGGCGGATCGGAATTGTGCCGGATTTCGATCAGCCACCGATATGCGAAATCGCCGCCTCGCATTTTTTCGTGGCTGTAGTTATCTGGCGGATTCCGGGGGTCGATTACGATATGCCGATTGTAATTAGGCGAACGCGGATCGTCGCTCCAGACATCGGCTTCGCTTACCTGATGAAATGGATAGTCTGCTCCGGGTGGCAGTGCGGCATCATAGGTAAAAACTTCGCCGATTCTGAAAATGCCTGCGGGCGCTCGACCATCTCGCTCATGTTTTCGCAGGCCAGGTTCATCCTGACCGGCGATCCCACTTCCCCAGGCCAGACCATTTTTCCCGAACAAGACCGGCACCGGTCCGGCATGCACGCGCCACTTGCCACCGATCTTATCCAGGAGATACAAACGGCCATGCACGGCATTCCAATCCAGCGCAAGCGCGACAATGAGTTGGGCGCAATCATCCGGGAGCGCGGCGGCATAAGCGTTGCTCGCGATTGAAAACGCGATTAACGAGATGAGGAATCGTTTGTAATTCACCTTAAACTGAACCCAACCGCGCCCAAGCTGCACGCGTTTCTTCAATGAGACAAAGATTAATCATTTGCGCGACGTTGGTTGTTCTCGTTTTCGTTGCCCATGCCCCGGCGCTGCGGGCCACATTTGTCTGGGATGATACCGCTCTGGTATTGCGCGATCCGCTGATACGCAGCTGGCGACTCATTCCGGCAGGATTTCAATATTTTCTCTTCGTCGATGCGACGCCTTCAAATTTCTATCGACCGCTCCAGCGGCTGACTTACACGCTGGACTATTGGATGTTCGCCTTCCGACCCAGTTCGTATCATTTCACGAATATTTTGCTGCACTCCGCCGCCGCGATCGCGTTCTTCGTTTTCGCGCTGACGCTGCTAAAGTTCTACGGAATCGTTGAGCGACGAGGTGTGATCATCGCAGCTATTGCGTCGCTGGCGTGGTCGCTACATCCGGTCCATTCCGGAGTTGTCGATTACGTTGCCGGCCGTGCTGATGCGCTGGCCGCTCTGTTTGGTTTCGCAGGCTTATATTGTCTGGTCCGGGCGCTCCGTCTTGAGCGAGGCGAGTGGAAATTTTATGTGCTTAGCAGCGTAGCGTTACTTGCCAGCGCCCTCAGCAAAGAGAGCGGTCTGGTTTTCGCCGGTCTCGCTATCATCTTGATCCTTCTGACAAGAAAGTGGAGAGCACTTCCCAGGTTTGGAATTGCTCTTATTTTCGCGCTCGCCAGCTACGCTGCGCTGCGCAATGAGGTACCGCCGGTTGAAGTGCCGCAGCTTTCACCGGCAGCGCCGGCGCTAGTCCGTCCTATCATTGCCGCACGGGCGCTCGCGGAATACGCCGGGATTGTGATCGGGCCAATGAACCTGCACATGGAGCGCGATGTTGAGAATCATCCGTGGGGATTCAACCCCGCGAGTCTGACCGCGGGGGCGTGGCGGGAACTACAAACGCTCGCCGGCATCATCGTTCTCGGTGTGTTGCTTTGGTGGACGCGGGGTTCCTGGAAGCGTCAGCCGCCAATCTTCGCCCTTCTGATCTTCACAGGTGTCTCGTACTTACCGGTCTGCGGTTTTTTTTCGTTGAACGCAAATATTGCCGAGCATTGGATCTACGTCCCGTTAGCCTTCCTGCTTCTGGCCATTGCCGTGCAAGTGACGCCGATCATCGAAGGGAATCGGGCCGCCTTTTCCTGGACGATCGCAATTGCTACCCTCTGGATAGTTTTTCTCGGGGTGCGCACATTTGTTCGCGCACAGGACTGGCGCGATCCGCGAACATTTTTTACCCGCACGATTGCGGCCGGCGGCGATTCCGCGCGCATGCTGATTAGCCTCGGCGCGCTCGAGTTATCGGAAGGTCACCTCGAAAAAGCCGAAACGTTGTTTCAGCGCGCTTTGGCAAAAAATCCCGAGCAACCTTTTGCCTTGCTCAATCTCGCTGCCGTCGCTTTGAAACGAAACGACCTTAGGGCGGCGCGAGGTTTTCTCGGGCGCGCGCAGAAAAATCAGGTGAGCGTGGCCCAGGCGGAAGAGATGTTGGCGATGGTGGAACAAAGGGAGAAAGGCCAGATCAATCTGTTGCGTCTGCGCCGGGCTTCACGAACCAACCCTCCATCATGGGCCATTATGCGCCGTTATCTCGCCGGCCTGACGGTGAGCGGACAGTTGCCAAAGGCCGTGGCGGAACTGCAAGCCCTGCTGCGAACGGAATGGTACCGCGCTGAATCCTGGCAACTGCTCAGCGAATATCTAACGCGTCTCGGACAAACCGGCGAGGCCACCGCAGCGCAAGCCAAGGCGCGCGCTTTGGACGTTCATTTGAACGACCACTGAGCGGATTTAGCTGGCCAGCCTACGACCGAGAGACGGCGGACTGTCGATACCTTTAGGGGCGATGCCTCTTCCCGATCGCCCACTCTTTTGGGATTAACTATTATGAAAACATTCACACTATTAGTGGCAACGCTGCTGGGTTTGACGTTCGCCACTGCCTACGGACAACAAACCCAGAGTTCAACTACGACAACGACCTATATGCAGACGAGCAAGATCGTCGGCATGAAAGTTAAGGACTCGGGCGGTCAGGAAATCGGAGTAGTAAAGGATGTCGTTCTCGACCGTAACACTGGCTGCATGGCCTACACTGTTTTGTCTACCGGCGGCGCCGGCGCACGCGTGACAGAGGGTACAAAAACCGTGGCAGTGCCATGGACAGTTTACACCGCAACATCGGACCCAAGTGTGATGACGGTGCGAGTCGACCGCGACCGAGTTTACAATGCACCGGCCTTCGATTACGCGCGCATCGATGAATATTCGAGGAGCGGATATATCAACAATATCTATTCCTACTATGGCGTGGCGCCAGCAGTCGGCGTGGGTGTTGGAGTCGGTACGACCCCAACTGCCGGCACCTACGGGACGCAAACCGGCGTGGCCGGTCAAACCGCTGCGACTGCTTCACCAAACGTCGCTGCCTCACCGGCGGCACCGGCAACGGCGTCGCCGAATGCAACGGTTTCTGCTTCACCGAGCGCAACTGCAAAAGCTAGACCGACAGCCACTGCTGCAGCGTCACATCGAGGGCACGCCAGCCCGTCGGCAACGGAAGGCGAGAGTAGCGGCGAGCGGAGAACCCCACAACATGGTGAAAGCACCGCTTCTCCTGGCACAAGTAGTTCGCGCGAAAGTGCAACTTCGGACGAAGGCACGACTGAGCACAAGGCTGGCCGGCACCACAAAACGACTGAGGAAGAAACGAGCGGTGAAACTGGAAGTTCAAAAAGAAATGAACGGAGCAAGGAGAAGTCTGAAGCTGAACCGACTGCTACACCATAGTTTCGCTTAACTGGAGATCGGAAACGCGGGAAGGGTACGTTCCCGCGTTTTTCCTTACTCTTGAATGGCAGTCATCCTCTATTCCCACTCAGTTCGATCTTCTCGGTATCCGATGGCAGATATTTTGCGCCCCAAAACCACAAACAACCCGCCGTAACCATCAGAACAGCGACTCCCCAGAGCGCGACGTTCATGTTCCAACGATCACGCACCACGCCAATTAATGGCGGAGAGGTCGCATCACCCAAGAGGTGAATGATGAAGATGTTCAGCGCGAATGCGCTTGCACGGACTGCGGGTGGCGTGACGTTAGCGAGCGCGGTGTTGGATGGCCCCGTGTTGAAGAAAAGAAAGAAGACGGCGATGAAGACCATCAACCAGGCCCACGGGAAACGAACATAGATAAGACCGATCGTCGCGGGGACCGAGAGAAGCATTCCCATTCCCGAAACCAGAAAGTAGGAGCCGGCAAAGCGTTCCCGCAGTTTGTCGCCAGCCCAACCGCCACAAAGGGTCGCAAGCAAGCCGGCAGCCGCGGTGATCGCACCAAAAGTTAAATCAATGCTTCCTAACAAATTCTGGCTCGGCGGAAACTCGGCGCGCCGATCCAGAAAAATGTAGTCGGGCATCCATGCGGAAAATCCGCCAATGGCAAACGTCATGACTGTCATCGCGGCAGTGTTAAGGACATAAGATCGAATGCGAAAAAGACCGCGATAATCCCTGAGCGGCGGAGGGCCTTTTGCCTCGGAAGTTGCCCTCGGCTCGCGCATGAAAAAACAGAGCGCTGCCAGTAACAATCCCGGTGGCACCACCAGATAAAAGGCCCAACGCCAATTGAGGAGATCGGCAACTTTTCCTCCATACGCATACCCCAGCGCGCTGCCGACCGGAATCGCAACGTAAAACCACGCCAGCACTCGCCCTCTTGTTTTAAGCGGATAGAGGTCGGCAATAATCGTGGGTGCAGCCGGTCCGTAACCCGCTTCTCCGATCCCAACGAACAGTCTGGTGCAAAGCAAAACCCCAAACGAGGTAGCCAGGCCCGACCAACCGCTGGCCAGACTCCAAAGTGCGACGCTCGTTCCGATCAAAATCCAGCGCGAAAAACGATCGGCCAGCCAGCCGAAAATTGGCGCGGTGAACATGTAACTGATTAGGAACGCCGTGGTCCAAAGACCGGCCTTACCATTTTGATTGGGATCGCCTGCCAGAAATTCCTGCTTGAGCGTGGGCAAGACCGACGCCAGAACGTACCGATCGATGTAATTAAAAAGATTGATGGCGAGTAGAAGGGTCAGGGCGGTGGCAGCGCCGGATTTTCGCCCATTCGTCATATCGCGATTGCAGAGTTAGATGGAGCAATTGTAAACGTAAAACGAATGTTAGGAGATTCTGCTTCTGAGCGCGCCTTCTATTCTTTTGGCTGTGGGCTCGCTCGCCTGGTTTACCGGGTAAGGGCGATCGGACTGGACAATCTTCCGTCCGGGGGATTCCTGCTCGTGCCCAATCACATCACCTGGGTCGATGCCATCGTTCTGCAGCTGTCGTGTCCCCGCCCGGTTCGATTCATTATCGACGAGGAATTTTACCGAAAACCGGTGCTGAAGCTGCCATTGCGAATGGTCCGCGTCATTCCGATCGACCGGCGTAAACCGCGCGAAGCAATTCGCCGTGCCACCGAGCAGATCGAAGCCGGCCAGATCGTTTGCATTTTCCCGGAAGGACAACTTTCTCGCACCGGCACACTAACACGGTTGCAACGCGGATATGAAATGATCGCGCGCCACGCGCGATGCCCGGTGGTGCCGGTTTTTCTCGATCAACTGTGGGGATCGATCTTTTCATTTCGCGGCGGAAAGTTTTTCCGGAAATGGCCGAAACATTTTCCCTATCGCGCCACCGTCGCCTTTGGTAACCCGCTTCCGGCAGAGGAAGCAACGATCGCACGCGTCCACGAAGACTTGCTAAAGCTCGGCGCCGATTGTTTCGAGCAGCGGCCTGAGCTGCGCCAGCATCTCGCACGTCGCGCTCTTCGAGGACTTAAGCGTTCACCTTTTTCCACGCTGGTGATCGATGGAATGGATGGTAGCAAATTGAGCCGTGGAAAACTGCTGGGAATTTCCATCGCACTGGGCCGATATCTGCGAAAAAATTCTCATGAAAAACGAATCGCCATCGTGTTACCCGCCAGCAAAGGCGCGGTCGTCGCCAATCTCGCTGTCGCGTTGGCCAACAAAATTCCAGTGGGTCTGAATTTTACGGCTTCGGCGGATGCTGTCGCCAGCGCGATTTCACACGCGGAAATTCAAACCGCGATTAGCGCAAAACAATTCCACGGGCGGTTGTCGAATTTCCCCTGGCCGCCGAACGTTGTGTTTCTCGACGAGCTGCTGCCGAAACTAAAAATGCAGATTTTGTTTTGGTGGATCATGGGAATTGTTACTCCCAACTTCTTGTTAGCGCGCTGGCTCGATTTGCCGCGACAGGGCGGACATGAAGAAGCAGTTCTGCTTTTTACCAGTGGCAGTTCCGGCGAACCCAAGGGAGTCGTTCTTTCCCATCACAACATCATCGGCAACGTCGCGCAGTTTACTGTCATGCTTGATGCCGCCCCGGAAGATAGTCTCCTCGCCTCGCTCCCCTTTTTTCACAGCTTCGGCTGCACCGTCACCCTCTGGTATCCGCTGATCGAGGGCACGCCGATTGTCACTTACCCGAACCCGCTCGAAGC
Source organism: Verrucomicrobiota bacterium (assembly GCA_003219175.1). Taxonomy (GTDB): domain Bacteria; phylum Verrucomicrobiota; class Verrucomicrobiia; order Chthoniobacterales; family UBA10450; genus AV69. The sequence continues at coordinate 34,907 of QHPU01000064.1, read as the reverse complement.
CGCAAAGAATGCTGAGCTGGTTGAAAAATACCGCATTACCGTAGTGCTGGCGACGCCGACTTTCTTGCGCGCGTATTTGCGAAAAGCCGAGCAACACCAATTGCGTTCCACACGGCTGGTCATCGTTGGCGCAGAGAAGATGCCGCTGGATCTTTCGGAGAAATTTCTTGAGCGCTTCGGGAAACGCGTGATGGAAGGCTACGGGCTGACGGAAACTTCGCCGGTTGTTTCCGTAAATCTTCCAGATCCAACTCCGGAGCGGGCGGACGTTAAACAGCAGATGCTCTATCGCCTCGGATCGGTCGGGAAAATGGCCGCCGGAATTGCTGCGGAGATTCGGAATCCCGAAACGAAGGAAAAGTTGTCCATTTACGATAGCGGAATGCTCTGGTTACGCGGCCCCAATATTTTTGAGGGTTACCTAAAGGATCCGAAGCGGACAGCCGAAGTCTTGCACAATCGATGGCTAAAGACCGGAGATATCGGGCGTTTGGATGAAGACGGTTTTCTTTACATCGAAGGGCGGCTTTCCCGCTTCTCGAAGATTGGCGGCGAAATGGTACCACACGAAGTGGTCGAACAAAAAATAATCGCCGCACTTGGTTTGGAAGGAAGCGAACGTCGCATCGCCATTTGTGGAGTACCCGACGAAGCAAAAGGCGAAGCGCTGCTGCTCCTGACCGCGGAGCCGATTGAAATTGATAAGTTGCGCGCGGCTCTCAACGAAGCCGGGGTCCCAAACCTGTGGATTCCCAAGCGCTCTGTAGTAGTAGAAAACATTCCCGTTCTTGCCTCCGGTAAGCTCGACATCAGGGGCTGCCAGGAGCTGGCACAAAGCCCCACTAACGCTTAGCGTTTGATCGTAATTGGCGGCTTTATATCGAATTGGGCATGTCGGGCGATGTTCTTGTGCTGACAAGCTTCCTTTCGCTTAGTTTCTTTAAGGTGTCAGACATCCGGGTGCGATCTTGCCGCTCTGTCTTTACAAGCTGGAGGCATGACGATCACCAGCACGCAACGGTTGTCGGGCTCAAAGCAGATTATAGACTTCAACCAGGGCGATGCCGGAAGTGTTGTTCTTTCCCAGGACAATAGCGGTGTAGTTTCCCGGAGCCAGGCTGGTAACAATAGCTGATTCCAGATCGTTGGCCGGTTGCAGGCCGCTGGCACGCACCTCCGCTTCCTGCGAGGCGTGCGTCCGATCATTAATTTTCCAGTTATCGTTGCTCGCCAGCGCAGTTCCATTCGCGTTGTAGAGCTGAAGAATTGGATCCGCTAACGCCCCTTGCACGCCAGCTCCGGTTAAGCTGGGCCCGAGCGCCCGTACCACCACCTGCGAGCCGCCGCCGGAACCGGCGCCGACGATGACTCCGCCAATCATGACATTGTTCCCCGTGCTAACGAAGCCGCGCGTACTGATGTTGGTCAATTTAGAAGCCACGGCCGGCGCGAGATCGTAAACTTCGATCAGCCCAATCCCGGTAGTGTTATTCTTACCGGAGAGGATCGCGGTGTAAGAACCAGGATTGAGCGTGGTCACAATGGCCGATTCGAAATCGTTCGCGGGCGCAAGCCCCGTCGCCTGAACTTGAGATTGCTGATTGGTGCCGTCGGATTTCGTCCTCCAATTATCGTTAGTGGCTAGCGCATTGCTACCCTGGAATAGCTGTAGCATTGGATTAGTCAGAACACCGGTTACACCGGCGGCGGCAAGCGACGGCCCCATTCCTCTAATAATAACCTGCTTGGGGGCTGTGCCGGTTACGATGAATCCAGCGATGGCCACCTTGTCGCCTGTTAAGACATCGGCGCGACTCGAGATATTCAGCAATTGGGAAGCGAGTGGTGCTACTCGAACGTAATAAATGTCCTCTTCGCCGTTAAAGGTTGCACTGTAGGCCACGTCAGCTCCGGTATTGTCGGAAACCATCGTGATGTAATCGCCGATCTTGTTTTGGTTTGGATAACCGAGGAAGGGATTGAAGGAAGTAGTTACCGGCACGTCTGCCGACCATGTAGTACCTCCGTCACGGCTATAAGAATAAAAAAGCTGCGAATCGGTATTGTTAGCCGCGTACCGGGTATCGAGCCAGATCACATCGATGCGCCCGTTGGGGGCGACAGCCAGGGCGCCAAACCAATGCCATTTGTTGGGATCGACCGGATCGTTGTTGATCCGACGCGGCGCGCTGAAAGATGTTCCAGCGTTGGTGCTGCGAACAAACATCACCTCGCTGCCAGTAGTAAAACCGGGCAATTGTACGCTCGCCAGCATGTAAACATTGTTGTTAGTCGCCCCGCCGGAGCGATCGACCGCCAGCCAAACCTGTCCCACTAATCCTACCGGATTGATTGCGCCGCTAATAATGTCACCGCCCAGATTGACCGCAGTGCTTTGGTCGAAGTTGGGCGTGACGGCGGCCATTTTCGCATTAGTTGAGCGCTCGCACCAAATCTGTCCTGTATTAAGGTTCAGGCCTCCAACGTAAAGGTTGCCGGTGGAATCGACGTCGAGTGTTCCAAAGGAAGGAGCGTTTGGAATGTTGACCGGGTCCGACCAACTTAACCCGCCATCTTTGGAGCGACTGAACTGTCGTCCATTAAAATTGTTTCCGTCGGGTGAACCGCTCCAAGCCTGGTATTGAAATCCATGACCAATGCTGCCGACGCTCCGGTCAATGGTAAACCATTGTTTATCGCCTCCATAGGCGGCACCGAGATTCGTCCAGGACTGACCACTGATCAGCGAGCGCCACATATCTACAAAAAACGTTTGCAAAAGACTGAGGTAAAAGAAATGCCCGGAATCATCCGTGCCCAGGACCGGGTCGCTGCGAAAGACGTTGTTTTCCAAGACGCCGGGAAAAGTCCACCTGCTCCCGCCATTACTGGTATATGCCCAGCCCGCCTGCCGGAAATTGGAAGCAATACTGTTAAACTGCCGCCATCCGATGGCCATGCGGTTGTGATTGGTCGGATCCACGCAAATGGAAGGTTCGTTCGCGGCATCATTAGTAATGTTGTTGCCGTTGGCATCGACGTTGACCTGGTAACTGGTGAAGGCGCCGAATTGCGAGACCATCCGGCCGGTGGCTTCGCGCCGGTAAATGTAGATCGGTGGATCCTGAACTTTCTCATGCGCCTCGGTGAAAAATTGTCGGTTCCGTTCGGCGCTACCCGGGACGATGGCCAGCCACAAAACAAGAAGCAAAAGCGAGCTGTGCTTTAGAGGTCTTAAATTCCTAGATGTCAAGCAGGGAAGATCGAGATCATATCAACATCACCCCCTCGCTTCCAGTCAGATTTTAACCGTTCGCGCCAAAGACGGCGATTTTATCAGGCTCACTCAATCCAGCCAGTCCATCGATTCTAGAATCTGACGGAATTGGCGATCATCCGTTGAGAACGCGGGCAACCATTCGCGGATTGGTTCGCGTTTCCACCACGCCGCATCGCCAAGCGGGGCAAATTGATAGCGATAAAGCCGCGCTCGGATGTAATGCGGCGGGTTAACTGGAAATGGGTTATTAGCGATGAGCGAAAGCGTGCCCGGATCGTTGTGCAAAAGTTTCCAGACGAAATGCAGCGTCCAGGGGTACTCGGCTGGTGAAGCCATGGCAGCGAACCAGATTTGCCAGTCGATACGCGGTTGATACGGGGCGATGAAAGGCGGGCGGCGATTGGGATCACCTGGCTTGGCTTTGAACTCATATTCCTTCCATTTTGTATCGCCGGAAATGACAGCGTCTTCTGTTCCTTCAAAAATAATCTCGTCGCGTTTTTTACCAACCGCGCCAAAGGCGCCGTAGCTATTCACAAGGCTGAACCGATCAAATGACGTATTCATCATTTGCCGTTCGGAAAGAAGATTCGCTACAGGCGCTATGCTGAGATACGCAACCAAGACCGACAGAGCGACGGCGATCGTGTTGTTAATACGCGATGGCTCGGATTCCCGGGCGGCGCGTTCTGCACGATTCACGATCGCTCGCGGCAAAATGTGTCGAAGCAATGTGTCATCAAAGCAGGCGAGAAATGGAACGATAGTTATGTAATTCAAGAACGACAGATTCCCGCTTATGATCAGGATGATCTGAAAGCTCACAAGCAATGCGCCGGCAATGTGCCGCGTGCGTCGTGGTCCAAAAGAAAACCAGGGAACCATCAGTTCGATGAAATGATTCCAGGCGGTTCCAAATTTGTGAAACCAATGCGGTGCGAAATGTAGATACCGGCTGATTGGACTCGGGATCGGCTGCGTCTCGTAGTGATAATGAAGGCAGGTAAGATCGCGCCAGCAGGGGTCACCGCGCAGCTTGATCAGGCCGGCGCCGATCATGATCCGAAAACCGAGCCAGCGAAAAAGCCAGATCACCAAAATTGGTGGCCGGCATTTCGGAAAGGGCCGTCCATCGAGCAAAGAGCAAAGGAAAATGGAGAGAAAACCGGTTTCGAGCAGTTGCGTCTCCCAGCCGTAGCCATACCAGATTTGCCCAACGTGAATAATGGACATGTACATGACCCAGAGGATGGCGAGGAGAATTGCATTTGCGTACCCGCCAAGGACAACCAATGAGAGACCGAAGCCAATCCAGACGAAGGTTGTCAGACCCTGATCGGAAATGCCGAACCAAAACAGAGATGGTAATTGCATAGCGGCGGCAGAACGCGAACTGAAATGCTCTTGAACTCTCGCAAAGTAATGACTCGCCGGGGTCAATCCGTGTTCCCCAACCAGCGGAACGAGTTGCTGCGCCGCAACGAGAAATGCAACTACGTAAACGAAACCAAGCTACTGGAGACCAATTCGCTTGAGGATGGCAATAAAACGCGGATCGGAGCGGAGGGAATCCCAGCGCGGATCAACCTTGAGCAGCGTCAGTCGGACATCGCGTTCCGCGCAACCATTTTCCAGCGAAGCCAGGGCCTTATCCGTTTCACCTAAAGCGCTTAACACCAATGCAACGTTTACAGGAGGAACGTAATGCTCATTCGACAACGCTTTTAACTCATTCACTACCGCCTGAGCTTTTAGTTTATCGCCAGCCAGCGCCGCAGCGTAACCAACTGATGCGATTGCTTCTGAATTTCCGTGTGACAACTCCCGAGCCTTGCCGAATTCTTCGATCGCTTCCGAATACTTACGCTGTTGCGTGTAAACTTTCCCCAACATTAAATGCGTTACCCAAAAATTCGGGTCGAGATCGACAGTCTTTTGCAATCGGTCGAGAGCTTCCGCGTCACGCCGAGCATGATGAAAAAACATTCCCTCGAGCGCGCGGTAAAGGAGAAAGACCGGATCCAGTTCCCTTGCCCGCGCCACTTCAGCGAGAGCCTGGTCATGGCGTCCCTGATCAGAGAGAACATGAGCCAGGGCGAAATGACTGTGTGCGGAATTAGGGTTTAGTGCAATGGCGCGTTGAGCCTCTCGGGCTCCGCCGTCCCAGTCCCAATCGTACCAGATAAGACTGAAGGAGAGAGAAGCATGCGCTTCAGCGAGCGAGTCGTCGATCTCCAAGGCTTTGATCGCGGCCGCCTTCGCTTGAGGAAGGCAATCTTTCGAAGGAACGTCGGCATTGATGGCAAGCGATCGATTTGCTTCCGCAAACCCGAAGTAGGCTAAGGCATACTTCGGATCCAGCTGGATTGCCTGCTGAAAGAAACCAATACCTTTTCTGATATCGGGCGGAGTGAATTTGGCCCAGTGATACCGCCCGGTGAGATAAAGTTGATAGGCTTCAACATTGTCGGTGTAGCGTCGAATCAAACGCTCCTTTTCTTGCCCGCTCAACCGCAAGGCGAGGGCGTCCGCCACTCTTTGCGAGATCGCGTCCTGAACTGCAAAAACATCCGTCATTTTCTCGTCGAAGGTACCGGCCCAAAGTGAAGCGCCGTCTGCGACACTGATTAAGCGGGCCGTAACTCTGATGTGATCACCTGACTTCTGCAGGTTGCCGTCCAAGACCGAATCGGCCTGGAGCTCGCGTCCGGCTGCAAGTGAATCTTGATCCAAACCGCTATACTTACGCACCGAAGCCAATGAACGGACGATGATTTGTCTGCTGCTGCTCAACTTTGTAATCAGACTATCGGCCATGCCCAATTCCAGGATCTGATCGCGATTCTCAGGCGTGAGCGGCTTAAAAGGCAGAACTGCGATCCGTTTTTCGTTGCTGGCGGCGTGGACAGTAGTCCCACCAGCGGCACCCGGCCCCTTTTGCGCTCCGCGCTGCCAAAGGAACCAGAACCCAATTAGCAACCCGATGGCAGCTATCAGAACTCCGACTATCCGGATGATTTGTTGCGAACCTTCGCCTTTTCTCGTTGGAGGGGCGAGTGATTCCTTCGTTCCTTGCTTGAATTTCTGGGGAAAGGCGGCATTTCCCAAATCATCGGTATAGAGATTAACAACGTGAATCTTGACGCCATGCTTTACTTCAAACTCACCAACATCGTGCAAGCAGGATTGCCATTGCCGGTAATGCGCCAAATCATCGGCCACGCGCTTCGACAAAAGAATGTGTCCTGCATCTCCGCAATCCATTATTCGCTGGGCAACGTTAATGCCTGCGCCAGCCAGGTTTGATTTGTCATTGACGTCGGTAATCTGATTGACCGGTCCGCTGTGCACTCCCATTCGTAGCTGGATCTTCGGATAACTTCGTAAAGCGTCGCTGATTTCGATCGCGCATTGGACGGGAGCTTCCGCACTGTGCAAAAAGACCAGAATCATCCCGTCTCCCGTTGGCAATCGGATCAATTCACCGCTCGCTTCCGCCTTACGAAACTGACTGGTATCGCGGACAATCTGATTCAGCTGCTGCAGCACCTCGCCCTGTTCATTGATAAGTAGTTTCGAATAACCGACGATGTCTATGAACAGAACATGCGCTATCTCGAGATGGAGATCGAGTTGCGTCTCGGCCATAACGGTTCCGTTAGTTCTGTTAACCGAAGAACGTTGTACGCTCAATTCGGATCGTAACATGGGCTTCCACCCCGTGAGCAGCTAGCCCCTCCGATCGTCCGCACGATGCCGATGTACGCTGTCATAAAAGAGATGAAGTCCTGGCAATCCGAATGCGAAATTTGCCAGGGGGGAGAGTTGAACTCCCGACCAAGGGCTTATGAGTCCCCTGCTCTACCACTGAGCTACCCTGGCGCGAAGTTTTTCTGTAACCTAAAGCGGTTTTTTCTCAACCCGGCCACCCGCAGCCGACACGGTTGTTTCTACACCATTTTCGACGAGCCGAGTGCAAACCCAGCCACTACTTCGCCAAATACGGCGCCAAATCCTTCTTCGTGCCGCGCACGGCAGCCATGAAAAGAATACCGTTGCGCACCTGAACCGCGCCAGTCCATCCTTCCTGTTCGATGTAACGCCAGCCCGCGAATTCTTCTGGCTTTCCCGTCTTCGAGTCCCGAGGCGCCGGAAACAAGAACAATTGCATTCGTTTTTCCGCCAGGCCGATTTGGGCGACTTGTCCGGCTTCCTCGTCATCGAATTTGCGGACCCCAATCGTGCGCTGCTGGGAAAATTCCCGTGGCACATCGTAATGCTCGAGCCGGTATTTCATGAAAAACAAATCGTTGAGTGTTCCAGCCTCCGTCTGCACCGGTTCAAATTCCGAGGGTCGCGTCATTGCCGCGACATTTAGCAATTTTTTCGCAGTCGCAGTGCCGGGAAAAGCATGCATTTGCTCAGCGAACTTGATCCATACGACTACCGCAATCACAGCGAGCGCGATCCCAATTGCCAGAATCGCAGGATGAAATGCTGTCTTTCTCCAGCTGCGTTTGGTTCCTTCAGCCATTTTTTCGTTGGCAAACCAGTGCCGGATTTCCGATGAAACCGGCGTCGCCTCCACCAATTTCGCGACCGCGCGATCGAACGCCTGTTGTGTCCCGAAATCCTCAGTTCGTTTCGCTCGCGACACCGCCGTGCGCATGCGGTGATCGGGCGCTTTTGTATTCTCGATCGGTGCGCAATCCGCCAGTGCGCGCAGACCGCGTGACAAACGCTTCATTCCGGCGCCGCCACCGGCACGGTTGCATTTAGCCAGGCCTGAAATTCGCAGCGACCGGACGCAATCGCGCGCGACAATTCATGCAGCTTCAGGCCAAGCATCAACATTATTTCGCGGTAGGTGAATTCATCGAGATAGTAGAGAGCGAGAATACTGCGCTGTGGTTCAGGCGCGGCGGAAATCCAAATCGCCAGTTGTTCCGGCTCGAGCTGTTCGATTTGTTCGGGCGCGTGTGGCGAGATTTCACACGCTTGGTTTGTCCCCTCCTCCGGTTGCACGCCATGTGCAACCACATCGAGACAACGCCAGCGCGCTTCACGAAAAAACCAGTAGCGATCCGGCGGTGCTTCACCATTGGCGGCCAGAAACGCCGCTTCGCGCACGGTGTCCTGGAAAATGTCCTGCGCTTTTGTTGCCTCGCCGGTCATGAGGAAGCAAAAGCGATAGAGCTGCGGTAAGGTCGCCACCCTAAACGGGAAGCAGAGAATTTCGGCGGTGCAAGCCCAGGGGGTAAGGAAATGATCGACAAGGATCTCTTGCGGCAATTCTAGCTTCTTTTGGCGTGTTTAGTGGATATCTGTTCTTGATTTGCCGAGGTCTCACGTAAACGGCGGTCGACTTCCTCGGCGTTGCTGCGGCTGTTGAAGGCTGAGATACGGAAAAACCCTTCGCCTTTGGAGCCAAATCCGCTGCCCGGCGTAATCACGACACTCAGTTCCCGCAACATCCAATCGAAGGTTTGCCAGCTGGTCTTGCCGGCCGGCGTTTCCACCCAAATATAGGGCGCATTTGTTCCGCCGTGCACTCTCAGGCCCGCGCTCTGCGCTCCCTCGCGCAAGATCCGCGCGTTGCCCATGTAATGCTCAATCAGTGTTCGCACCTGTTCACGACCGGCTTCCGTGTAAAGGGCTTCGGCGGCCCGTTGTACCGGATAACTCACCCCGTTTGATTTTGTGCTCCATCGCCTGTGCCAGAGTGAATGAAGCGGCGATTTTTTTCCCGATTCGGTCTGCGCCAGCAAACTTTTTGGCAAAACGGTAAATCCACACCGAACACCGGTGAAGCCGCCGGTCTTAGAAAAACTGCGAAACTCGATCGCGCATTCGCGCGCGCCATTGATCTCAAAAATCGAGTGCGGAATCGCTGAATCGCCGATGTAACCTTCGTACGCGGCGTCGAATAACAAAAGCGCGTTGTGTTCGCGCGCATATTCGACCCAACTCGCGAGTTGCGCGCGCGACGCCACTGCGCCGGTCGGATTGTTCGGAAAACAAAGATAAATTACATCCGCGTGCTCGCGCGGAGGTTCCGGCACAAAATTATTCTCCACCGTGCAAGGCAAATAGAGAATGCCTTCGTAGCTGCCATCGGCCCGAACCGGGCCGGTATGGCCCGCCATTACGTTGGTATCGACGTATACCGGATAAACCGGGTCGGTGATGGCGATTTTATTTTGCTCGCCGAGAACATCGAGGATGTGACCGCAGTCACACTTTGAGCCGTCGGACAGAAAAATTTCATCGTCGCTGATATCGACACCGCGGTCGCGATAATCGAATTGCGCGATTTTGCTGCGAAGAAATTCATAGCCCTGCTCAGGTCCGTAACCGCGGAACGTTTCGCGACGTCCCAGCTCTTCGGCTGCGGCTTTCATCGCGTCGATCGCCGCGCGCGGTAGGGGCTCGGTCACGTCGCCGATGCCGCAACGAATCAGTCGTTTCGCAGCATTAGGATTTTGCTCCGAGAACTCGCGAACGCGGCGCGCGATTTCCGGAAACAAATAACCGGCCTGAAGTTTAAGGTAATTCTCGTTAAGGAAAGCCATGTCTGTAGCGGCGGTCTGTGGCCGCCGACCTTAAAGAAACGGCGGTCGTAAATCGCCGCTACAGCAAAACGTTCAGTAATTTTTCGCGACCTCGTCCCAATTCACGACGTTCCACCACGCTTTGATGTAGTCGGGCCGACGATTCTGATAGTTTAGATAATAAGCGTGTTCCCAAACATCTAGACCGAGGACGGGCGTATTACCATCCATCAATGGTGAGTCCTGATTTGGTGTGGAAGTGATTTCAAGTTTGCCGCCTTTTTTGATCAACCACGCCCAACCGCTGCCGAATCGCCCCACTCCGGCAGAGGAAAATTTTTCCTTAAATTGATCGAAGCTGCCAAAGGTTGATTTGATGTCATCGCCCAATTTCCCTTTGGGCTCGCCGCCTTTGCCCGGGCCCATGATCTTCCAGAAGAAACAGTGATTGGCGTGGCCCCCGCCGTTGTTGCGGACCGTTGTGCGAATGTTTTCCGGCACGGCTTTTAAATCACGGATCAAATCTTCCACCGATTTTTTCGCGAGCTCAGGATGGTCCTTGATCGCGTTGTTCACGTTAGTGATATAAGCCTGATGATGTTTGGTATAATGGATTTCCATCGTGCGCGCATCGATATGCGGTTCGAGTGCGTCGTATGCGTAGGGTAATTTCGGTAATTCGTAAGCCATAATGTTTACTGTTAGGTCGCTTTAGCGCGCTGAACAGGATTTATTTTTCGCGGGAGGTTGGCCATCTAGTGGCTGACTCGGCCGTCAGTGCTTCCAACCTGACACTGGAAGAAGCGACGGGCTGGAAGCCCGTCGGCCGAGTCAGGCTAGAAGCCTAACCTCCATTAAGATAACGATCCGCCGCAGCGGAAGAAGCTTGGCGGATGGCCGAGGCCGCGCTTGTAATTTACGTAGGTGGCGAGGGCAAGGAGCGGGAAATTTTGGCGGTACATGTCGTACTTCAAATAGAACACGCCGGGGAAACCGGTGCCGGTGATTTGCGGTTCGTGCCAGGAACCATCGGCCTGCTGGGTCGAAAGAAGATAACGCAACCCGCGTTGCACGCTGGGTCGATTGAGGTCGCCACAGGCACAAATGCCCATAATCGCCCACGCCGTCTGCGAAGCCGTGCTGTCGCCCTTTCCCTTCGCCGAAGGATCTTCGTACGTTGCGCAAGTTTCGCCCCAGCCGCCGTCGTCGTTCTGACAACTCTCGAGCCAATCGCGACCCCGCAGAATCCAATCCTGGGTCATGTCCTGACCGATAGCACGAAGCCCGCGCAATACCTGCCACGTGCCGTAAATGTAATTCACGCCCCAGCGTCCGTACCAGGAGCCGTCGTCTTCCTGCGTCCTGATTAAATAGCGCAGTGCCTCTTTCACGCTGGGATCGAAGCGATCGAAACCGATGTAACCAAAAAGCTCGAGCGTGCGTGCGGTCAGGTCGCTGCAAGTTGGATCAAGAATCGCGTTATGATCGGCAAACGGCATGTTTTCCAGCCAGCCATCGATCACATCCTTGTCGAATGCGCCCCAGCCGCCGTCGCGACATTGGAAACTCAACTGCCAGGCAAGAGCGCGTTCAAATACGTCTTCGTACTGCTTGTCGTCATCCGGCTGAACCAGACGCAGTGCCATTAGCACCATCGCGGTATCGTCGGTATCAGGATAGTAAACGTTATTGTATTCGAAAGCCCAGCCACTTGCTTCGGGGTGGGAATTGTTCTTCGTCCAATCGCCCCGGATACGAACTTCCTTGCTCGACAACCAGGCAGCGGCCTTTTGCAATGTTGGGTGCTCGGGCGGCACCCCACTCTCTGCCAGCGCGATGATATTGATCGCTGTGTCCCAAACCGGCGAAAGACACGGTTGAATTCGAAAATCTTCCGGATCGTCAACGAACAATCCTTCGAAATCCTTCTTCGCTTTAATGAGAGCGGGATGGCTATTCGGATAACCGAGGGCGTGCAATGCAATCAACGCATTAAGCATTGCTGGATAAACCGCGGCCAGACCGTCGCTTCCCTCACCGATCCGCTCGATCATCCATCGTTCCGCTTCCTCCAACGCGATCCGACGCAATGGTTTCCACGGAATTCGATGCAGCATCTTGAGCGCATCGTCCCCGCGCAGGAACAAATTTCGCCAGGTAAATACCCGTTCGTCGCGCGGCAGGCGGAAATCCTTGTGCTCGGTCCCGAGCGGATACAACTCGCCACTCCGGCAGCAAGACCATTTCCACCGGAATGGTGGGGAGGTATTTCCATGGGAACTGGCCCATGAGCGCGAGATAAAGTTTGCTGAACGTGTTGACACGCGGGATACCGCCCATGCGCAAAATATTGGCGCGAGCTTCACGCATAAATGGCAGATCGGCCGAATACCCGGCGAGCTTGAGCGCGAAATAAGCTTTCACCGAAGCGTTAATTTCGCTCGGGCCGCCATAATAGATGCTCCAGCCTCCATCGGGCAATTGGCGACGCAAAATGTGTTCGGTGCAGCGGTCCTGAATCTCGCGGTCTACCTCCCCCAGCCAGTGCAAATACAACACGTAATCGGAGCAAAGCGTGCTATCGACAAACAACTCTCCGCACCAATGGCCGTCCGGTTTCTGCTGGCGCAAAAGATTTTCCTGAGCTCGCGCCATTGCCGAAGCAATTTGCGAATCGTTAGCTGGGTAGGCGACGCCGGACTCCGGCCGCGCGCTTGGCAAGGAAATTAGGTTGCGCGAATTCGTCGCCATGAAAACAATCAGGACACTTTCGCTTCCAGGGAGTCGGGACGCTTGCCGGTCAAATGACCGTTGCCCGAACTCACCCCGTTATACGCGGTGATCTCGTTACCGCGCCCGCGGCTCTTCGGCCTTGGTCCGAAATTAAACCTTAGCGTCTTCCAAGTGTCTCCGCGTTTTGCTTGCAGGCCGAGGCTGGCGGTCGGTTCATAACCGCAGTGGGTCATGCAATTCTCGCAGCGCGGATCGCGCGCCACACCATTGACGACGCCGTACTTGTCCCAATCCACTTTTTCCAACATCTCGGCGTAGCTCTTGTAATGTCCTGTGCCATTGGTGCCCACCGCGTCGGTCATGAAATAACATGGCGCTTTCCAGCCCATCAAATTCCGAGTCGGGATGGCCCAGGCCGAGCAGGTCAGATCGCGATGACCCGCGAGAAATTCAAAGTATACCGGCGTCCCGAAAAACGTGTAGCGATTCATCCATTCTTCCATGCGAGAGAACTTTTCGACAGTCGCGTTGCGGGTGAGAAAGAAATTCTCAGGCTGCAGATTGAGCCGCTTCACCATATCTTTTTTGGCCGCGTCATAATCGTAGCCGGGCGTGATGGTGTGCCCGTCAACTCCGAGATCGGCCAGAAAATCGAGCATCTGCTCAACCTCATTCATGTCGGTCTCCTTGTAGACCGTAGTATTGGTCGCGACCTGATAGCCAAGATGTTTCGCCATTTTAATGGCGAGAATGCATTCCTTGAAGACACCTTCGCGCTCGACGATCAAATCGTGCGTCCGCTCGAGCCCGTCGAGATGCACGTTCCAATACATCCACTTGCTTGGCCCGATCACCTGATCGCGGAAAACGCCAGTCCGGCTCGGACTCGATTGCGGATTGCGGATTGTCGCCGCGTCCTTCTCGGAAACGAGGCCGTCTAGGACCAGATCGTCGATCTTGCCCTCGAGCTCACTCCGCAATTGCCGATCCGCACTCCGCAATTCCTTTGACAGCCATTCGCGCATTTTCTTGCGCATGAACATGGCATTGGTGCAAACGTAAACGATGCGGCCTTGCTGAAGCAGACCGTTAACGAGCGCTTCGATATGGGGATAAATCAGGGGCTCCCCGCCACAAATCGAGACCATCGGGGCATTACATTCCTGGGCTGCCCCGAGGCAATCCTCCAGCGGCATCATGTCCTTAAGGGAGGTTGAATACTCGCGGATCCGACCACAACCGGTGCAGGTCAGGTTACAGGTATGCAATGGCTCCAGCTGCAAGACGGTAGCGAACTTCTTCGTGCCACGGACCTTATGGCCGACGATGTACGCAGCAATCTTGCTCGTGAGCGCCAAAGGGAACCTCATAGAAGCCGCACGGTAATGGCATCATCCTGAGTGTCAAACGATAGAACCGCGTGCTGTTTCTCTTTGTACGGCTCCGCCGCCGCCGAAATTGTACCGCGGATTTTGCTTACAAGGCGGATGAACGATGTCCACGAAACACGCCAACAGGCTAATAAATTCGGATAAACAACTGGAGCCGTCCGCTCTACTCTCAATGAATTTGAGGCCAGATGTGGAAGGTGAAGATTTGACCGCACCCTTCATTTGACTCACTGACCGCCGTTTCGAGTTCAGAAATTGTGATATAGAAGGTAGCGATAGCCTACCGTCATACTTGGCAGGATCCATTCCGGGACCGCGATGAGAACCGTTGCACTGAGCAACACGTGCGATATCGCGAATGCAAACAGATTCGGTGCGCGTTCGTAGACAAAGCTCCAGATCAATCCGCCAAGGAAAGTAAGAATCATCAGCGGATAGTTCGGGGCGTGAACGAGGGCGAACAGTCCAGCCGTTATCATGATGCTTTGTTTAGCATGGAGGAAGTGGCGCAGCCGCCGGTAGGAGAAACCCAGCAGCGTGTACTGTTGCAGGAGTGCCCAACCTGGTAACAGGCTGAGCCTGGCCCAGAATCGATCCGGCAAATGAAGTGAATGGGTTAAATAACTGACGCATATCAACGCGGCAATTGCCAGTAGCGTTGGTCCGGCAAGCAGAAGAAGCGCTCGCTTAAAACAGCGTCTGCCGAACCCGAGCATTTGAAGTCTTTCGCCACGGCAACGATGCGAATACAGCATTAGCAAAAACGCGAGAAGCGGCGGGCCACCAAGCAGCCATGGTGAGACCGCGAAAGGCGCGAGCGCCCATTCTACTAGCAAAATAGAAAGAATGACTGAAATTACTTCGGCGAGATTGATCGCTTGCCACGATAAGGTGTTAGACGAGCTACTACTCTCAGTCGCACTCATCTATCCGGATTCAGGGTGAAGGTTTGTGAACGGCGTGTTATTGGAACCAAACTCAGTGTCCGACCCGGCGTGGTTTGGACGGCATAAACCTGAACTGAATGCGTTCCAGCTGGCAGACGTTGAAATGAAAACACGAACGGATGCGGTCGAAGCAGTGCACTTACTGCAGGTTCAGCTTGCCCCTCCCGCGCGATCACGACTGCCGTGAGGCGGCCGTCGATCACAAGTTCGAGTTGAATCGGGTCGTGTGGCGCCAGCGGATTTGCCACCCACCCGCGGACGCTGACCGCGTCCGCTTGCGTAATCTCTCCGCGTATCGTCGGATTGAAATATTTAAATCCCGCTATACCGAGAACAAGGCAAAGAATAAGTATTTCCAGTAGCGACTTGATCAACAAAGCTCGAACAAGACGAGCGACAGTTTCCGGAGCTGGTTCTTCGACGACTTCGTCCACTAATGCACCAGTCACCATAGGTGTGAAGCAGCCGCCGGCTAGTGCGTTTGCCAGCCGCGGCGGATCAAACTTACTGCAATCGCCGCCAACAAGAGCGCGATGATCTTGGAGACCCCGCGCAAACCTTGTTTGCCCATCCAGCGGCTGAAGCGGTCGGCATTGCAGAGCGCGATAGCAACAATGGCGAGGTTCACCAGCAGCGAAACGAGGGTGAACACAATCCCAACTGTGTCGATCAGAATGAGAAGAGCGGTCAGCAATGCCGGCCCTGCGATCAAAGGCATCCCCAAGGGTACGATCCCAAATTCGTCCGCACCTCCGCGATCAGGCGGTCCGAATGTAACCAATTCACGCGTCGCCAGAATCAGAAGAATGAGACCGCCCGCGATTTGAAAATCGGCCACCGTAATTCCGAGTGCCGAGAAAATGATTTTGCCGAGAAAAATAAACCCGATGGCAACGCCAAGCCCGGTAAAAATTCCGAGAAACGCCTGATGCTTGCGTTGCTGCGGCGACGCACTGGGACCAAGACCCATAAAGAGCGCGACCAGACCGATTGGATCAATCGCGACAAAGACGGGAATAAAAGCGACGAAAAATTTCTCAGCGAGATCGCGCATTTGGCGTTACTGTCGCGGTTCTACACAATTCAGTCGGCCGATTCAACGTCTATGACATTTCGTCACTTTGTGCTGCTTATTTTTGGGAGTGCATTTGTCGCGCACGCCGGCGATTTAAAATCGATCGACAGTTATCGCGATGCGGCAGCAAAAACGAATGCGCAACTCACGATTCCAGACTGGGAGCAAACGCCCGCTGCAGTTGAAGCTGCCGCCAAGAATGCAATCAAAAAAGGGAACGCAGCGCTCGACACCATCGGCAAGCTCGACCCGAAAAAAGTGACGTTTCAAAATACTGTCGTCGCGCTCGATACCCTTGGTTACGAAGCCAACAACGTGGCGAACAAAGCTACTATTATTAAGGAAGCGCATACTGATCAAAAGATGCGCGCGGCTGCAGAGAATGCAGTAAAGACACTGAGCGATTGGTTTGTGGGCGTTGATTATCGGGAAGACGTTTACAAATCGGTCAAAGCGTTCACCGACACCCATCCGCAGCTGGAAGGCGAAGATAAGAAACTGCTCGACGAAACAATGCGCGATTATCGTCGCGCGGGGTTGGCCCTACCTCCATCGAAACGCAAGGAAGTTGAGCAGCTCCGCAAACAACTGGCCAAGCTGGGCACGGATTTTGGAACAAACATTGCCAACACGAAACAACCGGTCGTTTTCACAAAAGCGGAGCTTGACGGGATGCCGGAGGATTTTTTCACCAAGCCCGGAATCAAGACAGGCGACGATGCTTACACCGTGCTCGCGAATGTGACCTGGCAATTCATCGCGGTCGAAGAAAACGCCAAGAGTGAAGCGACCCGCAAGAAACTGTACATCGCTCACGATTCGCTCGCGAAAGAGAAAAATGTGCCGCTGTTGAATCAGATGCTCACGTTGCGCAACAAGATCGCGCTCCGACTCGGCTATAAATCGTGGGACGATTTTCAGACCGAACCGCGAATGGCTAAGAACGGCGCGGCCGCACAGAAGTACATCGATGATCTGGTGGCCGGGATCGAGCCTAAGTTCGCTGCCGAACTGGCTGAGCTGCAGAAAATGAAACAGCTGGACGCGCAGCCATCGGGCAACGGGGCGTTCGCCACGCCGCGGATCAATACTTGGGATTTTCGCTATTATCAGAACCAACTCAAGAAACAGAAATTTGCTGTCGATACCGAAGCGCTGCGAAATTTTTTTCCGTTCCAGAAAGTGCTGGATGGAATGTTCGCCATTTATCAGGGGATATTCGGGCTGAAATTCGAGCAAATCGCCGCGCCTTATAAATGGATCGACGATCTTCAGCTCTGGGCGGTGAGTGACGCCGCGACCGGCGAACCCCTAGGTTTGTTCTACCTCGACATGTTTCCACGCGACGGAAAGTTTAATCACTTCGCCGAATTCGAAATTATCGGCGGCAAACTTCTGCCCGATGGAAAATATCAGCGGCCAACAGCGACATTGCTCTGCAATTTCCCGCCTGCCACTGCCGACAAGCCGTCACTGTTAAGCCACAGCGAAGTCGAAATCCTGTTTCACGAGTTCGGTCACGTCCTGCATACGATTACGACACACGCGAAATACGCCCGTTTCGCCGGCGCGCATGTGCCCACAGACTTCGTCGAGGCTCCCTCGCAAATGCTGCAAAACTGGGTGTGGGACAAGAGCGTGCTCGATTCCTTCGCGGCCGATTATCGTGACCCGTCGAAAAAGATTCCGGCGGAGACAATGCAGAAAATGAAAGAAGCCAAGCTCGCGACCGCGGGGGTGTTTTATCGCCGCCAATTTGCCTTCGCCTCGCTTGATCTAGCATTGCACGGACCGCATCCGGAGGACGCGCCCTACGATTGCGTTGCGAGCTCAAACCCGATTTTAGAAAAGGTGTTTCTTCCGATCGACCCGAGCACGACCTTCGTCTCCTACTTTGGACATCTTAATGGCTACGATGCCGGCTACTACGGTTATGCCTGGGCCGATGCGATCGCCGCCGACATGGCAACGGTCTTTGAAAGCGCGCCTCAGGGTTATTACGACAAGCAGGCAGGAATGCGGTTACGAAATGAAATTTACGCAATGGGCGATTCTCGTGATGTCAACGAATCGATTGAGAAGTTTCTCGGACGCAAACAATCGGTGCGGCCATTTTTGAAAAAGATCGGGATCGATAGTGCGGGCACGCCGACTGGCGCCGGAACCGCAGGCGAATCGAAATAATCCGTCATCCGTGTAGAATCCGCTCTGATTTGTAGCGGCGGTCTCTGACCGTCGAATCCATTTAATTTGCGATGGTCGGAGACCGCCGCCAGAAGATACTCGTGCCTGAGCGTCTTCGCCGCCTTAGTCCGGTTTTTCAACGCACACCGATCTACTTCGTGACCTGTTGCACCGCGAAACGGCAACGATTTCTGGCTAGAAAAGAAGTGCACTCGACCTTCTCTACAACGGGCTGCACCGCTCCCAGCCGCTTTCGTATTCCTAATCCTATTCGCGGCTGAAATGCTCCGCGCTTCCCGCTCTTTCCCCTACTTCGCGGCTGCCTCTTCTTTTATATTGGTGTGGAAGATGGCCTGCCATCCGCCCTTCGCCATTTTCCAAACTGATCCGGCATTGAAGGTGCCTGAGGCATCTTTCCCATCATAAGTGCCTTCGACAACGACCTTGTACGTACTCATGACCGTGTCTGCTCCAACTGAAATGATGTTGTAATCGCTGATGGTGAACGATTTCATGTCCCACTTCTTCATATCGTCCAATTCCTTTTGCATATCGGAAACGCCCTCGGTATAAACGCCGCGGAACTCCGCGTGCACGACTTTCTTGAAGTCATCAGTTTTCTTGTCTTTGAATGCCTGCCACGCGGCTTTTTCTTTCGCCTCGATTGCTGCCTTGTCCGGCCCGGCTAGCGAGATCGCCATTGTCGCGAAAAACGCGGTCAATGAATAGATGAAGT
Source organism: Verrucomicrobiota bacterium (assembly GCA_003219175.1). GTDB lineage: Bacteria > Verrucomicrobiota > Verrucomicrobiia > Chthoniobacterales > UBA10450 > AV69. The sequence continues at coordinate 16,010 of QHPU01000064.1, read as the reverse complement.
ATTTTTGCATGAGTCCTTTCGGTTGTTGTTCGGCACAGACTAAGCCATTTAAAAGCAAGAGGGCCAGGGAAATTGTAGAGATCGCCCGCGGCCGACGACCCCGGCTACAACTAACTTGCGGGCGACACACCCGCCTCTGCATCAGCCAATTGCGAAGAGGGAATCTGCGGATCAACTCGTTCCCGCTAATCCTGCGAATCCTGTCTAAGAAATCAGGGCTCGGCCGGAGCGGTGCCGATCGGGGATGGTGTCGGTGTTTGGATCGGGGCGAAATCTTCCCGTGGCGCCTCGGAATACAACATATCAAGCGACAAAGTTGGCGGAGCTGCCGGATTCACCACCGATTCTTTCTCCGGCGCAGCGCCACCAGATTTTTCCCGGCGGTAATCGGCAACAACAAAGGGACGCTTTTTGTTTTCAGCTAATGTCCGAAAGTTATCGATTCCGGTGCAGATGGCATCAGCGAGTCTTTTTCGCCATTCCGGCTTTGCAATCAATCGGCTCTCGCCGCGCTCGGTCAGAAATCCACCTTCGACCAGCACCGCGGGAATTTTGGTCAGACGCAAGACGGCGAAGCGGGCCCGTTTAATTCCGCGATCGAATTCGCCGATGTGGCCGATGAGCGAATGATAAATGCAACTGGACAGTTCGACACTGGCGGCATCGGCTTCAGTGCCATTTTGAATGTTGATCGACATCTGGGTAAGCCAATCCTCGTAGGTGGAAGGCGCGCCCCGCGGGGTGAGCGAATAAATTTCGAACCCGCTCGCAATCGGGTCGCGATCAGTGGCGTTGAAATGCAGGCTAACGAAAATTGAATCGCGGGTAGCGTTAGCGATTTGCGCGCGCACTTCCAAAGGGACAAAGACATCGCTCTCCCGGGTCATGATCACGCGAAAACCCCTTGCCTGAAGCAAAGGGCGAAGCAGCCGCCCCAAATCCAGCGCGTAATCCTTTTCGTAACCATAACCGCTAATCGCACCTTTATCGAAACCGCCATGACCGGGATCGAGCACGATCGTTTGCACGCGGCCGAGATTTTTGATCATGTTCGGCCGCAACTGCGGCTCGAGTGTTTTTGCCAGGTCGATGCGGGAAACAAGAACCTTTCCCTCGTGGACGAACACGGGAAAGCTCAGCCAATTCCGCACGCCATTGAGCAGCATCTCGCGGCTATCGACGCGAAATTGCAATTCGTTTTTCTCGGTGCTGAGCTTGATATTCTTGCCATCAACTACGGCACCGGAGAAACCGTAGAACTTCGCGACGTTGTCGACGCTGAGGAAATCGCGCCCATTGACCTTGATGACCTGCCATTCTACAGCCGCGATCAGCCGGCTGGCCAAAACCAAGCCACAGATCGTGCATATAGTAAGGCGGCGCAGGTTCATCATTCTGAAAAAGGTGCAGGATAGATGCCATTGATTTGACATCCGGTCGTCATTTTAACATCAAATTTTGACTATACCGTAGCCATTTTCCAAGCAACAGCCATGGGAGTTGCCCCCCATCGTCGTCATCCCCCTTAATAATAATCGGTTCGTCGGTGATTTTCGCGCGGTCGGTTGTTAGCGATCGGCACGCAAGATGCCTATCCTCCGATGTCCGAGACGGACTGGCGGATAGCAGAACGCTGACCTTCGCTACGTGGCGTTGGACAACATAGGCGTTCTCGCCTTTCGTTGCCGGATGCGAAACATCCTTTTTCTGAGCTTGTTCACGGTTGCCAGCGTTCTCGCGCAAACCGAATCACCGGGTGCCAGTCCCGCAGCCAAGACTCAGGGCGAGACGACCACGCCGACATCAGACGACAAAAATGCGCTGCCGTTCGATACCGCAAACATGGATACCTCGGTCAAGCCGTCAGACGATTTCTTCATGTATGCCAATGGCGGTTGGATCAAACGCACGCCGATTCCGCCGGAATACTCGCGCTGGGGAAGCTTTAATCAGTTGATCGAAAAGAATAACGACGCGCTCCATGAAATCGCCGAGAAAGCATCCAAGACAAAGGTCGATCCCAAGACTGCGCCGGAAGTAGAGAAAGTTGGTGACTACTACGCCAGCGGCATGGATGAGAAGAAGATTGATCAGATGCGAATAAAGCCGTTGCAAGACGAGCTAGCCAAAATCGACAGCATCAAGGATCGAAAAGATCTGCTCAGGCAAATCGCGCATCTCCATTCAATGGGCGTGACTGCGCTTTTCGGTTTCGGTTCCGGGATTGACGATAAGAACAGCACGATGACGATCGCGAACGCGGTGCAGGGCGGGCTCGGTATGCCCGATCGTGATTACTACACGAAGCCGGACGCCGACATGAAGGATAAGCGCGAGAAGTACGTCGCGCATGTGACCAGGATGTTAACATTGTTAGGCGAGCCGGCGGCAAAGGCGGCCGAAGACGCCAAAAAAATCATGGCGCTCGAAACGAAACTCGCCGAAGCGTCCCGTACCCGCGTGGAATTGCGCGATCCGCAGAAGAATTACAACAAGATGCCGCAGGCGGACCTGCAGAAGCTCATGCCCGACTGGGATTGGGTTGAGTATTTCAAGGAAATCAAACTGGACGAGCCGGGGGAAATCAACGTGCATCAGCCCGATTTCTTCAAAGCAGCCAACGAGGTGTTCAAGTCCATTTCAATCGATGATTGGAAGACGTATCTGCGATGGCACCTGATTAACGCGGTCGCGTCCGAACTCTCGAAAGATTTCGTCGACGAAGACTTCAACTTCAAAGAGATGACATTACGCGGAACCAAGGAAATCAAGCCGCGCTGGAAGCGCGTTGTTATTGCGACGGACGCTGAAATTGGCGAAGCACTCGGGAAACTTTACGTCGCCGATTATTTCCCGCCGGACGCGAAAGCGCGCGCGCTCGAGCTAATCAACAACTTGAAGGCAGCGTTGAGCGATCGGATCAAGACGCTGGAGTGGATGGACGAGGCCACCAAACAGGAAGCGTTGAAAAAACTGGCGGCGATGACAGTGAAGATTGGTTACCCCGACAAGTGGCGCGATTATTCCCTGCTCAAGATCGATCGAGGCCCGTACGCACTCAACACCCTGCGGTCGGAAAATTTCGAATTCAACCGAGACCTGAAAAAGATCAACAAACCGACCGATCGCACGGAGTGGGGTATGACCCCTCCGACAGTGAACGCGTATTACAATCCGGTGAACAACGAGATCGTTTTTCCGGCCGGGATCTTACAGCCGCCATTCTTTAACGCAAAGGCAGACGACGCGATAAATTATGGCGGTATCGGCGCCGTCATCGGCCACGAAATGACGCACGGCTTCGATGATCAGGGCCGGCAGTACGATGCGGTCGGTAATTTACGCGATTGGTGGTCCAAACAATCAGCCGAAGAATACGACAAGCGTCGGAAAGCTGTCGTGGATCAGTATTCTGAATACGAACCGCTCCCCGGCATGCACGTCAATGGCGAGCTCACCCAGGGCGAGAACATTGCCGACATTGGCGGGGTCAAGCTCGCGTATGCGGCGTTGCAGAAAGCACTCGATAAAAATCCAGAGGCGCGAGACAAGAAGATCGACGGTTTCACCCCGGAGCAACGATTTTTTCTCGGTTTCGCGCAGATCTGGCGCTCCGTACAGCGCGATGAAGATTTGAAATTGCAGGTGAACACGAATCCGCATTCGCCCGCGCGCTACCGCGTCAACGGTCCACTTTCCGACCTGGTGGAATTCCAAAAGGCCTTCGACATTCCCGACGGCTCGCCCATGGTGCGTCCCGCCGACAAGAAGGTGAACATTTGGTGAGTCCGAGCCGGACTGGCAGTCTGTAGCCACCTCCCCCAAGGCGCAATCCACCGCGACAGAGCGCCGTGGCTACAATCGTCACGCGATGCTGCACGCGACCAATTCTGCGCGCACACGCGAAACTCGGTTAAACCAACGGAGGAAAAACGTTATGGCGAAGTGCGATGTGTGCGGAAACGATTACGACAAATCATTTCAAATTACTTCAGCCGGAAAGACTCGAACCTTTGACAGCTTCGAGTGTGCGATTCATATGCTGGCGCCGACCTGTCCGCATTGTAATTGCAAGGTGATCGGGCATGGTGTTGAAGCCGGCGGCCGGATTTATTGTTGCGTACATTGTGCCGAAGAATCCGGCGCGCATGGATTGAAGGATCGGGGCTAAACAATGGTAGGGCGACCATTTCTGGTCGCCACTTAATTAGGACGGCGGGCAACATGCCCGCCCTACAATATTGGCTCGTCTCCATCATGGCTGCGCAATCGTCAGGCTGCGCCGTCGGCGATGTCGCAAACGAGAACGCGCGGCGTGATTCCGTTTTCCGTCGCGTATCGTTCGGACAATTCCGTCGCAATTTCCTGCGCAAGTTCGCGCTGGCACAAGGTCACGGTGGCGCCGCCGAACCCTGCACCGGTAAGCCGCGCGCCGAGAACGCCGGGCAATTCCTGCGCGATCGAAACAAGAAGATCGAGCTCGGGCGTGCTGTTTTCGAAATTTTGACGCGAGCTTTCGTGCGATTCGCTCATCAGCTTGCCCAAGCCGATACCATCGCCCGCTTCGAGCAACTTTACTGCTCGCCAGACGCGCTCGTTTTCTCCCACAACGTGCGCGGCCCGGCGGCGAACGAGATTGGGCAGATCGCTCCGGCGAGCGAGATCAGCTGACATGACGTCGCGTAGAGCGGGCACAGCAAGAACGCGAGCAGCCGCGTGCGTTTCTTCTCTGCGCAAATTGTATTCGCCACTCGCCAGGGCACGTTCTTTTCCGGATTCCGTCACGATGAGCGCAAGATCGGGCGGAAATGGAATTAGGCGGATTTCCTCGCTGCGGCAATCAAAGAAAACGGCGTGATTTGCCTGGCCAAAAAGTACAATTACCTGATCGAGTACTCCCGATTGCACGCCGACATAACGATGCTCGGCGCGCTGACACGCTTTCGCGATTTCCAATGGTGCCAACTCCCGTGGAAACAGTTTGAGGAGAAAAAGCGCAGTCGCGAGCTCAAACGCCGCCGAGCTGGACAACCCCGCGCCGATCGGGACATCGCCGGTGACTTCCGCGTGAAATCCGCTCACCAGCACACCTAAATCGATCAGCTCACGAACAACACCGAGCGCGTAATTCACCCAACGGGCTTCGTTGCGCGGACGCAATTCAGAAAGCGGAATCTCAACTTTCCCGAAGCCATGCGAGTGAATTTGAATCATCCCATCATCACGACAGCTCCCGGCGACGTTAATCCCGCGATCAATTGCGGCGCCCAGCACTACGCCTTCATTGTAATCAGTGTGATTGCCGAGAAGCTCGACCCGGCCTGGCGCATGCGTGAAAAGTCGGGACACTAAGGTCCCTCCCACATTCCACTATTCCCGTTCACTGATCCTCTTTTGCAATCTTTCCGCCCCAGCCCAGAATCTTGGCCTTCGTTCCCGCGGCTTCGGCTTCCTTGATGTCGCCGTTGCGATTATAGAATAGGGAAAGGCTGGTCCAGGCGATCTGATCATTTGGACGCAACTCGGTGGCGCGTTTTCCCGCCGCAATTGCCTCAGGAAAACGGCCAGTTTTCATGAGTGCCATCCCGAGTGCGTGCCAGCCATCGAAAAACTCCGGATCCATCTCGACGCAGCGCCGATACTTTTGGACTGCGTTCTCCAATTCACCGACGGCGAGGTCACCATTCGCGTCGTCGAATAGTTCGTCGCGCGATTCCATCCTCAGCTCAACTCGCGGCGGTGGGCTGAATTCCCGCGGCCTGCCGACGTTCCCGCAACCATTCGGAAAAGATTATCTCTCGTTTGCCTCGCAGGAGGCGTTCATCGAGCGACGCTCGATTCGCTGCGGCTTGTGCCGAATCCGGCGGATCGCGCTTTTCCACCACTGCAACCACGGCCCCATCCGCTGTTGGAAGCGGATCGCTCACTTCATTCGCATGCAAATCGGCGATTGCACTCTTAATCCTGGGAAGATCAGGGCTTTGCTCGGGCGCGGGAGAGGCCTTCGGCTCTAGTTCATCGGCTAGGGTAAACGGCGATAGCTTTTCCAGCTTTATCTTCAATTTTTCCGCCGCCTTCGGAATGGGGTCGCCCGCTTTCAAAGCCTCGCCCAAATCGTGCGCGACATTCGCGGCACGAATGGTAACCAATTCACGCTCCTTTCTCGCCTTGAGCGATTCGGTAATCTTCGGCTTCGCTTCTTCCAATGTCAGCGGTCTTGCCGCAGTGATTGCAGCCAGATGCAAAATGTAAAATCCGTCCGCGACCTGGATTGGTTCGCTGGTTGGTTCTTCATTGGAAAGCTGAAACGCGCTCTGGCTCAATTGCGGATCCTGTTTTACCGCCGGATCAGGCGCCGCCTGTGTGAACTCGCCAGTCACCTTCACCGGCAACTGGAACTTACTCGCGATTGCGCCAAAATCTGCTCCTTTCTCCGCCAGCGCCTGCGCAACGTCGTTTGCCTTGTCCGAAAGCTTTTGCAACGCGTCAACCCGTTCTTTCCCCGTCAGTTTCTTCTCCGGCTCCGATAAGGTGAGGGCAACGAATTGCACTTTGCGCTTTTCCTCGCTCTTCAGCTGTTCCTTGGCGCTTTCGTAGGACTTGGCGATCTCGTCGTCGGAAATTTTGACCTCACTGGCGAAATCGCTCGTCTTAAAACGCACCACACCCACTTCAAATTTCGCATAGACCTGGTCGAAATTCCTTTTGCTCTCTGAGGGCGAGACGACTACTCCGGTGCTAATCAGTTCTTTTACTCGCTCGAGACGAATCTGATCTGCGGCCAATTCCTCAATCTGCGCCTCGCCAAACCCCCGCGGTCCCAATGCATTCTCCACAATGTCGTTGTATTTTTTTGGATCGAACCCACCGGCATCGCCGCGGAAGGCACGCATCTGACTGATAACTGACGCGATCTCGCTTGTGGTTGGGCGGATACCGAGGGCATTGGCTTCATGGCGCAGAATCATCAAATCGATGGCAAATTCCTGGCCGGCCTCGCGCTCCGCTTCCGATTGTGTTTTCGCCCGTTGGGGACGCCATTGCGCCAGAATGTCGTTAAGAAAATCATTCATTCCCAGAAGGCGAGCGAGGTCGAACAAGCGTCCGCCCCGATCGAGTTCCAGACGAGGTATTGTTTGGCCATAAAGTCTTGTCCCTTCTCCTTCTCCGCGAAGCGCGGTCCACCAATCGGTCCTGACAAAATAGAGACAGAATGGCATCGCCAAGATCGCGATTACGATCATGAGCCATTTTTGATGTTTACGGAATACGTTGATCATTGCAGCGCTCGAGTGGCCGCAAACTTACGGTGACTTGCCATGTCGCCAAACGGTTTTTGGCAGGGCTGACGGAAGTTAGGTTTCCAGCCATTCGCCAGTCCGCCTCGGACCTAGGTCAGCCAGGATGGCTAACGTCCATTGAGCGAGTGCGCGGTTTCCCGAATCAAGTCCCAAGCCACTCGCAAATGTCTCTCAGTCGTTAGGACGTTACCCAGGCCGATGCGGATTACGGTACGCCCACGCAGCTTGGTTTGAGTGAGGTAAGCGTTGCCGGATTCGTTGACCTGTTCCACGATTTTCGAATTCAACCTGTCTACTTTTGTATCCGGGATTGACGATCCCGGCGCGGCGACAAATCGAAAACAGACCACGCCCATGCTAATGGGCGCGGACAATTCAAAATCGCTCGATCCCTTCACCCATCCCCCGAATAAACGTGCCAGCCGCAAATGCTCGCGCATGAATGCGACCATTCCTTCGCGCCCGAATGACCGCCAAATCACCCACGCCTTCAGCGCGCGGAACCTGCGGCCAAGCTGGATGCCGTAGTCCATGTAATTCTTCTCCGCCTCGATGGTATCGCCGCGCAAATATTCCGGCACCAGAGTAAACACCTTTCGCAGCCGTTCGATATTACGGACATAGAGAACACTGAAATCCAACGGCACAAAAAGAGTCTTGTGCGGATTGATCACGATCGAATCGGCTTCCGCCCATCCTTCGGTCAGGCTCTTGAATTCCGGGAGCAGGGCAAACCCACCGCCATAGGCGCCGTCAATGTGCAGCCAGATATTATTTTCGCGGCAAACTTTCGCGATTTCAGGAATCGGATCGACACTGGCGGTGGAGGTCGTGCCGACGGTGGCGATCACGGCCAGTGGTTTCAGATTTTGAGCAAGGTCCCGGGCCATCGCTTCGCGCAGCGCACGAACATTCATGCGAAAATCAGAATCGCTTGCTACCCGGACCACATTTTCTTCGCCCAATCCCAGCGCGATCGCAGCTTTCTCCGCAGAGCTATGCGCTTGATCGGAGGTATAAACACGGAAGCGCGGTAGTCCACGACTCGTTAGACCAAATTTGCGGGTAGAAGGTGCCGCTTCTTCACGGGCGACGGCGAGCGCGTGCATCACCCCAACCGAAGCCGTGTCATAAATCACACCCCCAAATTCCGTGGACAAGTCCAGCCATTGGCGAAGCCAGTCGATCACCACCGCTTCCAATTCCGTGGCCGCGGGCGATGTGCGCCACGTCATCGCATTGACGTTGAGCGGCGCGGTTATGATCTCACCCAAAATGGACGGACCGGTCACTGTCCATCCGAAATACGCCAGAAAGTTGGGGTGGCCCCAATGCACCATTCCCGGGACAATTATGCGATCAATATCGGCAAGAATTTTTTCGAACGATTCTGCCGTATTCGGTGGCTCAGAAGGTAGCGCTCGCTGAATCGACCCGGGTAGGGCATTTGGCGCCACGCGCAATTGTTCAAGGTTCGCGCGGTAATCAGCGACCCAATCGGCCAGCCGATGCAATTGCTCGCGGAATTCTTCCGGTGGCGTGTCCCTGGGATTATCGTGTCGATCTTTCATGTCTGGATCTCATTACCGCCGCGCTTTAGCGCGGTGTGAGCAACCAGCCAAGTATAAACCGCTTTAGCGGTTTCTCTGCCCGCGACAAAACCGCTGAAGCGGTTGCCATTGCAGCGTTGGCAGATACACCGCGCTGAAGCGCGGTGTCAACTAGAGTACGTGATCTAGCCAACGCACGCTTCAAAACGCAAATCCAAAGCTGAAATGAAATGCCCCGAAGTCTTCGTGTTCACGTCGATCCGGGTTCACGCCGTAATCCAGTCGAATCGGACCGATGGGTAGTTTGTAACGTAAACCCACCCCGATTCCATAGCGCATGTCGTCAAAGCCGGGGTTGTCTGCGTCAGGCAACAAATTGCCGGCATCGAAAAAAACCGCACCCTGCAATTCGCCGTAAAGCGGAAAGGTATATTCGACATTGAAAACGGTATAGAACTCGCCGCCCAGTGGGTGACGACGGTGATCGTGCGGGCCGAGGTCACGTTCCGCAAAACTTCGCACAGTAGTGCTGCCGCCGTTGAAGAAACGTTCGTCGATCGGAATCGCGTTGATGTCGCTAGTGCTTTCCGTGAGCGGGCGAATCAAACCAGCGCGCGCCCCGAGTTCCAGCAACGTTTTACCGAAGGAAATGAAGTAGCTCGCGCGCGCCGTCGTGCGAAAGAACTCGATCTCGCTCCCAATGGCATTGTTCGCGAGCTCGAAAGTTTGGTCAAAGACGAAGCCACGACTCGGTACCACCGGACTGTCGCGCAAATCGAGGGTGTGAAACAAGCCAATCGAACTGACAAAATACTTGGGATCGCCGATGAACTTGTCCTTGATGTCGCTACTGACAATTTCGACCCGTCGCTCCGATCCAAAGACACCGACCTTATATTTCTTGGTAAGACTGTAGGAGAATTCTGTCCGGTTTCCGATTTCAAACTTCGAATAACCGTCGAAATCGAACGTAAACGCACTCAATCGAACCTTCAGTTCCACGTCGCTTTCGAGAAAATGCGGATCGTCCCACAAAATTTCGCCCTTATAGCCCCGTTCGGAAATCTCGATCGATGTGAACAGTGGCCTGCCATAGCCAAACAAATCTCGGTCGGCAAAGCTCACCCCGAAAATTGCGCCGGTGTAGGTCCCATAGCCTATCGAAAAACCGAATTCCTTGGCTTTGGCTTCTTCAGCGGAAACATCGAGCCGCAAATAATCGTCGCCCACCGGTTGTGGATTAATTTGAAGGACATTAAAGAGGCCGGTGCGCATCAGTTCGCGGAATTTTTCGTCGAGTACGTCCGGGCTGTAGTTTTTTCCCTCGAGTGAGGCAAAACGATTACGGACATAACTCGGCCGCAAACGCCGCAGCCCGGTAATATTGACGCCATCAAATTTGTAAACTGGACCTGGTGAAAGCGTGACAATCACCGGCACATGGCCGGCGGCGGCACGCTCCGGCTCGCCGGCGGCCTCAACTTTTACCGCGTAGTAACCACGCGCCTTGTAGTAAGCCTGGAGCCGACGCGAAATATCGTCCACGCGACGATCGGTGTACGGTTGCGAAAGCAAGTCGATCATCTGGCCGCGCAACGTTGCGGGATCGTAAATGGTGTGCCCGTGAAAAACCAAATCGCCGAAAAAATACTGGCGACCTTCGTGGACGGGAATGATTACCTCCCCCCGCTTTCCGTCGGCGCTGAAATCGTATTGTGGGGGATCAACCACCGCATCCAAATATCCCTCGCTTACGTAATAGCGGTGCACCAAGTCCGCCCCTTCCTGCACGTCTGTTGCGACAAAAGGCAATTCCTTTTGCAAACGCGAATAACGCTCCCGTGTTGGACCGACGGCGTACTCAAAAAGTGTTTTCGCTGGAACGTGATTGTTACCGGAAAAATTGATCGCGCTCAAAATCACTTGCGGCCCTTCCGTAATCTCCAGCACCAATCGGGAGCCGCCCTCGATCCGGTAGTGCACGTCGACTCTGGCGTAGCCGTGTTTCCGGTAAAACAATTGCAGAAAAAATGCGGCATCATCGGCCCGGGCCGCGGTTAATCCGAAATCGTGAATGGTCGCAATCTGTTCCTTCAAGACGGTACGCAATTCATCCTCCTTGAAGGCAGCCGCGCCGCGAATTTCCAGATCCGTGCTTTTCGCTTTTTTCTTCTCCTCGCGCTCCTCAATTTTATGTTCGCGGGCACGTTCTTCCGGCCGTTTCACATCCACGGCGGTTTGTCCCCAAAGATTCGGTGCGGCGATAAGCGCGGTCAGGCCGAGCAGAAAATTCGCGCGCCGCATCTCAATGGAATCGAATGAGGTATTTCACCTGGCCGCGAAATTCTCCCCCAACTCCAATGTCACCGACAAGTACCCAATTCTCGTTAACTTTGAATCGCGCCGTTGCTTGCTCGCGCCCGGTGCGCGGATCCACGGTACCGAGATCGACCTGCAAACGATCGAAAACTGAGTTGCTCTGCGTGGGCTGACCTTTCTTGAAAATTTTGCGATATAGTTGCTGCACCACGAGCATGGCAGCGCGACCGGCCAGCACGTTACCGCTTCCAGTTAATTCCTGCCGCGTGGTCCCAGTTGCAAGCAGAGAAATAATTTCCTCTTGCGGCAGGGGCGGTTCGCTCGTGAAAACCGCCTGGGGTGCGAGCGAGCTTCCGTAAACATAAACCCGCACGGTGTAATCGCGGATCAGCGACCTGCCTTGCAGATCGATCTTGGGGTTGAAGGAATCGCTTGGATCAAAATAAAGAAACCCGTTGGTCACATCCAACTGGCTGAATGGCAGCGTTGCTTCCACGTTTTGCAATTTCACCGTTCCTTTTAGTTCGGGATGCGCGCCGGTTCCTCCCAAGTGTAGATCGATGATGGCACCGCCGTTGGCGAGATTTCCGCGAATGGAAAACGGGTCCTTGGTTTTGATCGCCATATCGAATTTCCAATCGCGCATTGGTGGGGTTTTAATCGAATAATCCGGCCGCTCTTCGATCGGTTGCGGTGCAGGACGGCCCGGCAATCCAATCGGAATTAAATCGATGTCTTTGAGAAAATGGCTGTCCGTCAGTGCGACATTTCCTTTGACCGTCGCGCTGGTCACCGGGCCGGTTACTTTCAGATTCGCATCGGCGCGCGCGGTCAGCGAATCGTTGCGCGCAATCAGTATGCTCTCGGCTCGCAGATCAACGTCCATGTTCGGTTCCGTCAGCTTGGTGAAAACAACGCGGCCGCCGAGCGTGAACGGTCCACCAGCGAGATCGCCGCGGAATCTTTCCAGCGTCATTGTGTTGTCCCGAAACAGCAGCCGCGATTGGAATCCGTGCAACGCTGGCAAAGTCGCGTTGGTGAAACGCGCGGCATTGATGGTGATGTCGCCGCTCCCGCTTAAGGCTGGCCGCGCAACGGTTCCACCGATAGCGACTTCAAACGCCAGGTCGCCATCGAGCTGCTCCACTGCGGGAATGAATTGGCGCAAAAAATTCACCGAGCTTCGCGGCATCCGCACCGTCGCCTGCACCGGCGTGTTTTCGTCAAACGAACGCGTGCTCAGGATTTTCCCGGCATCGAATGGCATCGTCGCGGCGATACTGACGGGTTGAATCTTCGGTTGCTTCAATTCTCCGGTAACATTGATTTTTTCTTCGGCGGCAGCGGCCGATAGACGAAACGTCGCCGGATCAAGATTCGTCAGCTTCGGGTTGCGCAAATCCCGCCCCTCGACATCGAGATGCGCCTGCAAATTCGCGAGGGTCCCGCCCGCTTGCAGTTTGATCGACAAAAATCCGGACGCCGCCGGCTCCATCCCGAAGTCATCGAACAATTTCTTGAGATCGAGATTGGCCGAATCAAAAGTTGCATTCACCTTTCCGTCGCGCGGGAAAACGGGCTGATTTGTGCCGACGTTTTTCCAAATGAATGGGACGGACACGTAACCGGTGGCGTATTTCGCCTGCCCTTGGTCGAGCTGGATTTTCGAAATCTCGAGCGTGTTGCCTTTGGCAGAAACGACCGCCTGGAAATCCATCCGATCGCTTCCGATAAAGAAGGTTGGAACCTCAAGCCCTGCCTGCGAATAAGTGGCGTCGATGTTCGCAGTCATCGCCTTCATGTTACCCAGCCGGCCGTTCTTCCAATCGAGCTTGAGCGATCCAATTTCAGTTAGTTTTGTGAGTGAGCCGTGCCCATTCCAATTCATCGTGAATGAACCGCCCAGCTCTGATTTATTTCCACTCGCTTCCAGCAACGGCTTCAGCGTGTTCAAATCCGCGATATCGATGGCTAGTTTGCCGGCGAATTTTCTTTCACCGCGCAAATCGAGCGTCCCCTGCCCATTCACGAAATCGCGCTGATTCAGGTTCGCAGTCAAATCATTCAGAAAAACCGTGCTTTGCCAGATCAATCCAACGCCGCTCAGTTGCGGGACAGATAAGTTTCGGGCCTGCAGGTTCGTTCCGTAAACATTGAACCAACCGTCCGCGATTGCGCCGTTCCATCGCACGCTACCGGAGGCATTGAACACGCCGGTAACGTGATTCGGTGAATCCCCATTCCAAAAATCGCCGGTTTGTGGAGCGTTGATCGCGAATTGGATCGTTGCCGGTTGTTTGGTGAAATCTTTTTCGTCCGCAAGCAAGCGTACCGAGCCGCTGCCCGCGATCTGATTGGGTCCGCGCTGGATGGTAAGATTGTTGATGTTAACCAGGTCGTCGTTTTGCTCGAGGTGAGCGGAAACGGTATCGACTGCGAACTCGTTGTTCCGCGCAGCTGAGAGGACGACATTCACATCGGCACGCGTGCCCTCAAACCAGGGGGCATCTTTTCTTTGTGCTCGCAGATTTTTTGTCGCGGTAACTGCCGCCTCAAGTTTTTCCAAGCTGAAATCACGACTGCTGATCGCTCCCGTTCCCGCCCGAAGCGCGACCTGCATTTGTTGATCGCGGACTTCCAGTCTTCCGTTGATCTGCCCATGACCGGTTAACGGATTTTCCATCGCCGAGGTAATAGGCGCGAGATCGAGATCATTGCTGACGATTTCAAACTTGGCCGGACTACGTCCAAGATCGTCGGCCTTCTCCGGCAGCTGAACTGTCCCGTGAACTTGTATCCCGGTTCCCGCGCGCGTGAGCTCGACCGGTTCAATCGTGGCCACGCCGTCGTGAGCGAGAATGTGCGCCGTTGCTCGATCGAAAGTTGCGCCTGCGACCTGCAGATCGCGCACAATCCCCTCTCCCGAAACCGCCCACGTCTTCGGCGAGCGCAACAAGCCTGCAAAATCGAAGGTGAAACTCTCGAGGTCGCCCTGCACCGGCGCGTCGGCAAACAAGCCGAGCTTTTTTGCCGAGGACAGCGAAAGGTCCCGCGCAGTAACGTGGGATTTTATGAAGAGCGACCTTGCCTGTTCCGTCAAGGAGGCTTGGACATCGACCGGCGCGCCGTCGAGCGTTCCAACTCCGCGCAACGCCATCGTGTGCTGGCGAATATGCGATGCGTCGACGTTGATCAGCTTGAACTGCGTTTGTTCATTCAGCACCACATCGCGCAGGGTGAGATTGCGATTCTCGTAACTGGTTGCGCCAGTCACGCGGGTCCACTTTTCGCCTGTCACCAACTGCAACAGAGTTACGCTCAGAGAACCGGGGGCGCGCGGATTCAAATCGAGCGATACATTTTCGGCAATGAAATCGTGCGCCGGATCGCGCACGATCATCGACACGTTGTCCAGGCGCGCTCGCTCTGGAAAAACCGCAGGTAACGTGACTTTTTCATGGGGACGCGGCGCACCTTTCACTCGCACTTTCGCCGGATCGATCACCACCCGCGCGTTTCGCGCCTCAATCGAGTTGAGAAAGTCGGCATGACCGCGAAGCAACGAAAACAAACTGTATTCGGTGTGAAGATACTCCGCCTCGGCAACTTCGATTGCAGCCGGCCCCGTCGGAGTGACGTGGAGATTACGGATGGTCAGGCTGGTAAAAACATTACCTTCCGCCCGAAAGTCGAGCCTCAGATTTTCCTTTGCCAGGCGATGAACAGCAAACCAATGAATCGCGCCGAGCAAAATCGGCCGATGGAAGATCAGCAGCAGGGCAAGAAAACTGGCGAGTGAAATCCAAATGCGACGCCGCCATTTTCTCTTCGGCTTAGAATGTTTTTCCTGATCATTTTCCACGAGCATTTCACCCTATGGATCGCTCTGAAAAGAGCAAACGGGCGGGCGGCAGCGCCGCGGAACGGAGGGACACGCTTTCGCACGTCCCGGACGCCGAGAAGCGCGTCCGTGTGTGTTATTCGAGGCGCCAGATTCGGAGCGCGGAACCTTTCACGACAATTTCAATATCGCGCGAGCGCGGCCGCTTTTCCTTCTTAACCGACCACGCTTCATCATCGAAATGCAGCGGCGATTGATTCCAGCGTAGCCGCATCCGGCGGAAGCGTCTCATGGAGAGAGGAAGCTTCCGCTTCTTGCCCGCCGCGCGCGCTTCAAAATAGTCCAGCAACACCTTGCGATCTTCCTCCCGCGCACCGACAAAATCGAAAGCGCCATCATCGGTTTTGGCATCTGGAGCTAAAGTCAGCACCGGGCCGACTGAACGCAGATTCATCGCGTGCCAGAGCAAATAAGATCCTGACACATCCTCACCGTCCAGTGCCATCTCCCATTCCCGTGCCCGATAATTTTGCAACCGACGGTGCAATTCCCGAATGTGATGCCGCATTTCCTCTGCTTTTGATCTCGTCTTCTCTCTTTTGGCATTGTCTTTCGGCGCTTGCAGGTAATCCGCGAATAAACCTGCGCCTGCGCCCTCGAAAAAATAACGTTCACCCCACGGGCCGCGTGCCAACCCAACATCAAAACTTTCGCACTCGCCGGCACGCAATCGTTCGATCAATTCGTCGTGGGAAAGACAAAAGCCGAGCGAACGCGCGAAATTGTTTGCGGTCCCAAGCGGCAGGACGCTAAGCGGGACCTTGCTTTTCATCGATACCAAACGACAGGCGATCTCGCTCACGGTGCCGTCTCCGCCAGCCACCAGCACGAGATTGATCTTCTTCTTCAATGCTTTGGTAATCCCTTTTCTTTTTGACGATTGATAAATTGCCTTATGCCCAGCTCGCTTCAGTGCTTTTATCAAATCTTCGCCCTGGT
>QHPU01000063.1 GCA_003219175.1 Verrucomicrobiota bacterium | reverse complement strand
CGATCGGGCAAAGGAAATCCCAGACGCTGACATGCACCCCGGTGCCATGGAGTGATGGGAGCACGATGATGTACATATCAAGGGCCTGCATCAGCATGACCCAACCGGCAACGATGCAGAGTTGATGCGGCTTTTTCTTGATTCCCTGAAGCAAAAGAATGGCGAACGGAATGAAGAAACGGCCGATGACGAGGAGCATACTCAAGGGCCACCAGGATTCAGTATTCCGGATCAGGAAGTACTGCGTTTCCTCCGGGATATTGGCGTACCAATACAGCATGTATTGGCTGAATCCGATGTAGGCCCAGAAAACGGAGAAGGCCAGCATCCATTTCCCCATGATGTGATAATGCTCCAGCGTGACGAGATTGAGATAGCCGGCCTTACGCAAAGCTGTCGTCACCAGCACAAGCAACGACATTGAACTGCCGGCGGCGCCCGCGAAAATGTACGGCCCCCACATGGTGGAGTACCAGCGAAAGTTCAGGCCCATCAACCAATCGAAGGCGGCAAAGGTCAGTGCCAAAGCGAAAATGGGGAGGCCCGCAAATGCGATTTTGCGCATCCAGACCGTGCAGCGCGGATTGCCATCTCGGTCCTGGGCGACCGAAAAGCGGCGCAGCAAAAAGGCAACTCCGCCTAGAAGGATGAAATAGAGAAAGGCGCGCAAAAGGAAGAACGACCAGTTCAGGTATTGTCGTTTGCTGTCGAGCGCGGCATCTTTACCGGGTCGGATGTCCATCCAATCAAAAAGATGATGGCGCAGGAGAAGGATCGGAATGGCAAAGAGGAAGAGCGCGACGAGAAGCAGCGCCATGTTTTCGAGCTGTCGACGCACGACCACCGACCAATTGGCATCGGTGGCGTGATGCACGATCGTCCAGAACAAACAGCCGCAGCAAAGAGTGAAAAAATAAATGAACCCGAAGAGCCAGGAGAAACTGAACTGCGGCTGATCCTTGAGTGCGCCAAAGAGGCAAAGCACCAGCCCAACGACGGCGCCGGCAGCGAGCAGCAATGATAAACCATTGAAGCGAGCCGGTTCGAAATACTCACCTTCGGGTGTGGGCATGACCTGGGAACGTTCGCTCATTTCTTCTGTGCCTGCGGGCTTGGTGCGGGTTTGGCCTCCGGCGGTTTGGCTTCCGCTTTCTCGAGTTTCGCGAGTTCTTCCGGCGGAATATCAGCAGCCGCGGCATTCTGGCTGCGCTGCAAGGCGCGCAGATACGCGATGATGGCCCATCGGTCCGCCACCGGCACATTCCCGCCGTACGACATCATGGTGTTCTTACCGTTGGTAATGGTGTTGAAAATCTCACCGTCAGCCATCTTGCGAATGCGCTCGTCCTGCAAAGTGGCGACCGTGTTCAAGCCATACAGTTTGGCGACGCCATTGCCGGCCGCAGTCAGACCATGACAAACGGAGCAGTTGATGTTGAAACGCTGCTGTCCGCGCTGCATGAGCTGTTCTGTGACCGGAACCGGGATGCTGGTGCCCCAATTGTTCCCCATCTTCCCGGTGTTGTAATAGTCCGTGCCCACGCTGAAGCCGATGCGGTTGGCGACACGTTCTGGCGGCGGCGCGTTGGTAGGGGGAGGGACGCCCGCCGGCATTTTCAGCTGTGGCTTTGGCATTTCGTAGCCAATTGGGACTGTGTTTGCGATCGGAAGACGCGGCCCTCGACCATCCCCGAAAAAGTCGATCGGCGATTGCGCCCGCACTTTTTGCTGCCGCACCATATCGGGGAAAATTTCCCACGGTGTGCGGGCGCTATGTTCTCCGCGAAAACCGGCCATCGCCACGATGACGATGCCCGCGAGCACGAAAATGAGAAGAAAGCCACGCAGCATTTCAATCCTCCTCGTGCACGATGGTGATGTGCATCCCGCCGGTTTCGACGAGCAGTTCGTGTGTTTCCATTTCGCTGAAGCGCGGATCACGCGCTTCAATGGCCAAGAAAAAGCCGTCGTTGGTGACGCGGCTGAAACGGTCCCAGTTGAAAAGCGGATGATGCCAGCGGGGCAATCCGTTCATGATTTGCCAGGCGAAAAAGGCCGAGAAAGCCCCGAAAAGAACGGTCAGCTCGAACATGATCGGGAAAAACGCCGGCACTGTTTTCCAATCAAATGGTTTCCCGTGCACAATCAGCGGATATAACCCCCATGATGGACCAAATTCGACCACGACTGCGGTCAACAAACCGGTGATGCCCCCAATAAGGACGACCGCGCTAAGCCACGATTTGCCAAGCCCCATCGCTTCGTCCATTCCATGAATCGGGAATGGTGAGTAGACGTCCCAGCGTTTGAAGCCGGCGTCGCGCACGCGTTTGGCGGCTTCGTAGAGTTCCGTGGCGCTCCCATATTCAGCACCGATGGCGTAAACCTTGTGACCGGAGGGCGTTCTGATCATGGTTGCCCCTTTCCGCGCGCGCTCCGCTGTAGCGGCAGCCGTGTCGGCTGTGAGAATTTGCCTTCATGCACGCGACACGCGTGCCACCACAGGTTTCCGTTCGCTGAAGTGGTTCTCATGCGTGCTCCTTTTCCATGGCGCCAGCTGGATGTTGGGCGTGCACGTCCGATTCCGGCAAAGCAGTCTTCACTTCGCTCATCGCGATCATCGGCAGGAAGCGAATGAAGAGCAGGAAAAGCGAAAGGAAAATTCCGTGGGTGCCGATAAAGGTCCAGATGTCCACCCAAGTGGGGATGAACAAGCCCCACGAGCTCGGCAGAAAATCACGATGCAGTCCGCCGACGATGATAATGAAACGCTCGAACCACATTCCGGCGTTGACGCACATGCAGACGAAATAGACGACGTAAACGTTGCGACGGCACCAACGGAACCAGAAGAGTTGCGGCGAAAGCGCGTTGCAGAAAAGCATTCCGACCCACCAGTACCACCAGTACGGCCCGAGGACGCGGTTCCAGAACGCGAACCGTTCATATTGATTTCCGCTATACCAGGCGATGAAAAATTCCATCGCGTAGGCATAGGAAACGATCGAGCCGGTCAACAAAATGATCTTCGCCATTTTGTCGATGTGCTGAAGTGTGATGATATCGTGCAGTTTGAACAACGCGCGTGCCGGTAACATTAACGTCAACACCATGGCGAACCCACCGAAGATGGCGCCGGCCACGAAGTAGGGCGGGAAAATGGTGGTGTGCCAGGTGGGCAAAATCGAGGTGGCGAAGTCAAAGGAGACGACGCTGTGCACTGACAGAACCAGTGGAGTGGAAATGCCGGCTAACAAAAGATAGGCCATTTCGTAATGCCGCCAGTGACGGTTCGATCCGCGCCAACCCAGCGCGAAAATACCGTAGAGAAATTTTTTAATTTTCGAGGTTGCGCGATCGCGCAGCGTCCCCAGGTCAGGAACCAAGCCGGTGTACCAAAACAACACCGAAACGGTGAAATAGGTCGAGACCGCAAAGACGTCCCACATCAGGGGACTGCGAAAATTGGGCCAGATGCCGTAGTTATTTGGCAAGGGCGCCAGATACCAGGCCATCCAGACACGTCCCACATGGATGCCGGGGAAAATAGCGGCGCAAATCACCGCAAAGAGCGTCATCGCTTCGGCTGAACGATTGATTGAGGTACGCCATTTTTGTCGCAGCAAATAGAGAATCGCCGAGATCAGAGTGCCGGCGTGCCCGATACCAATCCAGAAGACGAAATTGGTAATGTCCCAGGCCCAGCCGACGGGATGGTTTAATCCCCACGTGCCGACCCCGGTGGAAATTTGATAACCAAGACAGAAAAGACCAAAGCCGGCAATTGCAGCAGTAACGGCGAATGCGACCCACCACCAGCGCGGCGCGCGATTCTCCACCGCCCCGGCGATGCGTTCGGTGAGCCAGCCGTAGCTGCGCCGGTTCAATACCAGCGGCACGCGGGTGAGCGGCTTCTCCGTTGGCGCCAACTCTTCGCCCTCGATGACCTCGGGTACTGCGACTGCGCCCTCCATTACATTTTCTCCTCTTTCTCGTTAGGACTGGCGATGCCGATCTTGTGTGCGTCCGGCATTTTCGGGTTCGGATTGCGAATACGCGCGAGATAACTGACGCGGGTGTTTACGTTCAAATACTGGAGCAAGCGATAATTGCGGTCCTGCAATTTCATTTTCGAGACCTTGCTTTCCGGATCGCGGATGTCGCCAAAAACAATGGCTTCGTTCGGACAGGCCTGCGCGCAAGCGGTGGTGAAAGAATCGCGCGGAATTTTGTTGTCGGCCGGCGAAGCACCGGCGCGCACACGTGCCGCGATTTTCGCCTCTTCTATCCTTTGCACACAAAACGTGCATTTCTCCATCACGCCGCGCATGCGCACGGTCACATTCGGATTTTTAGAAAGCTTGATGGTATCGGGCGCACCCTTATCGGTCAGCGGCGCGAAGTATTCCTTGTAGATATTGAGCGCGCCGGCGATCTTCTTTTTACCGACGGGGCGCTGATTGTAATCAAAGAAGTTAAACCGCCGGACCTTGAACGGACAGTTGTTCGCGCAATAGCGGGTGCCGACGCAGCGATTGTAGGCCATGACATTCAACCCATCCTCGCTGTGGATGGTCGCGTTCACCGGACACACCGTTTCGCACGGCGCGTTCTCGCAGTGCTGACACATCATAGGCTGGTGCACCATCTCGGGATCTTCCGGTAGCTCTCCCTTATCCTGATCGAAACCATGCTCGCTGGCGAAATAGCGATCGATCCGCAGCCAGTGCATGGCCCGGCCATGAGAAACCTGTAGTTTGCCTACGACCGGCACGTTGTTTTCGGCCTGGCAGGCGACGACACAAGCGCTACAGCCGGTACAAACATTCAAATCTATCGTCATGCCCCATTGCTGCGCCGCATTCAACGGCGGATGAGTATAGAGGCTCGGTAATTTTGCCGGCAGCTCGTCGTCACCCGCAATTTTTTTCGCGAACTCAGGGTCTTCGCGGTAATGCTCGAGCGGGGCTTCCCGCACGAGTCCACGGCCTTCGATGCTGAAATGATCCTGCGTGATCGAAAATGGATATTTCCTGCCAACTTTTTTGACTGTGACACTGCCGACCGCTTTGCCGTCGGCCACGATGTAATGGGGATTATTTGGTGTGCGCAGCAAATAACCGTTGAAGCCGCTGCGCTCACCCACGTTGTTGAGGCTATAGCGACCGTAACCGAGCGGGATAGTGATCGAGTTGTCGGCGTGACCCGGAGCAACCAGCACGGCTATCTCTAGCTCGCGCACTGCCGGCTGCGGCGGGGGGGGTGGTGCCGGTTGACCTTCGGCCGGCGGCGGCGGCGTTGAAGCAGCCTCGCTCACTGCGATCCTGATTAGATCGCCGGTCTCTAGATCGAGCGTTTTGGCGTAACGCGGACTGATCAACGCCGCGTTATCCCAGGTCAGCTTCGTGATCGGATCGGGCATTTCCTGCAGCCACGAGTTGTTTACGTAGCGTCCGTCGTCGATCGAATAATCGCGCACCAGCACGATCTCGGGAGATTCCGGGGTCGGCGGCGGGGTTGGTCCGCTCCAGAGGTTGTGCGCAATTCCACCCGCGGTATTGCCATTGAATCACCAATTCGGGCCCGTCGACTTTCGGTTTGCCCATCACCGCGGTGAGCAAATCAAGTTCCGAGAATCCGCCGAAGAGCGGGAGAATCATCGGCTGGATTGCCAGGTAATGTCCTTCCGAGCTGAGGGCGTCACTCCACGATTCAAGGAAATGCGATGCCGGCAGATTCCACCGACTCAACGCCGATGTCTCATCTTCGTAATAACCGAGCCGGATTATGTCGGGCACCTTTTTCTGAAGCTCGGGCCAATCGATCCAGGTCTTGCCTGACGGATCGAAGGCGAGTGCGCGCGGCGCGTTGAACACCGGATTTGCGCCGAGAATAAAGAGTTGTTTGATCCGGCCGGCTACCATTTCGCCGGCAAGTTGGAGAATGCTATTGTCGTTCTGATTCCGGTGCAGCTCGCGCAACAAAACCGTGCGGCCGACATTCTTCAGCGCAGAATTAATTCCATAAACCAGCAACTGCACGACCACAGGCTGTTGCGACCCGGCCAGAACCAAGCCCGCACCGGATCGCGACACCAAATCATTAACCGCTTCGTCCACCCAGTGTTCGTCGAACTGCGCTGCGCCGGCCGGAACCTGCAAGGTGGCGAGGACCGATCCCAACCCCGCGTCTTTCGTCGCGGTCGCGACCTTCATCGCAATGGCATGCGCAATCAGCGGAATCTGGCTGGCCGGCAAACGCATTCTGTGGTCGGCCATCGCACCAGTCAGCGTGTAGCGGTTCTCGACGACATAGAGCCGGTTCATCGAGTCTTTCGGCGCACTGACGCGACGGCGCGAAGTGAACGCCCGCGATGATGCGATGTCGCCTTCGGCGCAATCGAGAAAGTCGCTGTCGAGCGCCAAGATTACGTCGGCCCGTTCAATTCGCGGAACGAGGCGCAAATCGTCGCCGAAACTGATCTGCGTAGCGAAATTTTGCGCTTCACTCCGCAACGGATCGTAAACGCACCAACGCATGCGCGGGAACATTTTCTCCAGCTCACCGCGAATTCTTTCGCGCGTGGGCGAATGTGTTTCTTCAACGAGGAAAGCTAATCCTCCTCCGTCGCCGATTTTCCCGCGTAAATCGTTCAGATATTTTTCAAAATCGGCGACGCTCTTGGTTTGACCATTTTCTGCGATCCGTTTTGCGCGTAGTGGATTGTAAAGCTCGTTGATCGCAGCCTGAACGAAAACATCGCTCGCGCCGTTGCTCATCGGATGCAGCGGATTGCCGTCAAGTTTGATTGGACGGCCATCAACAGTGGTGACCAGGAGCGGGATGGCGCCGTTCCGCCGCGGCATCGCCGTGCTGTAGTAGAGGAATTTTCCGGGAATGGTCCATTCCACCGTCTTTGTGAACGGAACAAGGTAGAGTTCCGGGCGCCGACAACTGCTGACGCCGAATCCGGCGAGCGCAACGGACGCGCCCATAAGCTTTAAAAAGCTTCGACGACTCCATTCATCTCCGTTTAGTTGCGCGGCGCTGAAAGGAAATTCTCGCTCGAGCCATTCGCGGAATTCCGGCGTGTCGGCCAGTTCATCCGTGCTCCGCCAATAGCGTCGTCCCGCCGTCGGCGCTGGCGGATGTTGAAACACGCGCTTCATGGCATCTGGGGCGCAGCCGTCCCGGCTGTGGGGCAGGCAGGCGTCTCGCCTGCCGTTTGAATGCTAGAAATCCATCGGGCAGGCGGGACGCCTGCCTGCCCCACAGGCCAGAGGCCTGCACCCCGTTGAATCACATTTTTCATCGATGGCATGCCTGGCAATTCTCCGAGGTCTGAATGTTCCAGCGTTCCTTCAGGGTTTGGCCGATTTCCCGTTGCGTCAGGTGCGTTTTCTTAGACCAATCTTCCGTTACGCCCGCCGGTTTGCCGTACTTGCCAACAAATTCTGCCGGATTCACATCGTCCGGTTTCCAATCCAGATTGGTGATCTGGTCCTCCGGTCGCAGAAAGTTTTCCGGATTACGATGGCACTCCAAGCACCACTTCATGCTCATCGGCTTCGCATCGGCGACCACGGACATGTGATTGATCTGGCCATGACAACTGGCGCAGCTGATCCCGCGATTTACATGCGCGCTGTGATTGTAAAAAACATAGTCCGGGAGACGATGAATCCAGACCCATTGCACCGGCTCTCCTGTTTTCCAACTCGTCCGCACCGGCTCGAGTTTTGGATTATCTTTTTGCACCTGCTGATGACAAGACATGCAAGTCTGGGTATTGGGCACATTCGAATGCGCCCCGACTTCGACGAAGCTGTGGCAATACCGGCAGTCCATTCCCAGTTGGGTTACGTGAACGTCGTGCGGAAACGGCACCGGCTGGATTGGCTCATAACCGACCTTGGTATATTTCGGCGTCACGTAGTACCAGGTGCCGGCGGTCAGACCGCACACGATCACAAAGCTGCAAATCGCCAGTTTGAGCGGCAACCAATTTGACCAGCGCGGGAAAAAGTTTGCCATAAATCAACTGTTCCGCTTCCGCCAATTTTTCCCCTTTATCGAATTGGCGAAAACTGGTGTCGGTTTCAGATAAGCAAAGGGTTAAGGTTGCACGCTGCCCAGACAGTGTGCGCTGATTCTATAAACACGCCACTGCTTGGCAAAAAAAATTTTCGCCCAAGCCGAACTGGCATTTTCGCGTGGAATGACGAAAACAGTCCCATGATGCGAGCTATCGCTATTATTTTGCTGCTCATGGGCAGTATCGCTTCCGCTGCGGAAACGGCCGACACAATTTTCATTAACGGCAACGTTTACACCGTTAACGAAAAACAGCCGCGCGCCGAAGCGATCGCGGTGAATCGTGATCGCATTATTTTCGTTGGCTCGAACGAGGAGGCGAAAAAATTTCGGAGCAAAAAAGTTGTCGACCTTGCCGGCAAAACGGTGGTGCCTGGCCTGACGGATTCGCATTGCCACATTTTCGGAATCGGCGAGCGCGAGATGAGATTGAATCTCGAGGGCACCAACACGCTCGAGGATTTCCTTGCCAGAGTTAAAGAGCGTGTCGCTAAAGCTAAGCCCGGCGAGTGGATCACCGGCCGCGGCTGGATCGAGACTTTTTGGAAACCGCCGCACTTTCCCACCCGGGCTGACCTCGACAAGATCGCGCCCAATAATCCGGCTTTTCTGATGCGGGCCGATGGTCACGCCGCGGTGGCAAATTCGGCCGCCCTGAAAGTTGCTAACATCGACCAGCACACACCGAATCCATTCGGCGGACAAATCCTGAAAACGGACGGCGAGCCCAATGGAATGCTGCTCGATAACGCGATGGATTTGGTGGCTAAAAATATTCCGCCGTCGACCGAAGCCGAACGCGAGGAAGCGCTGCTTCTGGGCGTCGACCGCGAGGTCAAACTCGGCTGGTGCGAAATTCAAAACGCCGGAAGCGAATTATCGGATCAGGAAATCATCCGGCGCGCATATACCGCTGGAAAAATAAAGCTCCGCATGATCAATGCCGCTTATGGTCCGGGTGAAGCGGCGAATGCATTGCTGAAAAATGGCGCCACGCTAAATTCATTCGATCACCGTTTCACCCAACGCACAATCAAAGTGATTTTCGATGGGGCGCTCGGCTCGCGCGGGGCCGCTCTGCTCGCGCCCTATTCGGATAAACCGGATACCTCCGGTTTTCTCACGCAAACGCCCGAGGACTTGAGACCGATGTTCAAAGAGGCGCTGCGGCGCGGCATTCAAGTCGAAACGCATGCGATCGGCGATCGCGCTAATCGGCTGATTTTAGATCTCTATGAGGAAGCCATGCGGTCGTTCCCCGGCGACAAATACGCCGTGCCTGGTCCGCGCTGGCGGGTTGAGCATGCACAGATCCTGAGCGAACAAGATATCCCGCGTTTTGCGAAGCTCGGAGTCATCGCCTCAATGCAACCCTCCCACGCAATCAGCGATTTATTTTTTGCACCGGCTCGACTTGGAATGGATCGGCTACGGGGTGCCTATGCCTGGAACAGCCTGATTAAATCCGGCGCGATCATCTGCGGCGGCTCCGACGCACCGGTTGAGCGCGGCGAACCGATGATTGAATTCTACGCCGCGGTTACGCGCAAGAGCACCAACGGCGAATCACACGAAGGCTGGCATCCAGAAGAAGTCGTTTCGCGCGAGAACGCGCTGAAGATGTTCACGCTCTGGCCCGCCTACGCGGCATTCGAGGAAAAGGACAAAGGCTCAATCGAAGTAGGCAAGCTCGCCGATTTCACCGTTCTCTCCAACGATCTCATGAAAATTCCCGAATCCGAAATTTTGAAGACCCGTTGTGAGATGACGATCATCGGCGGCGAGGTCGTTTACGAACGATGATGGAGAGACACGCGCTGTCGTGTCCCAAATTTTAGCGCGGCGCCTTTCCAATTTTACGACGGAGAGCGCCCCGTGCGCAAAATCGACATCAGCATGACGGCGTGAATTCAACCACGCGGACAATGTGCAACGAGCGATATGTAATTGTATGAAGAGGTTAATTTCCCTTCTTGCTGCGGTAGCGTTCGTCCTGGGAACCGCGTTCGCTCAAGAAGGCCAAACGGTAAAGGTTACGATGACCGAATATCAGTTCGACATGCCGACGACGGTGAAGGCCGGCAAGACGACATTCGTGATCAAGAACGCAGGCAAACGTGCCCACAACTTCCAGATCAAAGGTGAAGGCATCAACGAGAAGCTGTCGGTGAATCCGAAACCACGGGAGACGCAAACATTGGAGGTGGACCTGAAGCCTGGCACTTACGCGATTACTTGCCCGGTGGATTTTCATACCGCCAAAGGAATGAAGACCACCCTGACGGTGAAATAGGTGTTGCAGCTCCTAGATGTTGTCTAGGAGTACAGATATTCGTCGTGATACTCGCGTTGCGGGGCGAACTGGACGTTTTCGTTGCCAGTTTCTGGATACTCGAAGATTTTTCCCTCGTAATTGCGGATCACGATTTTCTCATTGTCGTGATAGAGAATATAGCCGGGATTGATCGGTACTTTGCCGCCGCCGCCCGGCGCGTCGATGACATACTGTGGCACGGCGTAACCGCTGGTGTGACCCCGCAACCCTTCGATGATTTCAATTCCTTTCGCGACTGAAGTGCGCAAATGCGATGAGCCGTTAATCAGGTCGCACTGGTAAAGGTAGTAGGGCCGGACGCGGCACATCAACAATTTGTGCACGAGCGTTTTCATTGTCTCCAGATCGTCGTTCACCCCGGCAAGCAAGACGCTTTGATTGCCCAACGGGATCCCGGCGTTGGCCAAACGCTCGAGCGCTTCTTTCACTTCAATGGTGAGTTCGCGCGGGTGATTCACATGCACGCTCATCCAAAGCGGATGGTATTTTGCCAGCATCGCGCAAAGCTCCGGCGTAATTCGTTGCGGAAGGAAAATTGGTATCCGGGTTCCGATGCGAAGGAACTCGATGTGTGGGATCGCCCGCAACCGGCGGAGCAGACTCTCCAGTTTGGCGTCATTAAATAGGAGCGCGTCGCCTCCCGAAAGCAGCACATCGCGAACTTCGGTGTGTTGTTCCAGGTAACGGAACGCCTCTTCAAAATCAGTGTGGAATTCCTGTTCGCCCACCCCACTGACGACTCGGCTACGGGTGCAGTAGCGGCAGTATGCGGCACATCGGTCTGTCACCAAAAACAACACCCGATCCGGATACCGGTGCACCAATCCCGGTACCGGCATGTGTGAATCTTCCCCGCACGGGTCCGCCATATCGTAAGGCGAGCTCCATGTTTCTTCGATCCGGGGGATAACCTGTCGCCGGATCGGATCGTCTGGATTTTGCCGCGGGATCAGGTTGAAAAAGTGCGGAGTGATCGCGAGCGCCAGCTTATCGCCGGAAAGCAAAACCCCTGCGCGTTCGTCCTCGCTAAGCGATAAGTGTTCCTCCACTTGCGCCAGGGTGGTGACACGGTTCTTCAGCTGCCATTTCCAGTCGTTCCAAAGCTCCGGCGCAACCTGCTTGTTCCCAGACCAATAGCCGGGCGCGTGCGAGCGGAACGCCTTTTCCTGCTCAATGTCGTGGGTGAGATTCACCATTTTCGTGGGTTGCGTAAGAAAAACTTAACGTCGTTAACAATCGTGTCAATGCGCTCAGTTTCCCCAGCCTCCGTATCGATATCGTCTGACGCGGTCCGGGCACGGCTGTTCAATTAAGCGGTGACGCCGCGAGGTTTCCCGGGAGGCCGCGCGCCTTTCGTGCTGGGTTGGCGCCAGCTATTCGCCGCTCTTTCGAAATTCGGCGGCTTGGACTCCGCCGATCCTTGTAGGCTTACGCCCACGCACCGCTCGGAATGCCGAAGCGTTTTCCATTCTCCAGAACATTCCCGTTCATCAGATCGCGATAGTACTCGGTCCAGCCAGCGGTGGGTGACCGAACGTAACCATGCAGGTCACCGCCGTCGGCGTCGCGTTCGGGCATAACGTGACCATACTGCGCGAAATGCGCGGAAACGCCGTGCAACCATTCGTGCAGCCAAACTTCGCCGCGCGCTTCATTTTTCCACGCCGATGATGGCGCGTTGGCGATGGCGGCATAAGTCGCATCCTTCGTCCAGTCGCTTGCGCCGATCGCCAAGCCCCAGGCATCACATGGAACTGCCGTGCTGTTCTTCAAGTCGCGCTGCGGCCAGAACACAAAAACAGAGTCGTATTTTCCCGATGGCGCGAACTCATCCAAATCAGATCGAATGTCACGGGGCGACGGCCAGAAACGGGATGGCGATTCTCGCGTCAAGGAAGTAAGCGCGTGACCCGGTCGCACAATTTCGTATTCGATCCCAGCCCTGCCAGCGGTTAATTCGGAAACGAGCTTGGGAAATCCGGCGAACGAATCTAGCGCGTCCGTTAATTCGCGCTCGCTGGCGATATGATGAAAACGTTTACGCCTTTTCGTGGTAGGGCGACGCTCTGCGGAGCCATAATCTCCCATTGGTTCGACTGAGTCTCGCCCTACCAATAAATCTCGCCCTACCGGCAACGAGACGTCCAGCTCGCGATAAACAAGTAACAGCGTCTTCCAGATCTTCACCAGCTTATGGCAAAGCTTGCGCGTAACCGATAATCCGGCACGACCTGTAACGCCGTCGTGTTCATCAGCACCGGAAGCTCCGCTGCCAACTCGCCGCTAATCTGGTCGTGCGACGCGATAATACGCGGCCCAATGAAAACGGACGTAACACCCGTGTCCTCGGCCGCGCGGCCTTGAAATCGGTCGACGTCCTTGCTCTCGCCGGAGGCGGCGCATTGGCAGCCGACCACAGTATGAGGCTTCCTTACTAGATAATATCCCGGGCCCGCGCTCCAGGTCACGTCGTTGGCAAAATGATAACTATGCGGCCCGTCGCCCCGCAATGTGAACTGGCCATTCGCCTCCGCGAAGAAATTCTTGTAACGCAACGAAGCCTGCGCGCCGAAAATACCGTCGTACGACCCGGTGCCGAGTGTGAGGTCGTGCCCGTGAATCCCGCTTTCCGGTGCTCCGGGAATTTCCACCTCATGAAATTCCTCCTTCAACCGGCTGGTATCGCCGGTGGGAAATTTGATTCCAGCCAGCGCGATCAATGATGCGGTACAATCGGAATCGTGTTCAATCGCGATCGGATCCTTCCCTTCAACTTTGAATTCGCGATATGCCGCGGACGCGAAGTGCCAAATCACCGCTTTCGCCAGGAGCGAGATATCACCGAGTCCGCTCTCGGTCCCTTCATCGATGCTAAAGCCTTCGGGCCGCCGAAAGTCGCGGTAGATCAGCGGCGCATTAACTTGCAGGGCGAACCGCTCGTTGATGTCGTAGCCGATGACGAACTGGGTGATCGAGCTGTCCAATCGTTGCCCGCTAGGATTGGCGATCTCGCGATCGTCGAACTGCACTGTGCCGAAATGAGTGAATTGCTCAGCGACGACTGCGTAGAATCCAGTCGGCGACATGTCCTCCTTTGGCATCGCATTCAACTGCGGCGTGTAACAGCCACACAGATCGCATGCGCGTGTGGCCAACGGGGAAATGATGAGCGTAAGAATGAGTAATCGACGCATCACCCATGCATGCTTTACGCGTACGCCAAGTCGCGTCAACCGGAGGCCCCGGGTAGCGGCGGTCTACCACCGCCGACCCTTTGTTACATCGAATTTCGGCGCTCGTGGATTGCCGCTACAGAAAGAACTGGGAAGTGCGGCTGGCGGTAAGGATATAGCCGGTTACATTTGAACAGCCGCCGCCCCAATCATGTCGAAATTCCAACTCATGCGATTTTTGTGTGCCCTCATTTTGGCCTGCGCATTCAGCGGCTCGCCCATCCTGGCGCAGGAATCAACGTCCACCATTCCGCCGGCCGCTGTGGAGTCCGGTAAGGATGTTGTTCACGCTTTGAATAATGCTTTTGCCAAAGTCTTCGAAATCGTCGCGCCGAGTGTTGTCATCATCGAAGTCTCGAAAAAGAACGACGGCAACGAAGGACTTAATTTTGATGACCTGTTTGCTCCGGGTCAGCCCGATGACAATTCGCCGCGGCGCAGTCCACGATTTTTTAACCCCGTTAGCGAGGGTTCGGGATTCATTGTCCGGCCGGACGGCTACATTTTCACCAATTACCACGTCGTTGAAGGCGCGGAGCACGTGGACGTGAAGCTAAAGGACGGACGCGAGCTTCCCGGGAAAATCATCGGAACGGATGACAAGACCGATATTGCGGTGATCAAAATCGAGGCCAAAGATCTACCTGTGGTGCAGATGGGCGACAGCGATGCCGTTCGGGTCGGCCAGTTTGCTTTCGCCATCGGGGCGCCATTCAAACTCGATTACACCTTTACCTACGGGGTAGTGAGCGGAAAAGGCCGCAGCAAATTGATCAGCAACGGCGGTTATTCCATTCCAGATTACATCCAGACCGACGCGTCGATTAATCCGGGAAACTCCGGCGGCCCGCTTTGCGATATTGATGGCAAGGTCATCGGCATGAACACGCTGATCAACGGATTGAATCGCGGGTTGGGCTTTGCCATTCCGGTCAACCTCGCCAATGAAATCGGCCAGCAATTAGTTGCCGGGAAAAAAATTGAGCGGCCCTGGCTCGGCATCGAGATCAGGACGCTGAGCGACTTTGTTGCCGTGCGTGAATTGTTACAGGGCGTCGACAAAGGAGTGGTGGTCCGGACGATTGTGGCAGACGCGCCCGCGAACAAGAGCGATCTGCGGCCCTTTGATGTGATCACGCAGGTCGATGGAACCCCGGTGACGACTGATACACAATTGCAGCGCGAGATTCTGAAAAAGAAAATTGGCCAGACGGTCAAGCTGACCGTTTGGCGCAAAGGTAAGACGATTGAGATTCCAGTAACGACCGGCGAGCTACCGAATGCGAACACGCCTGTTTCCAACGAGGTCACACCACCGCAACAGGAGCGACCAGAAGATGCAGGCAAACTGGGATTGCAGGTCCAGGATATTACGAAAGAAATGGCAGAGCGCCTCCGCCTCGGTGATGCGCACGGGGTGATCGTAACTGATGTAGCCGATAACAGCATCGCCGCGGCCCAGGGAATCGAGCGCGAAGATGTCATCACCGAAGTTGACGGAAAACCGGTGAAAGATGTCCGCTCGTTTCGCGAAGCCTTGACCAAAGCGGACCCGAAGCGAGGCGTGCTGTTTTACCTCGACCGGCAGGGCAGCAAAACTTTCGCCGTCCTGAAAGCGAACGGGCAATAATTCGCCGGAGTAGGACGATTGCTCCTACGTCTGCCGGCTGCCCACAATTACCAGGGCGATCCCGCCGACCAGGCAAATGCCACTCAAGATCGGCGGGAAATCGATCCCGTGTTTCTCCTGATGAGTGATCTCAATCGGGCCTAACTGCGCATCTTTTTTTTGGGTATTCCATCCCAACCCACCGTAGGCGAAGCCGATGATGCCAACGATGATTAGGATGATGCCGATGACGCCCGCAGGCTTCATCGGCCTAGAGCGCGCGGCGTCCGCTGAGGAGGTTGATGATCAGGATTACAACCGCGAGCACGAGCAGAATATGGATGAATCCGCCCATGGTGTAAGAACTGACCAAACCAAGCAGCCAGAGCACCAGCAATATGACAAATATTGTCCAAAGCATAATGGTTTCCTTGAGTTGAATTTACCTTAGGTTCGCGGGAGAGGGGATAACTGCGCTTATCGAATGCAGGAATTCTGGGGGACCCGAGCTGCTAGCCCGCAGTTGCCGGAGACATCCGTTCGCACATCGTCCGTCGAAGCATTCAAACACAGTCTCGGCCAGCTGCCGACAGTTGGAGGCTAGCAGCTCTGCCCCCGAAATCATTTCTCCTGCAACGCCACACGCAAATTCCAATCCGCGCGTGCGAGCCGCGACCGCGCACTCTCGCGATCGCATCCAGCCAGCTGCGCGACAAGACCGATCGCACGCTCGCGCAATTTCTTGTTCGTCGGCTGCAAATCAATCATCAAATTCCCACGGACCCGCCCGAGCCGGACCATCGCGCCGGTACTGATAATATTGAGCGCGACTTTGGTCGCCGTGCCCGCTTTCAAACGTGTTGAACCGGCAACGATCTCGGGACCGGTCTTCAGATTGATCAATAGATCAAAATCTATTGCAGAAGCGGCGGCGCCGGGCGCTGTGGCTAAGACAGTGGCATTGGAGGTCAGCAAAATTGTTTGCGCACCAATTTCGTGCGCCCGTCGCAATGCTTCAGTGACGAATGCCGCCTGGCCGCTTGCGGAAATCCCAATCACTACATCCTCCCGCCGGACTGCGCGCTCATCCATTGCCAGCGCGCCAGCTCGTGCGTCATCTTCCGCACCCTCAATGCTTCGACGCAAGGCCGGCGCCCCACCGGCAATGATTCCCTGAAATAAATCGTCCGACGCGCCAAACGTCGGCGGAATTTCAGCGGCATCGAGAACTCCAAGCCGGCCACTCGTTCCGGCGCCGACGTAAAACATTCGCCCGCCACCCTCAATTGCGTTGGCCGCCAATTCGATGGCCCGGGCCAATTCGTCAACGCTTTGACACAACGTTTCCTGCACTGACTTCTCTTCCGTGACGAAAAGCTCGACGATTTCCCGCGCGCCCAATCGATCGAGATTCGCTGATTTCGGGTTCGCCTCTTCGGTCGCAGCAACAATAGCGGGTGGAGGCGTGGATTTTTCAAGCACCGGCATTTGCAATTTTCCGTTGGCTGCAAGCCAGGCTGCGCCAACCTCTGGTGACGATTCACTCGGCCCTACTTGCGCCGCGGGAATTTTCTCCTTAAGCGCGGCGGCGAACGCGACTCCGTAAAATTTCTGATGTTCGAACAGGCCGCCCATCAATCGCACTTCCGGAGCGTCGAGATGAAGCCGCAGCGCGGCAGCGGTCGTGAAATCCACCAACGCGCTGACACCGGCCGCCACAATTTGCCATGCCGCTTCGTCGCTTTTCCGCGCTGCTTCGAAAACGACGGGCGCCAACGAAGCGATCTCCATTTTATCTGCCGTCTGCGCCCACCGCACCAGCTCATCAAAATTGTTCAACCCAAGAGCATGCAGAATATTGGCGGCAAACTGCCGCTCGCCCCGTCGCAGATCGTATTCCCGCAACACCGAACGCAATGCCCGAATGGAAACGAAGTAGGCGCCCCCGGCGTCACCCAAAATGTGTCCCCAGCCTCCGGCCTTTTCGATTCGATGACCACGGCGTCCAGTCACCGACGAGCCCGTCCCGGCATTTACCGCGATGCCATCGCGATCACACAAACACGCTGCCATTCCCGATTCGCGATCGCTGCCTACGACAATTTTCGCCTTCGGCCAAATCGCGCGCGTCAGTTTTAGCAACACCGCTCGATCTTCCTCCGTCGCGCAGCCGGCGAGAAAAACCCCGACGCGGTCCACTTCGCTTGCCAAAACCCGAAAAATTTTAGTGATTTGATCCGGAGGCGTCAGCCGCAGATTCGACGGCGGCAATTTTCCGGACTCGATAATTGTGTCACCAGCAACTAACGCCCACGCGGTCTTTGTTCCCCCGCCCTCGATTCCGAGAATTTTTTCGCCGGTCATGACTATAGAGGCGGTCTACCTGTCGCACCGTAATGGCACGAAACGGATCACCGCCGTAAGCCGAATGTAAACGCAAATTCGTCGGCGGTCATAGATCGCCGCTACAGATTGTCTCGCGAACCCTCATCCGTATGGTCAGCACATGACCGAAGCGGAAGCACGCACTCGAATTGAACCGCTGCGGCGTGACATCGAAGAACACAATCGCCGCTATTACGAAGAAGCGGCGCCAACAATTAGCGACCGCGAATACGACAGGCTTTACCGGGAGTTGGTCGATCTTGAGACGAAATTTCCGGATCTGGTCACGTCGGATTCACCGACCCAACACGTCGGCGGGAAAACCTTGCAGGCGTTCGCACAGATTCAGCATCGCTTGCCGATGCTTAGCCTCGACAACACTTATTCCAAAGAGGAGGTCGCCAATTTTTACAAGAGAATCACACGCCTTTTACCGGACGAGAAAATTCCAGTGGTGATCGAGCCGAAAGTCGATGGGGTCGCGGTTTCGGTGATGTATGAAAACGGCAAATTGAAATACGCGGCCACGCGAGGCGACGGTGTGGTCGGCGACGACATCACCCAAAACATCAGGACGATTAAATCGGTACCGCATCAATTGCGCGGCGCCACTCCAAAGGTTTTCGAAGTGCGGGGCGAGGCTTATCTCGACAAGAAAGGTTTTGAAAGGCTCAACCAGGAGCGCGAAGCGGCCGGATTACCGTTGTTCGCGAACCCTCGAAATGCTGCAGCCGGTTCGTTGAAACATCTCGATCCGAAGGTCGCGGCGAAGCGCCCGCTCGGTGTGATTTTTTACGGAACTGGCGCAGTCGAAGGTGCGAAGGTGGATCTTCACTCCAGAATCTTCACGTTGTTCAAAAAGCTCGGGCTGCCGACCCACGAAGATTGGTGGTCGGCCGATTCGGTCGATCAAATCCTGGCTGCGATTCGCGATCTCAACGAGATTCGGCGCGATTTTCCGTACGAAACCGACGGCGCCGTGATCAAAGTTGACGCGCTGGAGCAGCGCGAGCGACTCGGCTTCACCGCAAAATCGCCTCGCTGGGCGATCGCTTACAAATACGCCGCCGAGCGCGTGGAAACGAAACTGCTCGACATCAAAGTTCAAGTTGGTCGCACTGGAATTCTCACACCGGTCGCTGTTCTCGAACCGGTTTTGGTGAGCGGGAGCACGGTTTCGCGCGCGACGTTGCATAATGAAGATGAGATTAAACGGAAAGACATCCGGATCGGGGATACGGTCGTCATTGAAAAAGCCGGTGACGTAATTCCCGCGGTGATCGAAGTGGTTCAATCCAAGCGGCCGCGCAACGCGACACCGTTCGACTTTCTGAGACACATCCAGGGCAAATGCCCGGTCTGTGGCGGCGAGGTCCGGCGCGATCCCCAGTTCGTGGCCTGGCGTTGTGAAAATTTACGTTGTCCGGCACAGGCAACACGTCGCTTGGAATTCTTCGCAGCCCGGAGCGCACTCGATATCGAAAGTGTCGGCGGAATTGTCGCCGACAAGCTGGTTGAGCGCGGACTGGTGCGAGAGCCTCTCGACTTGTTTGAACTTAAAGTCGATCAACTGGCGAAGTTGAATCTCGGCTCTGACGAATCGCCGCGCGTTTTCGGCGAGAAGAATGCGACCAAGGCAATCCAAGCAATTGAACGCGCCCGGATGTTTCCGCTTTCGCGCTGGCTTTATGCCCTCGCCATTCCGGACGTCGGCAAAACTACCGCCACCGATCTAGCGCATTTTCACGAGACGATGGAAGACGTGGCGACCTCCAAACCTCTGCGCGAGGTAATCGCGTATCACGAAACGAAGGATAAACAAAAGGCAAAGGAAATTGCTGAGCGCCTGATCAAGTCGGGTTTTGCGGAACCGTCCAAGAGCAAGATCGATAAACAACGGGGCATCGTAACCAAGGTTGGACCGGTTGTGGCCAAAAGCGTTCTGGATTTTTTTGAATCGAACATCGGGAAGAAAATCCTACAGCGGATGAAACAACTCGCGATTGAATCGAAGAACGAAAAAGTTTCGGCGAAGAAAATGTCGGAGCTGCCGCTGGCAGGGAAAACGTTTGTCCTGACCGGAACTTTGCCGTCGATGACGCGCGACGACGCATCAGCAAAGATCGAAGCGCTCGGTGGTCATGTCAGCGGAAGCGTGAGCAAGAAAACGGATTACCTTTTGGCCGGAAGCGAAGCTGGCAGCAAACTCGGCAAAGCGAAAGAGCTGGGCGTGAAAATTATCGGCGAAAAGGAATTTCAACGGATGCTCTTGTCATGCTGAGCGAAGTCGCGAGATTGCGTTGCCAAACGTACAGGTAACATCCACGGGATCCCTCGACTGCGCTCGGGATGACGCTGGTAAAAAAAAGGCCGAAAGCTACGGCGTGCGCTCGGGCGCCTTCTCCAAGCTCAACGGCAGCGACGGCTGAATCGTGCTCGGTTGCGCGATCATCAATGGATGTTGGAGACGCTGGATCCTCTGCACCTGTTCGGTGGTCGGATGAATTTCAGCCTGAGCATTGAGTGTCAATCTCTCGTCGCCGCGCATGACGGTAATCGGAACGGTGTCGCCCGCGCTGATAAAGAACGAGGCGTCGATGATATCGTCCGGTTGATGGATTTCTCTGCGCCCCACTTGCAGCAAAATGTCGCCCGGGTGGATTCCGCAATTCGCGGCGGGTGTGTTATCAAGAATCTCGGTTACTTCCGCCGACGAGCCCGCCTTCGCTTCCAGTGCCTGCATCAAGTTCGCGCCGATCCAGCCATGTCGCACTTCGCCAAAACGCAGAAAATCGCTTCGGATCTTCTCCGCCGCCTCGATCGGCAAGGCGTAGCAGGACGAATTGTTTTCCAGAGTGAACGCAACAATGCCCACGACTTCTCCCTTCATGTTGAGGAGCGGTGAGCCCGCTTCCCCGCGCTGCGTTGCCACGTTCACGCGCAGATGCGTAGTATGAAAATAATAGCCAAGATATTTTCGATCAAAACCGCCGACCAATCCGAGGCTGGGTGTTTCCGGCAGATCCAGCGGATACCCGATCGCAATGACAGGAGTCGTGACCTCCATGTTTTCGGATTTGCCGATGGGCAACGTGGGCGAAGCTGCGTCGACTTTGAGAATGGCAATCCCGCTGCGTACATCCGTCACGAGTTGGCGCGCTGGCAGCCTTTTCCCATCGAACTCAATCGTAAAATTGCTTCCCTCACCCCCCACCGAATATGCGGTATAAATGGTACCGGTCGGGTCGATGAAAAAGCCAGTGCCGGAAAGTTCGCTGTGCTCGTCGGCGCCGTGAATCTTCACCACTGCTCTTTTGCAGTGATCAAAAATGTCCTTGACCTCGCGACTGATGGCCGAAGCGGGTTGATCTTCCGCCCGTGCCGATAGTGCAACGGCAAGAAAAGGAATAAGAAGCCAACGCATCACCAAGTTCTCCGCCGAAACCGCCTTCGGAGGATCGTTAGAACCGTAGGGACGACTCATAACTCACGGGCATGCTGTCCAGCACATAACGCGGAGGCGTAGCCGCCCGGTGAGTCGAGAGATGCGTGCGCGGTTGACTGACGGTAATGCGGGTGGAGACCGGCGCAGCCAGACTCCAGCCACCCTCGGTGGCCGCCTGTTGAACTGGAACAGCGGGGGAGAGACGGGCGACATTCGGCGCCGGCGTGGTCTGATAAACTTTAAGCGAGATCACGGCCGCACACAGCAACACCGCCGTCACCGCGACGGGATAAGAAGCGATGCGCGCGACATTGAGACTCATCATGAAATCATGCGCGCGCCCGAGCGCAATTTTCCAGAGCGGTTGCCGGAGCAATTCATCACGCTGCCGGCGATGAAATTCGTGCAGGAAATTCTCGAAATAACCGGGCGGCGGTTGCTCGTATCTCTTCAACCGTAACAGCCGGCCAATCTCGTTGTTGTCGAATTCGTCCATCGTGTTGTGTCTTTACGTTACCGGGTTCTTGCGAAACTCGTCCAGGTAGTTTTGCAATTGCCGATTCGCGTAAAAGAGCCGGGAACGTACCGTTCCTTCAGAAACGTTCAAGATTTTACTGATCTCGGCGTGGGGCATACCTTGAATATGAAACATGGTAACCACGGCTCTGTGTTCATCAGACAATTTCATCATAGCCTCGTTCAATCTTCGCTGAAGCTCGGATAGGTCGGCCTCCCGCACCGGACTGCTGGTTTGGGTCACCTCCAGGAACTCCTTGTCGTTCTGAATGCTCGCATCCACGTCGTCAAGGCTGAGGTGAAAACGACGGCCGCGTTTCTTTAGGAAATTCAGCGTCATGTTCACGGCAATGGAGTGAATCCAGGTGTAAAAGGAGGATTTGCCGCGGAAACCACGGATCGATTTATACGCTTTTGAGAAAATGTCCTGGAGCAGATCGTTGGTGTCCTCGTGATTCGAGGTCATGTTATAGACCAGCCCGTAAAGACGCGGAGTGTATTTCACCACCAGCTGATCAAACGCGCCCGCATTGCCATCTTGGGTACGCGCGACGAGCTGTTGATCTTCGTCCGTTCGCGGCTGCTCCATGGCCCCTCTCCTCGTTTTAACATTCGGACGAGAAGCCGACGACAACAAATCTGAGATGCGGCGTGGCGCAGTAAGGACGTGGCTCATTTTCAAAAGGCGGCGTGTTTAATTCCGTCGATCCCGCACGGAAAGGAGCCAGAGCAAGTTGCCCAGCGCTGCGATGAACGCCGCGACGTAGGTGAGCGCGGCGGCATTCAAGACATTGTTTACGCCTGCGACCTCAGCTCCCGGCTGCACGATCCCCATCTGCTGCAAAATAATTTTAGCCCGGCGCGACGCATCAAACTCGACGGGCAGGGTGATCAACTGGAACACCAGCAGAATGGCATAACAGTAAATTCCGAGTGTGATAAGGCCGGTAATGTGAAACAAGAGTCCCCCGAAGATTACGAACGGCAACATTTGCGACGCGACCATGGTCAGTGGCACCACTGCCATCCTCGCCTTTAGCGGCGTGTAAGCTTTCGCATGCTGAATAGCGTGCCCGGTTTCGTGCGCGGCAATCCCGAGCGATGCCACCGATGGCGTGTTGTAAACATTGCTGGAAAGGCAAAGCACTTTCTTGGTCGGATCGTAATGGTCCCCTAGAAAATCGTTCGTCTCCACGACGTCGACATCGTGAATTTGCGCAGCCTGCAAAATCTCGCGCGCGCATTCCGCCCCGGTGATGTTTGAGCTTGCGCGCACCTTACTCCAACGGGAGAAGGCGCTGCTCACGCGAATCTGCGCCCAAATGCCGATGATCAAAGGAACGCCTATATAAAGCAGCCAGTGACTTCCGCCGATTCCGATTGGGTAGAACATTCCTGTCTTAAGTGTATCTGCTGATTAGACGCCGATAATGCCAGTGCCGTTCATTTCGGCTCGCTCGTCTCCCCCGACCAGAGTTTGGCGGACTCAAATTTCCAGAACCCTTGGAAACCGCGATAGAATCTTGCATCCCGATCTGGTCACAATCACCACGTCTTCAATCCGCGCGCCGCCGATTCCCGGATAATAGAGACCCGGCTCGACGGTCAGACATTGTCCCGCTTTCAGCGTGACTTTTTGCAATCGCGGATACTCATGGATCTCCAGTCCGAGTCCGTGCCCGGTGCCATGGAAAAACCCGACGCGTCGGCCATTGCGCACTTCAGTCGGAAATCCGCGCCGGTTAAACAACTCGGTGATCGCCTTGTGAATGCTCATCCCATCCACGCCGGCTTTGATTTGCTTCAACGCCAGCGCCTGGCCCGCTTTCACCGCTTCCCAAAGCTCCCGCTGTTTTTCGTTCGCGCGCCCGCGAACCACCGTTCGCGTCATGTCACCCCAGTAACCCGTCTTCGCATCACGCGGGAAAATGTCGAAAATAATCAACGAATCCGCCTTGAGGGGCCCGAAACCCCGCTCATGCGGATCACACGCCTGATCCCCTCCAGCTACGATTGTGTTTGTCGGCACGCCACCGGCACGCAAGATCGCGCTATCGATTTCCGCGCGCAGAATTTCCGAGGTCAGAATCTTGCCCGCCCACTTCAATTTCCTTCCCGCGCCCGGCCTCGACGCCTTCAAGATCTCCACTCCGCGTTTCATCCCCGTTTCCGTGATTCTCAGTGCGCGTTCGAGCAGCTTAATTTCCTCTGCCGTTTTCTTCTCCCGCGCCGGCCAGAAAAGTCCGTTCGTCGTTTCCAGTGTAATCCCGCGCCGCTTAATCTCGTTCGCGTAACCGAGCGGAAAGTTACCCGGCACCAGCGCGCGTTTCACTCCGCGTTTCGTTAGGAAATGCGCCAGTACTTTTTCATAGGGGGGCGCCTGTTTCGCTTTCCCCTGCACCTCGCGCTCGAGCGCGCTCAACATGACAAACTCGTCTGCCTGCGCCTTTTTCTTCGCCCGATCGATCTCCAGATCGCTCAAAACCAGCGTGCGCTTGCCGTTTTGCTGAAGGAAAATAAACGGGTCGCCGATAAAAATTCGCGTCGCGTAAAGCATATCAGCGTCAGAATCGCTAGGCGCAACGATGAGACGCGCCGGCTGAGTTTTGGTGGTCATGCTTTGATTGTAGGGCAACCGCGCCAGTTGCCAACTTTCGAATGTGGATCGGCCGCTCCGGCGACGACACTCCGCCTCGGTCGGGATGACCGCATTTAGGTTCTGCGCACTTCCAGCTGCCGCCGCAAAATCCAGTGCAGCAACCCGAGCAGCGCGAACGTTGATCCAATCAACACCATGGTGTTGAAAACGAAGACGTCGACCTTCATTCCCAGGTACCGCTTTTCCTGACCAAAAAATACGTTCGGGCGCGCCCCACGGCGATAATCACTCTGTTCCATCTCCGCATTCGAAATCAGGTCGGAAACTTTTTGGTTCAAGTACAGCGTCTCGCCCGTCACCGGACCGTTCGCCTCCCTGAACTGACTCCGATCGAACCGATGCCTGCGATCGAGCACCTCGTCGATCAATACCAGATAACGATCCAGCTCGTCGGCGGTCTTTGCTTCCAGGCCTGAGAGCATTGCGAGGGTGTCCTTCAAATCGTTCAGCCGCGCTTTTGCTTCCGGGCTATTCTCGTGTTGCGCCACGATCCGATCGATCTCGCGTTGGGCCCGGTCCTGCCGGCGTGTGATCGGGTTCAATTTCGCCTGCGCCACGACCATCTCCTCATACGACCAGCGCATGGCAATGAATTGACAGATCAATGGCACCTCCAATTTGCTGTCCATTTTCTTGTTCTGCTCCTTGTTCGGATGCTCGGAGAACCAGCGAGTGAAAGTGTAGATGAGCGCGAGGTTGCGGTTCATGTCCTCATACTTAATAAGCGCACCACCCATGATGATCTGCGGAATCAATACCAGCGGCACGATATTAGCCGCCGTCTTCGGATCAGCCACCAATGAGGAAACAACCAAACCCAGCGCAAGGCCGCCCATGGCGGTCATGAACACGATCGCGAGGTAAATCCAAAACATTCCGCGGATTTCGAGAATGTAATTGCCGATAAGGATGAAGAGAACGCATTGCAGCAGGGCAAAGACGCCAAGGGAAACGGTTTTGGCAAAAATATAGTACTGCAGCCGGACATTGAGATTGCGTTCCCGTTGTAGAACAACCCGATCGCGGATGATGTCATCGGCGCTGTTGGTCAGGCCCAGAAACATCGCCACGATTAAAGTGAGAAACAGAAACGTCGGGATGTGATAAGCCGAGGCGAAATCGTACTTGCCGCTGTCGGAATAGCGCAGAATGGTGGCGATTAGGAACGCTAACACCGGCGCGACCCCGATGGTGATGACGAGGTTGCCACGGTTGCGTAGCTTGCTGATGAAGGCACGCTTAAGCAAAGTGCGCAGCTGGGTCCATTCGTCATGCCAGCGGAACGGGACCCGTTTCTTTTTTTGCGCCGGCGCGGTAGCCGGCAAAGGCGCCGCCGCCGGTTCCTTGCGCAGCGAGACCTGCTTAACGTCCTGGATCAATCGAAAGGCTTCGTATTTGTCCCGCCAAAACTCGGGGGCATAACGGCGCGAAGGCACCAGTTGTCCGCGGTTGTTCTCCTCGTAAATAATATCGCCACTCAGATCGCGCAGCGGCGTCTCCAAGACATCGAAAATAAATTCCGGGCGTGTCGTTCCACATGATGGACAGGCTCCGAGATCGGCCCCGAATTGATGCTGGTGTTCCGCTTCGGCGAAATAGCGGAGCATTTCCGTGGGCGTCCCAAAAAAGACCAGCCGGCCGCCCTTGTCGAGGAGGATGGCCTTGTGAAACATCTGGAAGAGCTTTGAGCTCGGCTGGTGGATGGTAACGATGATGATTTTGTTGTGTGCCATCGAACGAATGATTTCGATGACGTGCTCGGAATCCTTGGAGCTCAGGCCTGAGGTCGGTTCGTCAAAAAGGTAAATGTCCGCCGACCCGATCATGTCGAGACCAATGTTAAGCCGTTTCCGTTCGCCGCCGCTGAGCGTCTTCTTCACCGCAGTACCAACCACGGCGTCACGCCGCTCGCTCAACCCAAGCTCGACCAATTTGCCTTCTAAACGACGCGTCCGGTCGCGCCGCGACAAATGGGGAGAACGAATCGCGGCCGCGAACTGCAAATTTTCGCCGATGGTCAGATGCTCATCGAAGGCGTCTTCCTGCGGGATGTAGCTGATGTAACGTCTCAATTCATCGAGATTAGGATAAAGTGACTGACCATTGAGCAGGACCTGACCGCTGGTGGGTTGCAATTGCCCCGCCAGCACTTTCAACAACGTGCTCTTTCCGCTGCCACTCGCCCCCATCACACAAACCAGCTCTCCGCGCGTTACACTGAAGGAAATTCCTTCCAGCCCGACATCGCCGCTGCCGAAACGATGCGTTACTTCGCTGACCTCGAGTGTGCGAACAATGTTGCGCTCCTCTTCGATGATGCGTTCGGAAAAATTGCACTTCAGGAATTGGCCGACGTCGATCCGAATGGTATCGCCATCTTTTAGCGGTGAAGTGGTGCGGATGGTAGTCTCGCCGACCATGATCGGACGATCCGCTTCCAGCACTTCCAAAGTGCCGACGCGCTTGTCGTAATCACAAAAAATCTTCAGCAAGACGTCGCCCGCCGTTCCGGGAGAAAGCAAAATGTCGTCGGCTTCGAGCAGGCTCTGGTTGTTCGAGACCAGATATTCCGATTTGGAAGCCTTCAGTTGAAAGCGGCCGCCCAACGCCCGCGCCCGACGACGCAAATCAAACAGATCGAGCTCGCTGTCGTTGTGGAAAACGATTCGGTCCTGCAAGGTGGCTTCGACCAGCGTTCCTGCGCGCAATCGGGTGCCATTCAGTTCGGCATCGACGTCTTTCAACGCTTTGACTTTCACTTTTAATCCGAAGGTGACTTCCAGCGCCGTTTCACGGGAGCGCGCTCGCTCCAATTCGACCTCGTCCGAGTCGCGGTTCACTCGAATGAAAATTTGCGGGAGCGAAACGTTCTTCTTGGCGTTGAAGTACTGCGCCAGCTCCTGATAGCTCAGCACCTGGTCACCTACCAGAATGCGTTGGCCCGGGTAAATGCGGCAAAACCCGCCGCGTGCTAGCGGGCGGCTCCGTACCGACACGCTCTGCGCGGTGTAATTTTTCAAAAGAATCAGATCGTGATAGCGGAATGCTAGCAACCGATCGCTCGCACCGAGGCTCTTCAACATCACGTCGGACTGTCCGTTGTTACCGAACGAGATCGATTCCAGGGGCGACGCGCCACGCTGGTAAA
The DNA here is from genome assembly GCA_003219175.1 of Verrucomicrobiota bacterium. GTDB lineage: Bacteria > Verrucomicrobiota > Verrucomicrobiia > Chthoniobacterales > UBA10450 > AV69. The sequence goes on along the minus strand of QHPU01000063.1, from coordinate 3,740 downwards.
CGGCAGGATCGGACTCCTCGCTCGCATTCAGTTGATAAACGATGTCGATCGCCTGCGCCGCCATCCCGAGCTGGGACATGAAGGAGTAAAACTGCACCACCTGCTCCTGCTTGAGACCGGCCTGAGAAATCAGATCGTAAAGTTGGACGCCCAGCATGATCTTCCGATCTGTGCCCAGCTCGACGCTGAGTTTTTGCGCCATCGCTGTTAAATCCTGCTGCTCGTAAAGCGCCTGCCGGAACAACTGCCGCAGCTCGGAGTAAACCGCCTCCGGGTAATCATAACGGAGGAACCCGAGGCTGGAGTCGATTTCTTCTTCCAGCAAAACACCATCCGCTTTCGAGAAACTAGCCAGCACCTGGATCAGAAGTGGCAACAAATTGGGCCCTTCCGATACGCTTCGCGGCTTGCGCATGGCTCGGCGCATCCAACGGCGCCCCTTCCGCTGCATCCGATAGGCAAAAGGGGTCACGCGCTGCACCGCGCGGTCAATTTTATCGGCTACCTGGGCTAACAATTCTGCCATTGAAATTTGGGTATAAAGTTTACTCCAACGCCCAGTTCACGCAATGACTGTGCCCGGTGGCGCGATCGTGCTGGAACATAGGTCTTTGGCTTGTGCCTCCAGCGGAGTTGCGCCCCGCTGACACCAATCCAATTGCGTTCAAGAAATAGCGGCTTCCAAGCCGCCGCTTGCGCAGCCCAGTCGGCGTAGGTCGCGCCGGCGACCGGACCGGAGCAAGAGAGAAATGCCCGCTGGGCGCACACGCTGGAAAGCCTATGTTCCGCCCATCCCAATCGAACGCCGCGTTCGATTTATCTGCCGAACCACCTAAAGGCGTGACTCCTGCTCCCACTTATTGCATTGACGCCCTGCTCATGTAAATTTTTGTAGCGCGGCAAGAAGCCCGCGCACCAACTCCAATGGCGCAACCTGACCGCAACTCCTCGCGCGACAACAAGCGCAACAATGAGCCGAATTTTAACTGGCGCGGCATCGTACTGATCGCGATCGCCTTTGGCCTCATCGGCATGGCCCTGCTCGTGCGCAACGGCGGTTATCAGAATATCGAGGACGTCCCTTACAACCGCTTCATCGAGTTGCTCGATAACAAGCAAATCATTAACGACAAAAATCTGCCCGTGACTTTGTTGGTCCAGGAAGGTCAGCCTACCCAGGCGCTCATTGGCTACTACCGCAAGCAAACCGCCGGCGCGGAACAGGCCGTGAAATTCCGCACTACCGTTTACCTTAACTACAATACCAATCTGCAGGACAAGCTCGCCGCCGCCGGCATCCAGCCTGCCATCCGGACCGAATCAAACCTGTTCGCCCAAACCCTCCTCAGTTTCCTCCCCATCGCGCTCTTTCTCCTCGTTCTCTATTTCCTGTTCCGCCAGCAAATCCGCATGGCGGGCAAAGGCGCGCTAAACTTCGGTAAATCGAAAGCGCGGATGCTGGCCCGTGACAAAAATAAGATCACCTTCCGTGACGTCGCTGGAGTCGAGGAAGCCAAGGACGACGCGCCATCGCCGGCGAAGCTGACGTCCCATTTTTCTCCATCAGCGGGTCCGATTTCGTCGAAATGTTTGTCGGTGTCGGCGCCAGCCGCGTGCGCGACATGTTTGAGCAGGGCAAAAAGTCGGCGCCGTGCATCATTTTCATCGACGAAATTGACGCTGTCGGTCGCCATCGCGGCCACGGCGTCGGCGGAGGTCACGACGAGCGCGAACAAACCCTCAATGCCTTGCTCGTTGAGATGGACGGGTTCGATACCCAGGAGGGCGTCATCATCATTGCCGCCACCAATCGGCCCGATGTGCTTGATCCCGCACTGTTGCGTCCTGGCCGGTTCGATCGGCAGATCACCGTCAATTTGCCAGACGTAAAGGGTCGCGAAGAAATTTTGCGGGTCCATTCCAAGAAAGTGAAGTTGGCCGAAGGGGTCGATCTCGCCGTGGTCGCGCGCGGCACGCCGGGCTATTCCGGCGCCGAATTGGCCAACGTTATCAACGAGGCAGCTTTGCTTGCCGCTCGCCGGAATTTGAAAGGAATTACTTTGGCTGAGCTCGAAGAAGCGCGCGACAAAGTGCGCTGGGGCAAGGAACGCCGCAGTCTTGCATTGAGCGAGAAGGAAAAAACCAACACTGCTTACCACGAAGCCGGCCACGCCCTTTTGCTTGAATTACTCGAACACACCGAGCCACTCCACAAGGTCACAATCATTCCCCGCGGCCCATCGTTGGGCAGCACGATGTGGTTGCCGGAGGAAGACAAATACACCAACCGCAAAGCCGAGTTACTCGCCAGCCTCGCCGTCAGCATGGGCGGTCGCGTGGCAGAGGAGCTTGCGTTCGGCGATGTCACCAATGGCGCTCGCGGCGATATCAAGATGGCTACCGCCACCGCCCGCCGGATGGTATGCGAGTGGGGCATGAGCGAGAAACTGGGAATGGTCGAGTATGGCGACCACGAAGATTACGTTTTCCTCGGGCGCGACATCTCGCGCGCCCGCGATTACAGCGAAGCCACCGCCGAGGAAATCGATCGCGAAGTGCGCACGCTCCTCGATGAAGCGTACCAGAGGGCGAAGCAAATTCTCACCGCCAATCGCGACAAGCTGGACGTCATTGCCAAAGCGCTGCTTGAGTTCGAGACCCTCGACGGCTCGCAAATCGAAGACATCGTCAAGCATGGTCGCATGCTCAACCCGCCACCGGGGATCGCCCCGCGCGGCGGCGAAAAGATGGAGCCGGAAAAACCGCCCAAACAAGTCGTCGTCGCCCCCGACGTCACTCCCCCGCTTCCCGGCGCCCTCGGCGGCGCCCCCGCGTAAACCGCTCTCCTTTCCTCTTCGTTCGGCGTTGGATGTTCGGTATTCGAAGTTCCGTCTTCCTGCCCCTGTTCCTAATCCTGCTCATTTACGATTTCTGAGCGAAGTTTTCTCTCTTCTTTAGAGGCGGTCTATGACCGCCGACCCCAATCACCACTCACAGATCACTATTCACCATCTCCGCACCCTTCCGCTCCCTGTCCGCCACCGGACGGACTCGCCGTGGCGAGCTTCCTCGGGCCTTCCAGAAATAGGCGAAAAAATGTTCGCAATTAAGTACGAACTTTCGTATATATCTCGTTAGGCATAATTGAAGTCTCTTGATGACCGGCAACATCATTGGGAAAGAACGCATCAAGTCAGCTAAGAAGCTCGCTAAGGTTCATGGCGTTGCAGTTTTGGGCTGGAACGATAGACCCGGCAAGGAATTTATCAGCTTCAATGGTGACGGCGATAAACTCCGAGGATTGCAGGAGGAAATGGAAAAAGCCGGGTGGCATGCTTGGCCGGTCGATGAGGGCCAGCAGGGGCACTTTATGGACTTCGGGATGTATCCCGCGCCGGCCGACTTGCCAACGAATCAAGATGGCATAACACCAGATGACGCCACCGAAGAGCCCATGACGATCGGCGACGATTACCGCTACGTCGGTCCAGATGGTTTGTATCTGTATAACATTGTGGTGCTTACAATTCTGGTGTCGCTGTTCTTGGTGATCAGGGAAGTCAGAGCACACGCGTCCACCCTGGCGATGCTAGAGCGAATTGCCTTCTGCCTCGCAATTCCACTCATTCTGTTGCCATTTCATTGGGTCGAGATTCACACGCACGAAGGCAATCTGACCATCCGAAAACATTTTTTCGGCAGGCGGAAGGTATTTGCATTTTCGAGCATCAAACAGGCTC
>QHPU01000105.1 GCA_003219175.1 Verrucomicrobiota bacterium | reverse complement strand
AGCGGTTAAGAGTCAGTCGAAGCGCAGCTCGCTGAAATTGCGAATGACCTTAAGCGTTGATTATTTCGTCGCCGGTTTTTTTAGCTCCACTAGGATGACTTCGATCGGGCCGCTGCCGATGTTTTCCGGCAAATGCGCGCCAGCCGGAGAGAAGACCGCATCTCCCTTTTTCCCGGACACCTCTTCGCTCTTGCCATCGGGATGAATCATCTTCGCCTTTTGGTCCTCCAAAAAAACGATCACCGCATCAGGATGAGAATGCATCACGGACTTTTCGCCCGGCGCGTAATGAATCCGCAACACGCGCACAGCATCGTTCTCAAATACGACGCTGTAATGCTTCGGGTCCACTTTGACCGGATCCTGCGCACGTGCGGCTAATGCGCCCATTAATACCGCCACCAATACCGCGGAAAACGAGTTTTGTTTCATATTCGTATCTCCAGTTGTTTTACATAGTCCACAGATGACCGCGGATTCGCGGCCGATTCAGGCGATTGCGCCAAGTTCCCCGAAGAAAGACAAGCGTTAAGATTGTGGGGTACCCCAGGCGAGAAGCATCAGAGATCAGAGGTCACAAGTCAGAAGTCACCGATCTCCAGATTTGCAATGCAGTGGCTACGGCCGCGCCCTAATAATTACCTCTGCACCGGTAGTGGTCAGCTTGATTCGGCCTTCGTCAGCCTGATAGTTGGGCTTAGCGACCTCCGCGCGGGCGTGGCCATCTGTGCGGATAAAGGTAACCTTGGTATGGGATTCTCCTATTCTTTCCCAAGTATGGCCTTCTGCGTTATCTTTTAGAATCGCGGCTATTTGATGGTCTGAAAGCGTTCCGCCGGCCTCTGGGGCAAAATCTTCGCGTACCGAGCGATTGTCCCGCACATGCACAATAATATATATGTGACCATGACTGAACTTGACCTGGTCTTTAGCGACGTGACCGATGGAGGCACCATAGTAGTAGCTACACTGGTCTAGCGTCTCACCAATTCGCGCTTCGGCCGAGCCGCTCAAGGCCAGCACTGTTAGAGGAGCGATCGCTTTCATTGCCAGTGTCGGGTAGTATATGATTAGTTGAGTGCTTGGAAAGGCGGAAGAGGAAAGGACTCAGTCTGCTAAGCAGAAGTCCCGTTCTTCTTCGGCAGCGGGTTTTTTCGTGAGCAACATTTTGCGCAGACCTGAATCGTCGCCACGGACGGAATAATTCTGCCAACCTCTAATTTATCCGGCAACATCTCTGCTCGGCGTGGGCTTACCCTTCTTTTCCAAGAGCATCATCGCCAGAATCGCGATCGCGATCGGCAATATCACATTCAGCCGCAGTGTAGTGCTGAATGCCGCCACGAACGATTCGTGAAATGCTTGATGGACATTTTCCACTTGGCTCGCGCCCCAGCCGCTGTCGATCTGCCCGATACGTTCGGCTGCACCCGGTTGCTCCAAAAGCTTCTGTTGCGCGAATGACAACGAAACTTTCGATAACCTAGGAATGAGGTGCCTCTGAAAGAGGGCGCCGTGGAGTGCACTGGCGGCGGCCACTCCGATCGCGCCTCCGCCGAACCGAAACATGTAGATCATTCCCGTTGCCTGGCCGGACCGCGGTGCTGGAACCGCGGCGAGGCCGGCAGTGTTTAACAATGTGAATCCGGGGCCGGCGCCTGCGGCCACAAGCAAAAACGGAAATACCATTCCGTTGTATCCATAAGACGCAGGCACAAAGGAAAGGATCGCCAACCCCAACCCCATGGAAAAGCAGCTTGCAATCAGCAAACTCGCCAATCGGAAACGTTTCGTTAGGCGTCCCGACATCACTCCGGTGACGGCGAGGACGAGGCTGAAGGGAACGAGAGCAATTCCCGCCATCAAGGCGCCGTAGCCGAGTTCCTCCTGCAAGTAAACGGCAGTGATAAACAGAAAAAGAAAGAAGACGAATCCAAGCAAACAGCTCCCCACGCAGGAACAGAGAAAGGGTGGTAACTGAAGGAGCTTGCCATCCACAATGGCGCTGTCGGTGCGACGCTCAAGAATCGGAAAGACTACAAACAAAGCCAGAGCCAAAACGACCAGAACGAGCGCCGTTCGCGGGTTGCTGTCGCTGCCCTGGGCGGCATCGAGGCCGAGGAGGAAGCTCGTTAGAGCGGCCGCCAGGATAACTACGCCAGCGATATCAATTCGATGCGAAACATGTTCATCGCGCGACTCCTGAATGGCGCGTAGCGCAATGAACATTATCAAGGCGATGAGCGGCAGATTGATCAGAAAAATCAACCGCCAACTCACCGCCGCGGTGAGAAAGCCGCCCACCAGCGGTCCAATCGATTGAGCTACGCCCGCGACACCCACGAGGGTCCCCATAGCAACTGCGCGCTCCTCCCCACTGTAAACGACGGAGATGATCGCCATGCCCGCAGGCAGCATAAGCGCCCCGCCCGCCCCCTGTAAGACACGGCCGACCACGAAAACCGAAAGCGATGGCGCAATCCCGCAAAGCAATGAGGCCAGCGCAAACAAAATGGCGCCCGCGAGCAGGCATCGGCGACGTCCGAAGACATCGGCCAGGCGACCGGCAACGACGATCAACGCGGCGAATGCCAGCATGTAGCTGTTGAGTCCCCATTGCAAATCTTCCAAGTCTGCGTGCAGATCTTTGCCCACGGTAACCAACGCCACGTTGACCGTCGTGATGTCGGCATTCAGGAGCGCGAACAACACCGCCATCACAACCAGGGCAAGGCGCGGGTTGGTGGGGCGCGACGAAGAGGTAAGCATAGCGCGTGAAGCGTTAAATGCGTAGCATCGGAAGAATAGCCTGAGGTCGCGGATAAATAGGGAAGGGATTACTGTTAATATTTGACATCTGCCTGGGCCGGACTTTTCGGATTCTAAAGGAGGATTTCCATTCCTTCGCGAGCAAATTGCGTATTAGGGAATCGTCCCTGGCATAGCTTTTCCATACGCAGGAGAAAGTCATCATCGTGTTCCGGGTCGTGGTGAGTCATGGCCAGTTGTTTCACCCCCCGCCATTTCGGCCACCGGCATGGCCTGATCAAAACTGCTGTGCCCCCAACCCCGATGCGTCTCCAGCTCCTCGGCCGTGTATTGCGCGTCGTGCACCAGCAAATCGGCGCCGCGGCAACTCCACCTCCAAGTCGATTTCGCTGCCATGCTCGACATCCGTGCAAATAACCAGCACCTTGCCGCCGCGCTGAATCCGAAAACCATACGCGCCGCCCGGGTGATTGTGCCGGCGACCGGTGACTTTGGTTTCGACATTGTTAACGGCCGGGAAGTGTTTGCTGGCCTCTTCGACCTTCAGAAATTCAAATTGAGTGCCCATCCGGTCCAACTGCACCGGAAAGTACTGAGCTTGCATGGGGACCTCGAAGATTTCCCGCAGATTGCCGATGGTCTGGTCCCGGCCAAGCGTGAGAAGGGTGATTTTCTGGTCGGGATCTTTAGCTTCATACCGACCTCTACGGACGGGTCGGTAGCCGCGGCAAGCGTCGCGAAAAAGCCGTCTACCCGCGCGATTCCGATCGCGACGTGTTCTATGTCGCTGATCCCGTCAGCTCCGTTCAGCACGAAACGATTCCCTCCGAAGAGTGACTCGCAATTGCTTCCTCAGTGAGACTGCAAAGTGTTACGAACGCGCAGTAGCTAACAGAAGTTCTGTCGTTAATCTTTAAGTAGGAACGAAAATTATTATTGAAGTAAGCAGACTATTATGAAGGTATACAATAAATCAATTCTTGGCGTCATTTTTGCGGCCGCTCTTCTGATGGGAGTTGCGCAGGCGCAAACTTCCAGCACCAAAACCGGTTCGGAGTTGGAAAGTACGGGCACCATCTCCGAATACACGCCGGGTAGCGCGTTGGTCATGGACATCGGCAGTGGTGAACCGGTCCAGTTCAAATTAAGCCAGAACGTGGTCTACGTCGATTCAGACGGAACGGTGCTGGAAGCTCCCGGATTAAGCACGAACCTGAGAATCCGTGTCGACTACATCGAAGTAGGTGGAGACAATGTGGTGGATAAAGTGACTTTGCTAGAAAACTACTAGCGTGGCGGTAAAGGTTCGGGGATTGATTCTGGCGAAGCAAATGGGACCCGCCCTGTTGAATCAGTGTCGCGATGACCATGGCAAGTAAGCCGCTGTAGATCGAATGGCGGACCAGCCGGTATGGACCGCGAACTAAGCGACCCCAACTGGGGTGGACCGCGCACAAGTCTCTAGGAGTTGGCTCAGGCGCGACTCATAAAAATCGCACATCGAAGACTCGCCACCCGGCTCAATCCATTCGGGATGTTGCCTTCGAAGGTCGTCGTGAATTTGTTGCCGAAGCTCGGCCACGGTCTGGATCGGGTGGCCAACGACCGCTGGTTTGAACACAACCTTCCGCGCGGCAGGCACAACTTGTTGGACAAACGACGTGGCGGATATGTTCATTCGAACTCGCTGCGGAAGAAAGGGAACAATAGGGGCCCGGGTTTTTGCGCTTTTTGTCGAACCGCCTCCGACCCGCATACGACATTATCGCCGCCGAAATTGCAAATGACTCTTAAAGCAAGGACGCTGTATAATACGGATTGTTTTCCGCGATCATCGATCGGCCAGCGGGCCCGACTAACGTTTCGCAAGAAGCCCTCGATCTGACGGATAATCGAGGGCTCGCAGGACGAGGTAACGAGCAACAACCAATAAGCTCATAAGATTCTTTCCGTCGGATTCGGCTTCATTTCGGCGCTCCGGCCATCGCGCTGACCACCACAAAAATCGGCCAGGAGGCGGTGGCAACGATTAGTCCAAAACCAACAAGTTCGAATACATAGCTGGGATCTGTCGTGTAGGCGTATCGATCGGTGATGAAACGGCGCACGCGTATCCCCATGGGTGTTGTGCTTTTCATAGGTTCCTTTCCATGATCTCGCTGAAATAGACAACCGTTTGGCCCTGCGTGCTGCTCCGCAAAAGTAACGCCCCTGTCACCTTTCAGCCTACGGGCAAGGGACTACGAGACCACGAGGCAAAAGGAATGGGGCGGAAGGCAAAGGCGAAGAGCGAAGAGGGGACCAGTCGGAACATCGCCGCAGCAGAGCTCACTTGGCGACCCAAAGCATCGTCCGCCATCAGTTGATGATGACGGACGGTATTCGTTGGTTAGGTCGTGGCGTTATTGGCGGTCGTAAACGTCCACTTCCTGCTTATCAACGCCGGGATAGGTGACTGTGTTGGTCAAAGTCTTGCCATCAGTCGAAAGCTCCCAGCGATCGGTTTCGTTCGTTTTGCCGTTGAGCTTGTAGGTGAGTTCCATCGTCCGGTCGTCGATTTTCTTGCCGGAAATGGTTGTGCCTTTAGCCACTCGCGGGCCCTTCGGCGTATAATCTTTGCCGTCGAGTTTAAAATTGGTTTCTCCCTTGTAGATCGGAATCTTAATCGAGTAGCCGTCCTTCTCCCACATCGCGATCTCTATTGTGCTGGGGCTGCCGATCTTGATTTCAGTGCTCTCCCAAGTTCCGACCAGACCGGAGGTGCCGGCAGTGCGTTTGAGTTTTGTCTCATCGTGAGAGGTCGAGCCGTCGGCCCGCGTCTCGGTGCTAACGTAAGTGGAGGTGGCGCCGTCGTCCGAAACGGTCCACATGGCGTCGCTGGTCGTTTTGCCATTTCGTTTCGTGACCCAGTGCCAGGCGTTCGACCCGCTCTTGGTCACCGACCAGGTATTGCCGTACTTGGTCATGGTTGGTTTGCCATCGACGGTAACGGTCTCGGCGTCGTCGCCGAAGACGAACTTGTATTGGTTGTTCCCGGCATCTTCGACTTTGTAGGTAAGGCCATTGAGCTGGCTCTTATCGGGATTAAACTTCCATTTTCCGACGAAGGAATCGCCGGCGGCGAGTGCCAGGGGCGCGACATAAAGGCCGAGCCCGGTGAAGGCGACGAGAGTAGTGGTAATTAACTTCATGATTGCTTTCCTTTCTTTAGTTAACGTTCTGGAATAGCGCATCCAAAAACCCGTGCGCCTTTTCAAGATGAACAACATCGAAACAAACGCCTTCGATACGCGTATCCACTCGCGAGCCTGAGGCGAATATTCGTTTCCGTCAATCTATAACGAATGATCCGGGTCCGGGCCGGACGGGCAGTTACTGGATGGTATTCTTATCGGTGGCTGTGTTGTTGGCCGTGTTTGGATCGCTCACGCCCGCCGGCACACTCACGTTAGCGATGTTGGAGATCACCGTGCCCGAAGTCCCGTTAATGAGGCCGGTTGCTTTATAAGTTACCGAGCTGTTAGGTGGCAGATTCAGAGCCTGATTAATGTTGCCGCCGCCGTTTGAGAAGCCAGTCGCGCCACCTTTACCCGTCGCTGTAAAGGTCACGCTCTGCACCTGAGCCGGGAAAGTGTCAGTGACAACTGCTCCGCTAACGTTTTCCAAACCGGTATTGGTCACCGTGATTGTGTAAGTATCTGAACTCAAGTTAGGGACGGTTGTCTTGCCATCGGTGCAGGTGATCTTGAGATCAGCCGGCACGCCATTGCGGATTTCGTGGTTGTACGAATCCGCCACGTAAAGGGTACCTGAGCTAGCGACGGCGATACCTGCCGGATTCATAAAGCGCGCAGAAGGCCCTGTTCCATCGGCAATCCCATAGCTGCCGGCAACACCACCAAGAGTGGTGACCACACCCGCAGGCGTGATCTTGCGGATGGTTTGGTTGTTTTGGTCGGTAACGTAGAGGTTCTTCGCGCCGTCGATGGCAATTCCCCGGGGAGAAGAGAATCGCGCGCCGCTGCCGGTGCCATCGGCACTCCCGGAGATCCCGGGCGTGCCAGCCAGGGTGGTCACCACCCCGGCGGGCGTGATCTTGCGAATGGTAGAGTAAGTGTTATCGGCGACGTAGACATTGCCGGCGCTATCCGCAGCAATGCCAAACAAGTTACCGAAACCAGCGTTACTGCCAGTCCCATCGCTATAGTCGTGGAATCCGGCGAATCCCGCCAGCGTCGTCACTACTCCGGCCAGCGTAATCTTACGCACGGTGTAGTTGTTAGTATCGGCAACATACACGTTGCCAGCGCCGTCGACTGCTACAGCAAAAGGATAAAAGAATTGCGCTGCGTTGCCTGACCCGTCGCCGCTTCCGATCACTCCAGCCGTTCCAGCCAGAGTTGTCACTACCCCGGCGGACGTAATTTTACGAATCGTGCTATTACTAGCGTCGGCCACGTAAACGTTGCCGGCTTTATCGGCCGCCACACCAAATGGGCGGTAGAATTGCGCGGCGTTGCCGATGCCGTCGGCGCTCCCAGGAATCCCCGCCGTCCCAGCAAAGGTTGTAACAACCCCATTGGAGGTGATTTTACGAATCGTGTGATTATAAGTATCGCCGACGTAAACTGTAGCGCCGCTTACCGCCACGGCATTTGGATAATTAAAACGAGCTATCCGCCCGGTACCGTCGCTACTGCCAATACCTCCGCCGTCCGTAGTGGCGGACCCTGCGAACGTGGTTACAGCCTTGGCGGGAGTGATCTTTCGGATCTCGTGATTACCCGAGTCCGCGACGTAGATTATGCCAGTAGTAGTGGCTGCGACACCGTAGGGACTATTGAATCGGGCGGCGCTGCCGGTGCCATTGATGTTCCCAAAAGCTCCAGCCGTCCCGGCAAAGGTTGTGACTACCCCGGTTGAAGTAACTTTACGAATTGTGCTGTTGTATGCCTCGGCCACGTAAAGAGTAGTGCCGGCTACCGTCAGAGCATCGGGATAATTAAAGCGCGCGGCGCTGCCCGTCCCATCGGCGCTCCCGATCGCTCCAGGCGTTCCAGCTAGAGTTGTCACTACCCCGGCGGAGGTGATCTTACGAATCGTACTATTAAGGGTATCGGCGACGTAGAGATTGCCAGAGCTATCCACCGCGATGCCGTCAGGAGCATTAAAACGCGCGGCGCTGCCGCTGCCATCCGCGCTGCCGAACATGCCCGCGGCACCGGCAATGGTTGTAACTACTCCGGCGGGAGTAATCTTTCGGATGGTACTGTTAGCTTGATCCGCCACGTAGACG
>QHPU01000062.1 GCA_003219175.1 Verrucomicrobiota bacterium | reverse complement strand
CTTGGTAGGGATGAAGGAAATCCGGCGCGCGAATGTCGAAGTCCCAACCGCAAATTCTTCCAAACCACCGATCGTTCTGGTTTTGTCTGCGTGCTCAGACCAAGCGCGAACATTTCTCCGCCGTCGCTCTACGCAAGCAACACGGGATCGTGTGTTTCGCCCCACGCCTGCGCATGCGCAAATTGACACGGAGGGGGCCGGTTTGGTTCGTGGAGGCAATGTTTCCCGGCTACTTCTTTGCACAGTTCGACTACGTCACTGAACGGCGCCGCGTTGAGCATGCACCCGGCGTCCGTGGTCTGGTTCGTTTTGGGGACCGATTGGCGACAATCGACGCCACCATCATCGATGCCTTGCGCCAGCGAATGGAGGCTGACGAACTGATCACGCTCGATCCGGAACTCAAAGTCGGCCAGGAGGTCCAAATCGCGCACGGGCCATTACGCGGGATCGAGGTCCTCGTAACGCAAGTGCTTCCCGCTTCACAGCGGGTCCGGGTGTTACTGGAATTCCTAGGGCGCTCCCTGCCGATGGAATTGCCGAGGGGAACCTTGATTCAACCCCGTTCGTCCGTCGTTTCCTCTTTGAAATAGGAACCGAGCGGGTTCGCAGGCTGGGTAAGTCTCAAACCGTGAAGGGAGCGGATTAGCGGGCCTGGACCAAAGCTTCGGACAACTCGGCGCTGTCGCGTTGCTTCGGAATTCTGTGAACTACTTGCAGGCCAAGGTCAGTTTCGTAAGCCTCTGGCGCTCTGAGGGCGAGGAATGCCAATGTCACCGCAGAGCTGAGGGTAAAGGCGCCGCTGATGATAATAAAAAACATGATACGTATAAGAGCATAAGCAATGCCGCGGCCCGCCGGACGCGGATTCACCAAAACGCCTCCGGAGCGATGCCTTGGACAGTGGCAAAGCTTCGGCATCGGCGTGGCTCCAGCGGTAGGATTCGAACCTACGACCAATCGGTTAACAGCCGACCGCTCTACCACTGAGCTACGCTGGATTAATTCGAAATTTGGCGCGGCAAGTTTGCCCAATTGATTGGAGACAGCAAGCCGCCTTTAAGGCGTTGTAGGTTGGTTGCGGGGGCGGGATTTGAACCCGCGGCCTTCAGGTTATGAGCCTGACGAGCTACCAGGCTGCTCCACCCCGCGTCGTAAAATTTACTATGTCCGAACGTCGTTCAAAGCGCAATCAAAAACATCGCTTTCTACCGCGAGATTGAGAAGACACGTCGCTTCGATCACAATGCTCGCATGGCTGCAAAGATTCTCGTCGGCACGGCAAGTTGGTCGGATCCCGGGTTCGTCGAGTTTTGGTATCCAAAAAAGATGCGCCCAACAGATCGCCTCGGCTGGTATGCGCAGCATTTCAACATGGTGGAAGTCAATTCTACCTTTTATTCCGTCCCGGATCCGATGCTCGTGCGGCGATGGTGCGATGCGACTCCGCCGACTTTTGTTTTCAACGTCAAATTGCACCAGCTTCTTTCCTACCATTCAACTTCGGCGAAGCTGCTTCCGCCTGCGCTGCAAAAAAAGCTGCGATTGGAAAAGAATGCTAAAGTTGCGCTCACGAAAGAGACAAGCGCGGAAATGCTCAATGCATTTACACCTTCGTTGGAAGTTCTTCGTCGTGCAGAGAAGCTTGGCATCTTGCTCTTGCAATTGTCGCCCGCATTTTCGCCGCGCAAACACGACCTGGCGGACCTGAAAGGCATACTCGAATTGGTCCGCGATTATCGCATCGCCATTGAATTGCGAAACCGAAACTGGGCAGAAGGCGATCAACTCCAGAAGACGCTCGATTTCATGCGCAAGCAGAACACAATCTTCGTCAATGTCGACGCGCCCGCCGAAAAGCACTTCACGATTATGCCGAGCGATCTTGACGCCATAACGAACAAGGAGGGGGCCTATCTCCGGCTACATGGCCGTGACCCGCGCGCATACATCACGGGCAAAACCGTAGCCGCGCGTTTCAATTATAATTACTCGGACGCCGAGATTGAGGAGATTGCGGCGCGAAGCGAGCGCCTGGCGGCAAAGGCAAAAGAAGTGCACGTGATTTTTAACAACAACGCGCGCGATTACGCGCCGCATGCGGCTCTTCGTATGCGAAAAGTATTGGGCCAGCTAGTTTCGCTGCCTCCGCAGACGGCGGAATTGTTTTAAGCTAAGATCTGTCGTGGAATCATCGAAAACGAGCGCCGGTCCACCATTACCGGGCCCATTGGTTCGGTTAAAGGCATGGCTGGCTTCCCATCACATGACATTGATGACGATTGCGGACACGCCGCATTCGATCGCCCTGGGATCGGCTATCGGAATTTTTTTTGGCTTCACCCCTCTCTGGAGCATGAAAACTCTGCTCTCCATCGGCGTGGCGTGGATATGCAAGTGCAATAAAATTGCGGCGGCGATCGCAGTGACGCTGCACGATATAATTTTGCCGTTAATGCCGGCGATTTATTTCTGGCAGTATAGGATTGGCATGCGCGTCCTGCATGGCCGGCCGGAACAGCGTGTTACGTTTCACCGCCTATCTTTTCACGATTTAATGACGTGGCCGGGCTTCGTCCGAGTCGGCTGGCCTTTATTATTGGGCTCGCTCTTTCTTGCCATTCCCAGCGCCATCGCGACCTACTCCATTATGCGAATGCTTGTCAGCCGGGCCAGAAGCGAGAGTCCATCTGTCCGCACTGAGTAAGATCCCTGTGGCGGGCCAGCCTCGGCCAGGGATTTATGGAGTTGGGCCTCGCATTTTTTTGACGTGCGGCACGAGAGTTGCAGCACGGAAGCCACGCCATCCGTCCGTTCTTCGGGGAAGAGCAGATGGTCGCGCCAAAAATTATGAAACCGTTTATCGCTATTGCTTCCAGCTTGCTGCTCTGTTCTTGCGCAGATATGTACGTTACGAAAAGCCAGGTCGGCGGAGCCGTCGCAGGGCGAAATTTACAGGCGACCAAGCCCAAACTGACGGCGAAATGCCGATTCGGAAGGCGCTCGCGCCAGTCGAGTTTGCGGAGGATCTCAAGGAACAGTTGGAAAAAATCGCGCCTGCTCGTGTTCTTAAACCGCACGAAACAGCCCACGTCGGCTGGTTGGTTGATGGCGAATTTGATGTAATCGATGGCGGCAGTCCCGTTGGACGGTTCTTTTTAGGGAAGTTCGGCGTGGGCCAATCGGTTCTCTCCCTTCATGTCCGCATCACGGACGTTAAGAGCGGCCTGGTAGTGTACGAATTCGACATGTATGGCGGGAGCCAGCTTCAGGGCAGAGCCGGAACCATCCGTGCCAGCGGCCTTGGTCGCGCGCTTCACTTCGATCTGCAAAACGCAGCCGAGCGGATCTATCTGACACTAAGCACCAATCCGTATCGGTACGGTGCACGTGCGAACGTCAGTCTTCCGGAATAATTGCCGGTCGGGTTTCGTATTGTAATTCCATTTGTGCTGGCTAAGGTGCTGCCGGGTTTTTTCGGGCGTGGGTTTTCCTGCTAAAATTTTTGCTGCCGCCGCGATTGCGATTTGCGCAAATTGCATTGCGATGCGATCGACCTCGGCCGCACCGTTGCCGCCATCCTATCTGGTGGTGGATTCACAGACCGGGTATGTTTTGATCGAGCAGAACGCACGTGAGAAGCGGCAGGTCGCAAGTTTAACCAAAATCGCGACGGCCTGTGTCGTCCTCGATTGGGCGGAAAAAAAAGGCGGCGATCTTAACCAGCTCGCCACCATCAATGAGGCTGCCTTTGTCGGGGTGGAGAAAAACGAGATCGGCTGGCAGGCTGGCGACGTCGTCTCCTTGCGCGATCTGCTGTACGCGGGTTTGGTCGAGTCGGACAATCTCGCGGCCAATGCCCTGGCTAATAGCGTCGGAGAAACGCTCGGGGTAATCGCGCCCGGAGCTTCCAACGCAAAAGTTACCCCGACGACCGCATTTGTTGCCCAAATGAACGCCCTTGCAAAACAACTCGGGATGGATCGGACGCGTTTCGTCAATGCCAGCGGCTTCGATTACAAGGAGCGGCCGATGCCGTACTCTACTGCGATCGATCTCGCGCGACTGACTCGTTACGCGATGAACAAGGCAAGCTTTCGCTTTTATGTTTCACAACGAGAACGCGAGATTTCCTTCAATCGCGGCGGCAAACAGCTGCACGCTCTCCTCAAAACGACCAATGATTTGCTCGGTACGAATGGCATCGATGGGGTCAAAACGGGGCAAACCGGGCATGCCGGTGAATGTCTGATCCTTTCGGCCAATCGGCCCTCTGAGGTGATCAAGAATAGCAACGAGAGCGCGACAATTTTTCCCCGACACCTGATCGTGGTGATTCTTGGCAGTAGCGATCGTTTTGGGGATGGTGAGCGTCTTGTCCGGCAAGGTTGGCAACTCTACGATCAATGGGCTGGTGCCGGTAGACTGGTCGATCCGAAAAAGATGCTGTAATCTCTTTCCGTGGATGAAAACGCGGATCGGTATTCTTACCAGCGGCGGAGACTGCCCCGGACTCAACGCCGTCCTGCGCGGCGCTGCCCTGGCCGCGGATAAGCTTGGCTGGGAAATGCTGGGCTTTCGCGACGGTTTTGAAGGACTGCTTCCGCCGGGCGATTACACGATTCTCGACCGCAAGTGCACCGAAAATATCATGGCACTCGGAGGCACTCTTATCGGAACGACGAATCGGGGCCATTTCGTCGCCAAGATTGGTGCCGGCGACCGTGCCGTCGTCGCGGCAGAAGTAATCGAACAAGCGCGCAAGGTTTTAAACGAAAATCGGGTCGAAGCACTGATCATCGTCGGCGGTGATGGCTCGATGACAACCGCGTTGCAGTTGCAGGAAGCTGGAATCAACTGCGTCGGCGTTCCGAAAACGATCGACAACGATTTGGAAGCAACGGCGATGACGTTCGGCTTTGACTCGGCTGTGGCGGCGGTGATGGACGCCCTTGATCGCCTGCACACTACCGCGACAAGCCATAAACGCGCCATTGTTGTAGAAGTGATGGGACGACATGCTGGCTGGATCGCGCTACACGGCGGGCTTGCAGGCGGCGCCGACGTCATCTTGATTCCGGAGATTCCATTCGATTTCGATAAAGTGGCCGAGGCGATTCGCGCACGTGATGCTGTCGGTGACTTAAGCTCGCTGGTTGTTGTCGCAGAAGGCGCTCGCCCTAGAGATGGGCAGCAGGTAAAGCGCGACATCAAAGACGGCGAATTCCGCCTTGGCGGCATCGGTGACATCGTAGCGCGCGAGATCGCGGCGCGGACCGGAAAAGAAACGCGCACCTGCGTTCTTGGTCACCTTCAGCGCGGCGGTGCGCCGACCACACTGGACCGCATTCTCGGCACGCGGTTCGGGGTAAAGGCAGTGCAACTCATCAACGAAGGCCATTTTGGGTCGATGGTCAGCTACCAAAACTATCAGGTCCGCCACGTTCCCATCGCCGATGCGGTCAATCGCTTGCGATTGGTGCCCCCAAACGGCGAAATGGTGCAAACGGCGCGCGACGTCGAGATTTCATTCGGCGACTGACGTCGATAAAGATGCCTGACATCGAACTCGAAATTGGTCACGTTCTCTTCGTCGACATCGTCGGTTACACCAAGCTGCTCATTCACGAGCAGCTCGAGCATTTGGAAAAGCTCCGCGACATTGCGCGCGCGACCGAAACATTTCGCGCAGCACAACGCGAAGGAAAATTGATGCGTTTGCCGACGGGTGACGGCGGCGCGCTCGTGTTCCGTACGAGCCCCGAAGAACCTGCTAAATGCGCGGTCGAGATCGCATGCGAATTGAAGAAGCATCCCGAGTTGCAGGTGCGGATGGGAATTCACAGCGGGCCGGTGAAGGAAGTGACCGACTTGAGCGAGCAGGGAAACATCGCCGGCGCTGGAATCAACATCGCGCAACGCGTGATGGATTGCGGCGACGCTGGTCACATCTTGTTGTCAAAAAGGGTGGCAGACGATCTCGAGCAATATGCAAAATGGCGGCCACTGCTGCACGATCTCGGATCGTGCGAGGTAAAACATGGCGTCTCGCTCGCGCTCTTCAACCTTTACTCAAACGAATTCGGCAATCCGGAGAGACCAAAGAAATTCGCGCAAGATCAAACTTTCCGAACCGGGCTGGCCGCCAAAGTCGAGATCGACCAGCCGGCTGCTCCAAAAAAATCGATCGCCGTGTTGCCGTTCGAAAATTTAAGCGACGACAAAACGAATGCTTATTTTGCCGATGGCATCCAGGAGGAAATCCTGACACGCTTGTCCCGTATTGCGGATCTAAAAGTCATTTCACGCACGTCAACGCAGCGTTTCAAAAGTGCAAGCGCGCATCTGCCGGATATCGCGAAGCAACTTGGCGTCGCGAACATTCTCGAAGGCAGCGTGCGCAAAGCCGGTGACAAGGTGCGAGTGCATGTGCAGTTGATCGACGCCGAGAATGACACGCATCTTTGGGCGGAAAGATACGATCGACAACTTACTGACATCTTCGCGGTCGAAAGCGACATCGCGGCGAACATCGCGGACACGCTGCAGGCAAAATTGACCGGTGCGGAGCGACGCGCGATCGCCGCCCGCCCAACGCAGAACACGGAAGCGCACGACCTTTATTTAAAAGGAAAGCATCACTGGCGAAATTTCTACGCTCCCGGATACGAGCGCGTGTGTGAGTATTTCGAACAAGCGATTACGCTCGATGCGTCATTTGCGCCCGCTTATACTGGATTGAGTCTGTATTACTCGTGGGCGGCGGCGAATGCGCTCTTCCGGCCCGACGTCTGGCCACGCGCCGAAGAATACGTGCGCAAATCTCTGAGTCTGGACGACACATTGCCTGAAGCTTACAACGCGCTGGCGGCGGTCGAAATTTATTACAAGCGCGATTGGGATGCAGCTGAACGCGCGTTTCGCCGCGGGATGGAATTGAATCCGAACTTCTCTGACCTCCACGCGCATTATGGTTTGTGCCTGGCGTATTTCGGACGATTCGACGAAGCGATCTCGCAAAAAGAGCGAGCTATGCAACTTGACCCATTCTTCCCGGGAACAAATTTGCATTACGGCACGGTGCTGTTTTTCGCGCGCGAGTATGATCGCGCTGCTGCGCAACTGGCGAAAACGCTGGACCTGTATCCGGACAACGCGGCGGTGCATCAATTATTCGGCGACGTTTGCTCGAAGAAACACATGAAGCACGAAGCGATCACGCAATGGTGCGCGGCGTTAAACCTGACCGGTCGTCACGAAGATGCGCGCGTGCTCGAACAAGTTTTCGCGACCAGCGGTTTTGATCCGGCCGTACGCACGGTAGCGGCGCGTGAACTGGAGCAGCTCGATGCCAAACACGCGCGCGGCAATTACGTTCCGCCGGCGCATTATGTTTTCGCGCACGTACGGGCGGGAAATCTTGAGCACGCGTTCACGTGGCTGCCAAAGATGGCCGAAGAGCCCGACTGGTTCGCCCTGCAACTGCGCGTGAATCCGATCCTGGACCCGCTCCGCGACGATCCGCGCTTTGAGAAGATTGCCTGCTCCGTTGTGCTGAAGTAGCCGGCACATCCTTGCAGCGGGCCATTCCCGATCTTATACTTTGATTTGATCAACTAACGGAAGGATTCCATGCCAAGCACCATTGCCGCCCCTAAGAAAGTGCCCGCTGCCGAGAAAGATTTTCTCCCGCTGCAAGGCACTGATTACATCGAATTTTATGTCGGTAACGCCAAGCAGGCCGCACATTTTTACAAGACCGTTTTCGGCTTTCAAAGCCTGGCCTATTCCGGTCCTGAGACCGGCACAAAAGAGAAGGCAAGCTATGTGATTCGCCAGAACAAACTTACCTTTGTCTTAACGACACCACTGCGATCCGGTAACGCGATCGCCGATCACATCGCCAAGCACGGTGACGGGGTAAAGGCTATCGCATTGAAGGTGGAAGACGCGACCTCAGCCTGGGAGGAAACAACCAGGCGCGGGGGCAAGAGTTTCCTCGAACCAATGAGTTTAAACGACGGCGATGGGCAGCTGGTAATAAGTGGGATCCACACTTATGGCGACACGGTTCACCTCTTCATTGAACGCGAAAACTATCACGGCGTTTTTATGCCCGGTTTTCGCCCATTGGAATCGACCTACAATCCAGCCGAGACAGGTCTCCTCTACGTTGATCACTGTGTCGGGAATGTGGGTTGGAACCAGATGAACCCCTGGGTCAAGTTCTACGAAGATGTAATGGGCTTTCGCAACATCTTGAGTTTCGACGACAAGGATATCTCAACCGAATACTCGGCACTTATGAGCAAGGTCATGAGTAACGGTAATGGTTACGTGAAGTTTCCAATTAACGAACCGGCCGAAGGGAAAAAGAAATCGCAGGTAGAGGAATATCTCGACTTCTACGACGGCGAAGGCGTCCAGCACGTTGCAATCGCGACCAACGATATAGTTAAGACTGTCACCGAATTGCAAAAACGCGGCTTGGAATTTTTACATATCCCGTCCACCTACTACGAGACCGTTCTGGATAGAGTAGGAGACATCGACGAAGATCTCGAGCCTCTGGAAAGACTCGGAATTCTAGTCGATCGAGACGAGGAAGGTTACTTACTTCAAATATTTACCAAGCCGGTGGAAGACCGGCCGACCTTGTTTTTCGAAATCATTCAGCGCAAAGGCGCGAAGAGCTTTGGCAAGGGTAATTTCAAGGCCTTGTTCGAAGCGTTGGAACGCGAACAGGAGGCACGAGGAAATCTTTAATTGAACTTCCGATTTGTCCCGACTTAAGGAGGATTAGGCATGCCGTATTATCAGAAGCTAGGGGAAATTCCGAGAAAACATCATATCTGGTTTCACCGCAACGGTGCTGGACCGGGTTATAAGAACGAAGGCATTTATTACGAGCACGTTGTTACCACCGAAGGATTCAACGAAGCCTTCTCTATCATGTATCATCTGCGACCGCCCACCCGCGTTCGTCACGTCAAGCTGCTTAAATGCGAAGAGCTAAAGAAAGCTGCTGATAGTCCGCTTCGCCATCATCATCTGCGCACCGCCAACCTGCCGCGTCGCGGGGATCTCTACAGTGGTCGTGTTCCGATTCTCTTTAATCAAGACATGACCGCGTGGCGCTGCCGTCCCGAGAAGGAATACGGACAGTTTCAGTACTATAAGAACGGCGGCGCGGACGAAATCATCTTCGTCTTCAAAGGCGGCGGGACGATCGAATCCGTTTTTGGCCAGCAAAGATATCGCGCTGAAGATTACATCGTGGTCCCGCGTGGGATCACTTACCGTCTGGAGCCCGATAACGTGCAAGAAGAAGACTATCTTATTCTAGAATCGGCTGGCCCGGTCCGAATTCCGAAACGCTATTTGAACAGCGAAGGTCAAATCAAAATGGGGTCGCCTTATTCGGAGCGCGATTTTCACGGACCTGCGGAATTGAATACGATCGACAAGGAAGAAGATATCGAGATCTTGGTGAAGGATGGACCGCGCTGGACGTGCGTAACGATGGCGCATCATCCGTTCGATGTTGTTGGGTGGGATGGCTACATTTACCCGTTCACGTTCAACGCCCAAGACTTCGAGCCAATTACCGGCACCGTCCATCAGCCACCGCCCATCCATCAGACGTTTGAGATTCGCGGTTACGTTGTTTGCACGTTCGCGCCACGCCTGCTCGATACCCATCCGGAAGCAGTGAAAATTCCGTGGGTCCACGATAATGTCGAAGCGGATGAGGTATTGTTTTACGTGCGCGGTAATTTCGGATCGCGCCGCGGGATCGAACCTGCTTCGATCACCTTGCATCCGCGCGGAATTCCGCATGGACCGCACCCCGGGACAATCATGGCGAGTAAGAATGCGCAGCGCACCGAAGAGTTGGCGGTGATGTTCGACACGCAACACACTTTGGAGCTGACCGAAGCTGCGGTTGCGCTGGACGACGAAAAATATCCCTTGAGCTGGCTCGATTAACGTGACTCCATCAGGCAACGGCGAGACGGAATTGCAAGCGGCCGAGCGCCGGATTCGAAGTCTGCCGAAATGCGGCGCGGCCAAGCTCGCGCGCATGGAGGATACTTTTCGTAATTTACTCGAAGCAATCGGAGAGAATCCGCAACGCGAAGGATTGCTGCGAACGCCTACACGCGCGGCTCGCGCGTTCGAGTTTCTCACGAACGGCTATCGTCAGAATCTTGATGAAATTGTTAATGGCGCCATCTTCAGTTCCGAAGCGAGCGAGATCATTCTGGTGAAGGACATCGAACTGTACTCGATGTGCGAACACCATTTGTTGCCGTTCATCGGCCGAGCGCACGTCGCATACATCCCAAACGGCACAGTTATTGGCCTTTCCAAAATCGCGCGCGTTGTCGATGTTTTCGCGCGGCGGCTGCAGATTCAGGAACAGCTTACGGTTCAAATTGCGGACGCGCTAATGAATTGCTTGCGGCCAAACGGAGTTGGTGTGGTGGTCGAGGCGAAGCATCTTTGCATGATGATGCGCGGAGTCGAAAAGCAAAACTCGGTGATGAAAACCTCTTGTTTGCTCGGCTCGTTCAAGGAAGACGCGCGCACGCGGTCCGAGTTCCTCGCGCTGCTGAAAGAGTAAGTTGTCGGGTTCGCTGTCCGCAGCGGATTATCTGCCCAAATTGCGCTGCGGACAGCGAACGTTACAGCACCTATTTGCACAATTGTGTCTTGCTGTGTTTTGTGGATCATGCTCCTGACGGTCAGTAAACGCGTCGAATTTTCCGCTTCGCGCCGATTGTTCCTGCCGAGTTCTTCCGCTGAAGAAAATCGCAAGCTTTTCGGCGAAGAAAGCAGCGCACGCTATGGCACCGGACGCAATTACGTCGCTTATTTTGTTTTTACTGGTCAGCCTGATCCTATCACCGGAATGCTAATCAATATCAGCGAGATCAAAGAGCGCGCCGGAGGGATCATTCATGACCATTACGACCATCGATTTTTGAATGAAGATAACCCTGCGTTTCGCGACAACGTTCCAACAGCGGAGAATGTTTGCCGGCAACTTCTTGCTGACGTCGCTCCGCTTTTTGCTGGAAATCCGGCGAAACTTTGTGCGGTCCATCTTCGCGAAACCCCTGAGCGCAGCGCGACGGCCTATGCCCACGGTGTGGTAGACGCAAATTACTGGTTCGAATTCTCCGCGGCACGCAAAACGATGTCGCCACATTTAAGCGCAACCGAAAATGAAAAACTGTTTGGGGTTGCCTGCGGCGAGCATGGACACAACTACCGGGCGCGACTGACCTTTCGCGCCGATTCCGTGTCAGACAAACCAGCGCTCGCGGCGCAGGAACACGTTTCAGAATTAATTCGAGCGTTGCGAAGCGAGCTCGATCACAAGAATCTGAACCGTGACGTCGATGCTTTGCACGACAAACCGATGACGACGGAAGTGGTGGCTCGTTTCATCCTTCAAGGCAAACCGGCGCCTTCGCGTGTTCGTCTGCATGAACGCGACGACTTTTTCGCGGAAGCTTGGAATACTGGCGAGATGTTTTTGGGCATTCGCGAATCATTCAGTGCCGCACACCGTTTGCATGTCCCTTCCTTTTCCGAGGCCCAAAACGCAGAGCAGTTCGGCAAGTGCAACAATTTACGCGGGCATGGCCATCGCTATGTGGCGGAGGGCACAGTTGGCGGCGAATATGATCAACGCTCCGGAACGCTTGCCAATTTTGAAGAGTTGCGAAGCGTATTGCGTCTAGCCATCGCGCCGTGGCGCGACAAACATCTCGATCTCGAAACAAGAGACTTTCACGAACGACCGTCGACCGGCGAAAATATTGTCCGCGCGCTGTGGCCGAAGATTGATAGCGCGCTTCAGCAACGGCTGGTACGCCTGCGATTGTGGGAGACGGAAAACAATCGGTTCACTCTGCGCCGAACGTAGTCATCTTACGCTCCGACCGGTGCGGCCGACAGGCTTCCTACCCGTTGAAAACGGAAGATTCTGTAGCCGCGCAGGCGGCGCCGAAATTATTTGTTACTGCGATCGCGGAGCACCACTACAGTATTAACATGCCGACAGGATTTAGCGGCGATATAACCATCAACGTCATCGCGTCGATCATCGCGTCGCTTGTCCTACTCGCAGCTGGCTTTCTCTGGGGAAAATACAAGGAGCGACGCAAATACGGTCGGAATCTTGAGGAGTACGACTTCTACCCGTTTACGATTAATCGGGAGAATTTCCCCGAGTTTAATCTCAAGGATTTCCGGCTGGGTATGCATTATTTCCTCAAGAACAACGACTACACCGCGGCGCGGCAGTTAATATTCATCGGCGAGCAAAACAATGTTCGCGCCCAACTCGAACCTTCGGAGCAAAAAGTCTATGCCAGGCTTTTCGAGAAATACGAAGGTAAAAAAATCGCCGATGACACGACAGAGTATTTGGAAAACTACGTTCGAATTGTGCGTTTAATAGGAAAGTCGTTCCCAAATTCCGGCATTGAGATATTGCTGCACAACCTTGCCGACCCGTCCCATTCACTCATCGTCCTGGAAAACAATGTGACCGGTCGGCATCTGCGCGACGGCACCACCAATCTGCTGATCGATCTGAAGAAGCGTCAGCTCTTGCAGGAGGACAAATTGAACTATGAGCTGAGTATTGGTGCGCGGAAGTTCAAGTGCACGACCATTCCCATTGTGCGAAAGGAATTTGGAATTGTCGGTGCGATTTGCATTAACATCGACGCCAACTATCTCACTGAAGAAGTGATTCAGAGTAAAGAAAGGATCGAAGCGTGGTTCAAAAATTTTTGTCGTACCGATATGCAGGCGGATGAAAACATCCTTAGCAAGGACGAGTACGCCAAAGCGATGAAAGGCCAGCGCCACTTCAAGGACGAAACATTTTAAAGTGGTGGAAAATGAAACGCTTTCTCATCACCGGCGCCAGTCGCGGAATCGGCCGAGCGATCGCACTAAAGCTGGCTGCGCCGGGTGTGATGCTCTTGTTGCATGGACGCGACATCGGCGCGCTGGCCGAAACATGTCGGGCAGCAGAAAGAACTGGCGCGAAAACCGCGAAATTAATTCACGATCTCGCGATTTTTCGCGGTATCGACGATCTGGTCGCGGAGGTCGGGCACGAGCCGATTGATCTGCTCGTGAATAATGCGGGCATTGCAGTGGTAAAACCATTTGCTGAGATCACGCGCCAAGAATGGGAGCAAACCATCGGCGTCAATGTGACCGCGCCCTTTTTTCTAATTCAATGTTTCGCTCCGCGAATGCCGCCGGGCTCGAGTATCGTCAATATTTTGTCGATTGTTGCGAAAACGGCGTATCCAAACTGGAGCATATATTGCGGCAGCAAATTTGCCCTTGAAGGACTATCGAACGCGATCCGTGAGGAACTTCGTTCCCGCAAAGTGCGAATGTTGAACATCTATCCGGCAGCGACCGATACAGACATCTGGAACGCCGTTTCCGGTGAATGGCCGCGGGAACAAATGATGTCGGCTGCCGATGTCGCAGATGCTGTCGCCTTCGCAATCAATCGGCCTCCCGCGGTTATCATAGAGAACGTCACGCTCTCGAACACCGCGGGTTCGCTGTAGCCCCGGCATCTTAACTCCGGCCCGGCGCGGACCATATTTTTGAATCTGCTCGGCCGATTTCGTGCATCGCATCGCTAGTGTTAGTAATCCCAAAACCGGGACGCGAAATTCCCAAAAGTGTCCAGAAGCGATCGAGGAGCAATCCGTCGCTCATTGTCAACTGGCTCGCAGCCGATAGCTTACGTGTGATCGACCGGGCTGGCACGAGCCGTGCAAAGGGAACAGCCGTTCTCGCTATGAGCAAGCCGGTTCGTTTATTGCAAAATCGTACGACGTGCTGGCTGCCGCAATTTTTCTATCAACCTCAAAAGTTTTCGGGGTTGTCCCCACAGGGTCCGAGCCGGAGGGGCGTCGGATGCCTGTGCTACCAAGGAGGTAACAGTCATGTTTGAATCGTTCTTGCAAGATATCCGCATCGGATTCCGCGTTTTGCTCAAGGAAAAATCTTTTTGTTTTCTCGCCGTGCTCGTTCTTAGCCTCGGGATCTGCGGCGTAACAACGCAATTCACCATCGTGAACGGCCTCGTCTTGCGCGGCTTTTCTTTTCCGCATCCGGAACAATTGATGAGTGTGGGTCTGATCGATCCGCAGGCGAGCGCCCAGAACAATAACTTTGGCATCGGCAACATTCCGACAGCTCAGGACTTCGAGGACTTGCGGGGCGCGCAGCAGTCGTTTTCGCAAATGGCTGGCTATCTGAGCGGATCGACGATCAACGTCACTTACAAAAACAATCCGCAGCGTTATACCGGTGCCTACATCACCGAGGATCTCTTCAAAATCATCGGCGTGTCACCGATCATGGGACGCGATTTCACTGCCGAAGACAACAAACCCGGTGCCGGTAAAGTCACGATTCTGGGTAACGAAATCTGGAAGCGCGATTTCAACGGCGATCCCAATATCGTCGGCCAGGGTGTTATTATTAATGGTAAAGCAGCCACTGTTGTCGGTGTGATGCCTCCTAATTTCAAATTTCCCATCTCCGATGAACTTTGGGTCCCGCTATATAATGAATATCCGCCAGAGCCGCGCGGCGATTTGCGGCTTGGTGCCAATAATAATGCGCCTGCGGTGATGGGCCGCCTCAAGCCGGGAGTGAGTATCGATCAGGCCAACGCGGAGTTTATCGGCTTGGCCCGACGTCTAGCACAGGAGAATCCTAAGACCAACAGCGCTTTAGTTTCGGCGAGTGTTCAACCACTGCTGAACGCAATGACCGGTGTGCAGTTGCGGCAGCAGATTTGGGCGATGCTGGCGGCGGTGATTCTCGTTTTGCTCATCGCGTGTGTAAATGTCATGAACATGCAATTCGGTCGCGCCGCGTTGCGCGCCAAGGAAGTAGCAATTCGCGGTGCCCTTGGTGCTACCCGTTGGAGAATCGTGCGCCAAATGTTGACTGAAAGTTTCGTTGTTGCCAGCCTCGGAGCAGTCGCGGGGGTGATGCTGGCGTTTTGGGCGGTGGACATGTTCGTTCGTGCGACCAATGCCTTGCCATTCCCTCTACCGTACTGGGTTCAATTCAAAATCGACGGTCCTGTTCTCGCATTTACGCTGGCGCTCACACTCTTGGCCACCATTGTCTCCGGCCTGGCCCCCGCGTTAGTCATCGCAAAGGGCAATGCGGCTGAGATTATGAAAGAGGGTGGCCGCGGCAACAGCAGCCGGCTCGTCAACGCGATCACCCGCGTATTAGTGATCGGTCAGATCGCGCTCACCGCCGCGCTTTTGATCGTGGCGACGCTACAAATCAAGTCGATCCGCAATCAGCTGAATCTCGCGTATGGTTATGACGAAAACGCGATTTACGCCGCCCGCATGGGTTTGATGGAGGGCGCCTACCCGAATCCAGATACGCGGCGTGAATTTTTCCGTCGGGCCGTGCGCGCGTTGCGCGATAACCCCCAATTTGATTCTGCCGCCATGAGCAGCCGCTTCCGCATGACCTTCGACGGCCAGGGGCAATTTGAGGTGGACGGCCAAAAGTATATGACCGACCGTGATCGGCCGCGCGGTAATTTCGAATCGGTCTCGGAGAATTATTTTACCACCCTCGGTTTAAAAGTCTTGGAAGGACGCGACTTCACCATTGACGACTCCGACGCAAAACAACCAGTCGCACTGGTGAACGCGAGTTTTGCGCGAAAATATTATGGGCGCGAGAGCGCGGTCGGTCACCGGATTCGAATCTTTAATCCGGGGAACCCGCAGCCTTGGCGGACGATCGTCGGTGTCGTTCCAGACACGCTGATGCAGGGTCCGTTCGATCAACAAACCGATAGCACGGGATTTTTCCTGCCGTTGCTTGGCGCCGATCCCGCCCCGCAGTTCTGCACAATCCTTGTGCGTCCGCGTCCGGGACAGCGTGCCGATACCCTCGGTCCTGCGTTAAAGAATGCGGTTGCTGAGCTCGACTCAAACCTGCCGACTTATTTTCCGGGGACACCGGCTCGGTTCCATCAGGAAGTCCTTGGCGGCAATCGAATTATCGCGACGTTGTTCAGTATTTTCGGCGTGGTAGCATTTATTCTGTCCGCGGTCGGACTTTATGGCGTGATGACCTTCTCTGTAAATCAGAGAAGACAGGAGATTGGTATCCGCATGGCGTTAGGGGCGGATGCCGCGCGCATCTTCCGCATGGTCATGACCCAGGGTGCCTGGCAATTGGTGATTGGGTTGGTTCTCGGCGCGGGTGGCGCGGCCTTGCTTCTGGGAGTCTTGGCTGCCGCTGCCTTGCGGAATATTCTTTTTAAAGTTAACGCACTCGAGCCATCCGTCTATCTCGCGGTAGCAGGAGTACTGACATTCGTTGCGGCCCTGTCGTGCTTTGTTCCGGCGCGCCGCGCGACACGAGTCAACCCGATGGTCGCATTGCGGACGGAGTAGAAACGCGCTTGGCGCCCTGTGGTGGCACGGACAAGATGCCGGTGCTACAGACCTGCCCGATCGAGTAGCGATGCGATAACTTTTTCGGCTCCAAAAATTTCCTTCGCTATCGCATGAGCTACGCGAGAGTGGTGACGATAATCGGCGTTAATTTCCCGCACTGCTTCGCTGACTTCAGGGAGTTTTCGAAAACCGAAGAGCCCGCCTCGATCGCCATAAAGTTTCGTGAAGCCGGTTTCCTGGGTAATCACCGGGCGGCCTGCCGCGAGATAACAGGCGCTGCGATCACTGAACCAGCCGGTGTTTAATCGCACGTATTGATCTTTCGCCACCGTGAACTCGGCTTTGGATCGGCGGATGTAATCGCGATAGTCCCAATACTTCACACTTAAGTCGTGCGGGCTGCGAAAGCGCCAGCTGGATTTGGAAAATTTCGTTCGCGTCTTCTCGTCCCTAATGTCGGTGGCCAGTTCGAACGGTTCGCGCGCTACCTTCGGAGCGTTAACGAATCGAATAAACTCGCGCGACTTACTCCAGAGATATTTCTCTCCGCGCCAGGTGATGTCTTTTAATCCGCTCGTCGACCAATTGGCAATTGAAGTAAACACCGCGCTCGCAGGTGGCGCACTTTGGGTCTTCCAAAAGTCGGTGACAATCGGCTGCCGCGTTGGGAACCACTTCAATCCGCGGGTCGGCACCGGGAACTTTTTCGTTCCGACGTTTTCACCAAAAGTAAAAAGCGCATGATGTCGTTCGAGGTAGTCGATGGCGGATTGAACTCCCTTATCGACTTTGATTTGTTCCACACCTGGATCGCTCTCGATATAAAGAATGCGATCGCTCGCAAGCAGATCGTCGTTAAATTCCTGAGCGCCGCAGATGTTGAGAATGGCATCGGCAGATTTATAAAGCTGACGAATCGTTTTTAGTGGCAGACCTGCGGTCGGAAGTTCCGGCAGGTAACGTGCGCAAAAAGACCAGTGGTCTTTGAAATCAAATTTGTCTGCCAATCGCAAGAGAAGATTAGCGGCGTAAGTGTAATCGTTGCTGGTATCAAAAGTCTCCGCGTTATACGGAATTCGCGCCGAATCCTCGATATAATAAACTTCGTGTCCGAGTCGTTGCAGCCCGACAACGTAGTGAATGTGTTGCCAGATTACTCCCGCGATCGGGCAGGAGCCCATGAAACCCATGACGACGATGCGTTTCGATTTCATGGTGAAGAAAACGCCGAACGCCGAATGCAGAAAGCGCTCTTCTCCATTCGGTGTTCGGCGTTGGACGTTCGGCGTTCGATGTTTGCTGTCACTGAAACGTCTTCACCACCACCGCCGGATTGCCGGCCACAACCGTATTAGGCGGTACGCTCTTCACCACCACCGCGCCGGCAGCGACGACGGAATTTTCGCCGATGGTGACGCCCTTCAAAATGATCGCGTTCATCCCGATCCAGACGTTGTCGGCGATTTTCACCGGGCGTGTTTCGAGTTTTGGGCGGGGTGGGCGATCCTTATAGAATGGCGCAACGGCCTGCGCATCGATTAGTCGCTGCGCTGGTTCGAGCGGATGGAAATCGGAATCCGCGATCCCAACGTTCCACGAGATCAAACAATGCGAGCCGATTTCAATCCGTTCGTCTGCCATGACAAGAGCGCCATTTAATAAGGTGAAATCGCCGACTGCCGCGGAGCCATTCACTCCGAGGGCAAAGGAACAGCCGGCATAGACCGAGACATGATTCCCGAAGCGAAGCGCATGTGGTGCCTTGTTTTTCATGAAACGGAAAACCTGTGCTGTTTCGCAATAAAACCCTTCGCCAAATTCAACGTTCGGCGGAATCGGGTCGGCCCACCAATCGTGCTCTACTCTGCGGTCGGCGCTGACGTTGCTCATGTCGAAAATTTGCCGGAAGCGTAGAGCTTGGCATAAACGCCACCGCGTGCGACCAATTCGGGCCCGCGCCCTTGTTCAACCACGCGTCCATTTTCCAGCACAAGGATTTGATCCACCCCATGAATGGTCGCGATGCGATGGGTAATGATGATGGTAGTGCGGCCGTGCATCAGTTCTTTAATTGTGTCCATGATGGCGGATTCGGTGGTTGGGTCGAGCGCCGATGTTGGTTCGTCGAGCAACAAAATCGGCGCATTTTTCAAAAATGCGCGTGCGATCCCGATCCGCTGGCGCTGACCGACACTGAGGTGTCCGCCGCGTTCGCCGACCTGGCTTTCGTAGGCATCCGGCAAATTGGAAATGAACTGATCGGCTTGTGCCCGTCGCGCTGCTTCGCGAATTTCCTTTTCGGTCGCGTCTGGTCGTCCGTAAGCGATGTTCTCACGCACCGTGGTTGAAAACAGGAGCGTATCCTGCAACACGATCGCGATCTGCTGACGCAAGGATTTTTTCGTGATCTCGCGAATGTCGCGACCATCCAGTGTCAGCCGTCCCGCCGTTGGATCATAGAATCGGGGCACCAAACTCAACAACGTGCTTTTGCCAGCACCGGTTCCGCCTACCAGCGCCACGATCTGATTCGGCGCGATCTCGAGATTAATGTTACTCAAAATTTCGCGCGTCGAATCATAGCCGAAGCTGGCGTTCCGGAAAGAGATCGCACCTTTCGTCTTTTCAATCGCCACGGCGTTCGGCGAATCCACGACGTCATCCTGACGATCAAGGATTTCGAAGCAACGCCGCGCGCCGGCGGTTGCGCCTTCCATCGCCCACGCAGTGTAGGTCAGGGATTCGAGCGGCTGGTAAAGCATCACCACGTAAGCGACGAAAACCAGAAGGGCTCCGAGCGTGAGAGTGCCCGCCATCACATGCAACGATCCCACGTAATACATCGCGGCCGTCCCGCTCACGATCAGGGTACTGATCGCGAGACCACTTTTCACATTTGTCATGGTGAGACGCAGGTTCGCCTGCAGACTTCCATGCGCCTGCCGATGAAATTGCGAGACTTCGAATTCCTCACGACCAAAGGCGTGCACCATCCGAATGGAGCTCAGTCCTTCCTGCGCCTGCGTGAGCAACGCACTCTCCTGTTCTTGGATAGTGGTGGATTGCGTGCGAATGCGTTTGGCAAAAAAATAGATCGTGCCGAAAAGCAAGGGAACGATGGCAAGGGAAAGCAACGTCAGTTGCCAGTCGAGTCGCAGCATGATGGCGAACGTGCCAAACAGCGTAACGCCAGAGCTAACGATGTTTGTGAAGCCTTTGTTATAGATGGTCTGGATCGACTGCGAATCATAAGCGACGCGAAAACTGGAATCGGCCGAACGGCGGGTGTCATGAAACTTGAGCGAGAGACGCTGCAAATGCGCGTAGAGCTCGGTCCGCAAACGCAGAAGAGATTCGAGCCCGATCTTCACAAAAATGTAATTGCTGGCCAGGTTCAGCAGGCTCCAAAGAAGCTGGATCACTACCATCGCAAGGCAGAGAAGCGCGATTGCTTCGGCAGCATTAAACGCTGGTGTCGTGACGTGGCCGCCGAACCACCACCGGAACCCAAATTGAACAAAATCACCGTGATCCTTTAAAATTTCGTCGACGATGATCTTAAACGGCCATGGCTTGAGCAGATTCAATCCGATCGCGGCGAAAGAGAATGCAAGTGCGACAAGCGACCGCGTAAGAAATCCGCGATAATATTTCAGCACGCGTCGGTAGATCGACATTTTTAAATTTCAGATTGCGGATTGCGGATTTTGGACTGAACTAGCGCGGATTCATTGGGCGGTCGCGGAGAGATTCCTCGACTTCGCCCGGAATGACAACATGCAACATCTGCTTCAAATCTGGTTCGATTGGGTTCTGCATGGCGGTTATCTGGGGATCATTGCGCTGATGGCATTGGAGAGCTCGATCTTTCCCGTGCCGAGCGAAATCGTGATTCCGCCGGCCGCATTCCTGGCAGGGCAGGGGAAATTGAACATCTGGGGCGTGATCGCAGCGGGAACATTTGGTTCATGGCTCGGGGCGTCCATCACTTACTGGGTATCGTTATGGCTTGGACGGATCGTGATCGTAAAATGGGGGCGTTTTTTTGCAGTCAGCGAATCAAAATTGATCCGTGCCGAACACTGGCTGCATCGCTACGAGGCCGGTGGGATCTTTTTTGCGCGCCTATTACCGGTGATTCGCCATCTCATCTCCATTCCGGCAGGCATCATTCGAATGAATTTCTTGACCTTTAGCATCATGACAGTCGTCGGCTCAGCGATTTGGTGCGCAGTGCTGGCGTGGTTTGGACAGACCGCCATCACGCCCGAGATGCTGCGCGACCCGGCCGGTCTGGCAACGGCGCTGAAAGCAAAATCCCACGTCATTGCCGCCGGCGTCATTGTGTTGTGCGTCCTGTATTTTGTGGTGATGCGCTTGACCGCGAGGCCAAACGAGAGAGCCCAACTATAGAAGCGAATGTGTCCCTGTTCGGTCTTCGAGCTTCCATTTCGGGCGCCATTGACCTAAGCGAGAGTGTTCAAAAATTAAACACGAGTGTCAGAATGTAGTCAGTTGCCGTCAGAAAAGTTGCTCCCGGGTGCCCGAATATACCACGCAATGTATTATTTATGAACGTTGGCACCCAGTTTGCTGTCTTTTTGTTCGTCATGAACAAAGACTCTCAGATTTTGCGTCGGCCCCAAAAGCTTTCCCTCGGCGATCTAATCCTCGCCGTTAGTTCGTGCACCAAAAGCAGCCGCGAAACCGTCGCCACCGTCGCCGACTTACTTGGCAGCGGACGGGTGCGCGTAGAAGATCACGGCCGTTTCCTGCGCGCGAAGGTTTGCTAAACGCGGCCGAATAATTTCGAAACGCTCCGGTAGCTTTTGCTGCCGGAGCGTTTTTGTTTTTTCCCTTTTCGGGTTTTCGCGGCGCTCTTATGGTGCTCCGATGATCGCCCGCTATTCCCGGTCGGAAATGCGCGCCATCTGGTCGGACCAGCGCAAATTCGAAATCTGGCTTGAGATTGAAAAAATCGCCTGTGACGCCATGGCGCGGCTTGGTTTGATTCCAAAGGAAGACGCCGCGGTCATTCGCAAAAAAGGAAAATTCGAGATCGATGAGATTAACGAGATCGAGAAGCGGACAAATCACGATGTCATCGCGTTTCTCGAAAATGTCGCATCCTATGTCGGTCCGGCGGCGCGCTGGATCCACCAGGGATTAACTTCCTCCGACATTCTCGATACCACCCTCGCGGTCCAGATGACGGAGTCGGCTAGGATTCTTTCAGATGATCTGGCCGCACTGCGAAAAATCATCAGCAAACAGGCGCGCAAATATAAAAGGACGCCCATGATCGGACGCAGTCACGGCATTCATGCCGAGCCGATCACGTTTGGTCTGAAGCTCGCCCTGATGTTTGACGAATTCGGGCGCGCCGAAGAACGCCTCACACAAACGCGCGAGCGTATTCGCGTGGGAAAATTGAGCGGCGCGGTTGGAACCCATGCGCATCTTGATCCGCGGATCGAGCGTGAAGTTTGTCAGAAGCTTGGATTGCGTCCAGCAACGATCTCGACGCAGATTGTGCAGCGCGACCGTCACGCCGAATTCCTCACGACCCTAGCCTTGGTTGCGTCTTCGATCGATCGCTGGGCTACGGAATTCCGCCATTTGCAACGGACTGAAGTTTTGGAGGTGGAAGAGTTCTTTGGCGAGGGTCAGAAGGGCAGTTCAGCCATGCCGCACAAACGCAACCCGATAACGGGTGAACGATTGAGCGGCCTCGCTCGCGTCATCCGCGGGAATGCACTGGTCGCGCTGGAAAACGTCGCGC
Source organism: Verrucomicrobiota bacterium (assembly GCA_003219175.1). Classification (GTDB taxonomy): domain Bacteria; phylum Verrucomicrobiota; class Verrucomicrobiia; order Chthoniobacterales; family UBA10450; genus AV69. The sequence goes on along the minus strand of QHPU01000062.1, from coordinate 3,507 downwards.
TCTGGCACGAACGCGACATTAGTCACTCCAGCGCCGAGCGAATTATCCTGCCCGACTCTTGCACGTTACTCGACTACATGCTGGTGAAGCTGTGCGAGCTAGTGGGCGGCTTGCGCGTTTATCCGGAAAACATGACGCGCAACCTGGAAATGACGAAGGGACTTTATTTCAGTCAGTCGATCCTGCTCGCGCTTACTCGTGCCGGACTCGCTCGCAAAACAGCCTACGAAGCGGTGCAACGCGCCGCAATGAAAACCTGGCGCGGCAAAAAATCTCTGGCCGAAAACGTGAAAGCCGAGCGCCAAATCATGGCAAAGTTAACCGCGAAAGAAATCGACAAACTTTGCTCGCTCGAAATCCATTTTCGCTACGTCGACGAGAAATTTAAGGCGCTGGGGTTGGATTAGCGACAATATCGGCCACTCCATGACAGGTGCGACAACCCGGAAGCCTAACCTCCAGTCCATGTTCCAATGGGGGTAAGCGTGAGCTCGTCGATGCGGCGGGACTGATCGAGCCGAACGCGCGTCGTTTCGAACCGGGCGCCAGTATGGGTTTGCGAGCCGCGCGTGGTTAACGAGACGCGGACGGTTCTAGCACGGCAACGCAGAACCAACTGCTTGATTTCAAGACTTGGACCAAGCTCGACCGAGATGAGCTCGAGCGGAGCGAATAATTGCATTGTCATGCTCGCGGCAGTCGATATGAGTTGCAGTCGTTCGCGTTCGCTTGCCGGAACGACTGTGACGCCATCGATTTCAAACACGCTACGCATCTCTGCAGCGCGAAACGGCTGCGAGGTAGGGATCAGTCGAACAATGGAAATGTTTCCGGTAGCGTCGAGGTCAATGGGTCCAAGTTGAAAACCAGTCTTCAATGGTAACACCGCTTTGCCGTTTGCGGGAATTTCGATAGCCACCGTTGATGAGGCTGGGCGTGCCCGAATCGCTCCAATCCGAAACGCAAAGTCGACCTGCATCGCGACGACATCGAGCGGGAGGTCGAGCATCACTTCATTCGGTGCGAGCGGTGGCTGGGTCCCGTCGGATTTTTGCAGTGGCCCGGTTTTCTTCGGAACGGGTGAGGGAGCACCCAGTGGTAGTGGAGGGGCGAGGCCCTGCGAGCCAGTTCTGATCTCTCCGGGACGAGTCTTCGACCCGAGTTGCGACGCTGTCGTCGCAGCAACTCCGTCCTCGATTGACCGGGGCGCAGCGCTCTTTGGTGGCGGCGATACGGGCTTTTGCTCTGGCTGTGGCAGAATCGGCGTCTTCGAGATAGTAAAGTCCGCAGCTTTCGCTCGCGCGATTTCTTTTTCGCTCGGGAATGTCGGTTTTTCCTTAAGTGGGCCTTTCTTCAGTGTTTGCTGCACCAGCGCAACTAGCGCGTCGGACCGAAATGGTTTGGAAATGGTCGCAACCACGTTTGGCAGCGTGCTCGCGGCCGCCGCCATTTCGTGAACGTGACCCGACATCATGATGATCGGCACATGTGCCGTTCTCTCGTTTCTTCCGATGCGGCGACACACTTCGTCGCCTTTGATATCGGGAAGGACGTAATCGGCCAGGACGAGATCGGGAATGATGCGAGCCGCTTCCTTAAGGCCATTTAAGCCAGTGACGGCGGTTGTCAGCTGTAGAGTTGGATCAGCGAGCGCGAGTGAATCTTCCACGAAGATCAGCAGCATCTCGGTGTCGTCGATGATCAGAATCTTCGGACCTACCCTGGCCGGTGTAACTACAGGTTTGGCGGGTAACTGCGGCTCGGCCGGTGTCGGCCGCGCGGGCTTGAGGTTCTTCGCTTCGCGCAACGCTTCGATCAATGTCGCCGCCCAGGGATCATGAATCGTGCGTGGCACTGACTCCGAGTCGATGTTCTCTATGAAACGCGGATCAGTCCAGGCCAGCATTTCCGCAATGGCGCGTTTGCCATCGGCGTCTCCAGCGCGGGCGTGGATGATTTGGTTATTTCGCAGATGCAATTCACCGGTCCGGTTTTCACCCGCCTGCACTTCAATAAAAATGTTCCGCGCAGTGGAGAGCGCGAGAACAGTGACATCGTCAAGAGCGAGATCGCGCAATGCGCCGCGCGGTGTTCCGGTTTCCATCCAGGGACCGAGCAACGCTTGCACGGCGGCGCCGAATTCGACGAGCTCAAATGGTTTTTTCAAAAACTGCAGCGCGCCATTGGCTCCGCGCTCTGCGATCAGAGCGGGCGGAACATCGGCAACGAGCGCAAGAACACGCGTTGCCGGCAAGACGCCTTTCATTTCACCGAAAAACGTGATTGCGCTTGGAAGCGGCGGATCGAAATCGAGGATGATCAGTTCCGGCTTGTGCTCGAGCGCAAATCTCCGCGCTTCCGCCAATGAGGGTACGGCGTGAACTTGGTGTTGCGGCGCGAATTTCGTTAATGCCGATTCGATCGCAACCGACAGCGCAGCGTATTCTTCAATGAGAAGAACGTGACGTTTGGCGGTGTTGTTGGATGACGAAGGCACAGGAGCTCGGCAGAACGCATTTTAACACACCGCGCGCCAGTTGTGTGGCTGGAAAGCCTGATCGGCCTCAGGCGGGGACTCTCACCTACTCGTAGCGTAAGGCCTCGATGGGATCGAGCGCCGCAGCACGATATGCGGGGTAAAATCCGAACCCGATCCCGATAGCAGAGCAAACGATGAGGCCGGCAATGGCCCAGCCATAGGGGAAAATTACGTCTACCTTCAGCCACATGGCGAGCAAATCGCCTCCCAACACCCCTAACAAAATCCCAAGAATCCCGCCGGCCTCGGAAATGAATACCGCTTCGGCCAGAAATTGCCGGAGGATATCGCGACTGCGTGCGCCGATCGATTTGCGAACGCCAATCTCTTTCGTGCGTTCCGTCACGCTCACCAACATGATGTTCATGATGCCAATACCGGCAGCCACCAGGGCGATGAAACTGATCACGAACGCGCCAATGCTGACCACGCCGGCAACATTGAGAAAAGCGCTTTTGAGCGAGTCGTTAGTGTAGATCTCAAAATCGTTTTCCTGATCTGCCTTCAGGCCGCGGGCGATTCGCATCGCGCTAATTCCTTTATCCAACGTCCGGTTGTAGAGTTCGGTCGAAAGCGGCTGCGTGGCGATGTTCACCGTCCGGTTGGCTGCGCCGTAATTCTCAAAAAACCGGGTGATCGGCATGAGAAAAAAATCGTCCTGGCTTTCCCCAAAGGAGGTACCCTTTTCTGCCAGGACACCAACAACGCTATAAGTGTGGCCGCTCATGCGGATGACCTTGCCGATGGGCGACTCGTGTGGGAACAAACGTTTCTCGATGCCTTTGCCGATGACGGCGACGTTCCGGGCAAGGGCCACGTCTTCTTCGTTAAGGTTGCGGCCATAACCGAGGGTGAACGCATTGGCGGTGAGAAAACCTCGATTCGTTCCGACAACCGTGAGGCTTGGCGGTGTCTTAACCCCGTTATAAACGGCTTGGCCTTTCAAGTCACGTCCGAAGCACTTCAGG
>QHPU01000061.1 GCA_003219175.1 Verrucomicrobiota bacterium | reverse complement strand
GGATAACCATCCGGATTACAAGACATGCAGCGCATTGCAGGAGGGTGATTTCATCGAGCTCGACGGTGAATTTGCCCAGCATCAGCAATTCGGGCTGGAAGCGAAAACCTGGAAGTCGCGGACGCTCACGAGCGACGAGATTGCGAGTCTTCTCGCCGGACCGCCGGAGTTGCGGGTCAAGCAAGCAACCGATTACCTTTTTATCGATCAAACAGTGGCGGCCATTTCCGATCCACGTTTACGCGGAATCTGCCAGTTATTCTTGAAAGATTTTGGCGATCGCTTTCGGCGCACGGCCGCGGCGCGCAATTATCATCACGCTCGTCGTGGCGGCCTGGTTGAGCACACTGCCCAAATGATGCGAGTGGCTCTCGGGCTTTGCCCGATTTATCCGCAACTTAATCGCGATTTGCTCGTATCCGGGATTCTCTTTCACGATTCCGGAAAGCTTTGGGAAAATCATTTGCCGGAGGACGGATTCACCATGGGATATGACGAGCGCGGTGAATTGATGGGACACATCTCGATCGGCCTTGAGCTGGTAAACTCGCTCTGGCGAAAATTGCAGACGGAAGAGAATACGCGGGCCTGGGAAAATCTGGCGCCGCCATCGGAAGATTGCCGCCTGCATTTACTCCATCTGATTGCGTCGCACCACGGCGAGATGCAGCTGGGATCGCCGGTTTATCCTAAGACGCCGGAAGCGATGGCGCTGCATTACATCGACAATATGGACGCGCGCCTGGAAATGTTCGCGGCCGGTTACCTAACGGCGAAACCGATCGCCGATCGCATCTTCGATCGTGTCCGTCCATTGCCCGGAAATTTAGTGAAATCGCTGGAGAAGTTTAGCAGCAGCACCGCGTCGCATAATAATCTGTCATCCTGAGTCGGGCAGACGGTGAAGGATTTCTCGATCCTCCCTGTGTTTACGACCTTGGGAGAGACCTTCGCTTCGCTCAGATGACGCGCCTATACTGATTAGTACTGGCGATCAAGCGCGCACGAGTCTTCGTTGCGCTTCCGCCAAATATTTTTCGTCGATCTCGAAGCCAATGAATTTTGGAATACCGTATCGCTGCGCGGCAATTGCCGAATTGCCGATGCCGAGAAACGGATCCAGCATCGTCGTCACCTTTTCGACTCCGTGTAAACGAATGCAGTTATCGGCCAGCTCGACCGGGAAGGTCGCAGGATGTGGTCGTTCTTTGTCGCGGCTTTGAATGGTTTCATAAGAAATGAACCAGGTGTTGCCACGACAACGGCGATCGCGCCCTCCGGTGTGTGACCAGCGCGCGATATTTGTCTTGTCCTGATAGGGAACGCCAAGTGCGAGCCGATCGAGCTCAATCCGACCGGTTTTTGTGAAATGAAAAATGTATTCGTGGCAATCATTCAAAAAACGTTGTGAGTTGATGGGCTTGAAGTGTCCGCGGGAAACGATTTCACCCTCTTTTTCTTGGAGGCTGATCGATTTGATCCAGTGAATGGTATTTTGTAAGACGAACAGGTCGCGCAGTTCCAGCGCCAGCTCGTGCGGAAACATCGGATTAGCGGGTGTTGCACCGATATTGAGAAAAAATGAACCGTCAGGCCTGAGGAGACGCGCGATTTCCTCGACCCAGATTTTACACCAGCGCAAATAACTCATCCGATCGGCGGTATCGGAAAATCTCGAATAACGAATACCCAGATTGTAGGGCGGCGAAGTGACGACAAGATCAATCGATGCCGCCGGCAGTTCGGACATACCGCGCACGCAATCCTCGCGGTACAGCTCGAACACGGTTATCCCGGGGTCCGAGCCGGACGGGGTTCGTAGCTCACGATGACAATGTCCATCTTCAACCTCTGGGCGAAACGGCTTTTCTATCATGTTTTCCTCAGCTCTTTTACGGTATCCCAGGAGGCGTACTTGGGATGACGGCGCTGCGATTACGCATATGTTTGTTTAGATGTCGGATAAACCTTCCAAACTGAAGATTGCCGACCGTGAATTTACTTCGCGGTTGCTCGTCGGCACGGGGAAATTTTCTTCGAACGAAGCGATGCGCGACGCACTGGTTGCCAGCGGAACCGAGATTGTGACGGTAGCGCTGCGCCGAGCCGATCTTTCCGGTAAACACGATCCGTTTGCGAACATCCTCGATTTCATCGACCCGAAGAAATTTCTGTTGTTGCCGAACACGAGCGGCGCGCGCGATGCCGATGACGCAGTGCGAATTGCGCGACTCGCGGCCAGTGCCGGATTGCCGACATGGGTGAAACTGGAGATTCATCCTGATCCGCATTATTTGCTGCCCGATCCGGTGGAGACACTGGCGGCAGCGGAAATTCTGGTAAAGGAAGGTTTCACTGTGCTGCCCTACATCAATGCCGATCCGGTTTTGGCGAAACGATTGCAGGATGTGGGCACGGCGACAGTAATGCCGCTCGGGTCACCGATTGGCAGCAATCGCGGAATCGAGACACGGAAGCAGATCGAAATCATTATTGAACAAGCGACCGTTCCAGTGGTCGTTGATGCCGGGCTGGGCGCGCCCAGTCAGGCCGTGGAAGCGATGGAGATGGGCGCTGACGCCGTTCTCGTGAACACCGCGATCGCAATTGCATCGGATCCGAATCGAATGGCGCGCGCGTTCAAGCTGGCGGTCGAAGCTGGACGCGAAGCGCGTGAAATAGGCCTGGCGGAAAAACGCTGGAGCGCGTCGGCAACGAGCCCGGTAAGCGAATTTTTTTCCGGCGCGTCAGGATTATAACAGGCTTGCAAACTTGACGGCTTTAAGCCATCGAGTTTTTGCGGGCAGATCTATCGTGTTTTGCAGATCGTTCGGCGCTACCTTCGCGCGAGCGACTCGCAAGTCCTCGGCTCACTCGAATTCGGCGGTTGCCAGGTCCCGCGCACCGGCGTCGTTGTAAAATTCGATTTGTCGTCCGCCGAGCCGGAAAACCACGCGCCAGCCGTGATCAAGGGCAAATTCTTCAATCTCATCGGCGGACATCGATTTTAAAGCCGCAAGCTCCGTCGGATGAGTGATGAAACATTGTGGTTTGGTCGAGAGAACACGCGCAATTTTGTTTTCCACCCCGATAAGATTTGGGCTCATCGGTGACGTTTTCTTCCGCGAGAATTAATCGGCGTCCGCAGCACCGGTGGCGGTTTGTCGGGGCGATTTAATTTCTCATGCAGGGCGAGATGCGCTTTGCGAGAGGGCGACGGGCCGCGCACGTTCGGTTTTTCCATTGAGGGAAACTACGCCCGAATCGAAATGACGGAACACAGATTTTCAATCTGTGCGTCCAGAGGTTTGAAACCCGCTGAGCATGGCAGCCGGCAGACAGAATGTTCGCTGGACACACGGGCTGCAAGCCTATGTTTCGATGTTGTAGAGGCGCTTGTGCCAAACGCTTGATTACCAAACTCGACGTTCGCCAGGGCGAGCGCCGCAACAACTTTCGTAAGGCGCTGGCGTAAAAACGTCGTTTAGCTAAATTCCGCGGATGTTTTCGGAAACGATCGAATTGCGCGGGCACATTATCGATTCGCTTACCCTGACGAAAATTCTCGATCAGATCGTGACCCGGGGCGCCGCTTTTAACACCGTTGAATTCCGCATTGGCCAAAAACGCGCGGACCAGAGTTTTGCCCGGATTGAGATCACGGCACCATCACAAGAGGTGCTCGACAGCTTGATCACGCGCCTGCGCGAAGAAGGCGCAGAAGTGACACCTCGGAAGTAAGATGCGCGAATTGCTGCTTTGCCGGCCGGACTACTACGGTATCGAGTACGAGATCAATCCCTGGATGAGCCGAGCACGCGCTGCTGAAAGTGAGCTCGCCAAAACACAATGGGAAGGTTTGCGCCAAACTCTGGCGTCGCTCGACAGCAAAATCGAGCTGGTACCGCCGCAACCGAAACTGCCCGACATGGTTTTTACCGCCAACGCTGGGCTGACCGTGGGCAAGAAGTTTATCCCGAGCAATTTTCGTTATCCGGAACGGGCCGGTGAAGCCCCTCATTTCAGGCGCTGGATGGAAGAGCATGGATACCAAACTATATGGTTACCCGAGAATTTGTATTTCGAGGGCGAAGGCGATGCTTTGTTTAGCAACGACACCCTCTTTTGCGGGTACAAATTCCGCAGCGACATCCAATCGCATCGCGCGGTAGGCGAACTGCTGCGCTGTCTGGTGATCTCCGTCGAGCTGGTGGATCCGCGCTTTTATCATCTCGATACCTGTTTTTGCCCGTTGCCCGACGGAAGCGCATTCTGGTTTCCGAACGCGTTTGACGAGTATGGTCAACGCGCCATTCGCGCTCATGTGAACAAGCTCATCGAGGTGGACGAAGAAGAAGCCAAACATTTCTCCTGCAACGCCGTCGTTCTGGGGCGTGACATCGTCTTGCCGGAGGGCGCCCCAAATCTCGTTAAGACGCTAACGAATCGTGGCTATCAATGTCACGAGTTGCCGATGTCGGAATTCATTAAAGCCGGCGGGGCGTGCAAATGTCTGACCATGTTTTTGCCGCAGAGAGAGGCGGTCGCTTGATTGAGTGATGGAGTTATAGAGTTAGGAATCACTATTCCATCGCTCCAACACTCCATTACTTCCGCTGTCTGCGGCGTTTCGCATTTAGCGCCGCCTCGATCTTAGCCAGCGGGAGACAATTCATCACGTCCTCTTTCGTCAACCATCCCTTCCGCGCGGCGCCGATGCCGAACCATAGATCGTGCAAACGCGCGGTGCGGTGAGCGTCGGGATTAATCACGCAACGCACCCCTTTTTGCTTCGCCAGCGGCCACCAACGCCAGTCGAGATCGAGCCGTTTCGGCGCGGCGTTGAGCTCGATCCAGGTGCCCGTTTCTGCCGCGGCCTCAAGCACCGCTGGGATGTCGATGGCGTAACCTTCGCGTTTCAGGAGCAAACGTCCGGTTGGATGCGCCAACATGGTGACGAATGGATTCGAGATTGCGCGGATGACCCGCTTAGTCATTTCCGCCTCGCCGAGGTTGAAAGTGGAATGCACCGACGCCACGACAAAATCGAGTTCAGCCAGGATCTCATTATCGAAATCGAGCGAGCCATCGCGCAGAATGTCGCACTCAATTCCACTGAAAACGTGAATGTCGCTGAGCGTGCTTTGCAGTTTTCGAATTTGCGCGCGCTGGACGTTGAGTCGCGCCGCGTCCAGCCCGTGGGCCTGTACTGAACTGCGGCTGTGATCGGCGATGCCAATGTATTCGAGGCCGAGTTCCTGCGCCGCCGCCACCATTTCCTCGAGTGAATTGTGTCCGTCGCTGGCGCTGGTATGGCAATGAAACGTGCCACGCAAATTTTCCAGCTCAATTAAGCGCGGTAACTTGCCGTTCTCGCCCGCTTCGAATTCGCCGCAGTTCTCACGCAGCTCCGGCGGAATGAAATCGAGTCCGAGCGCGCGATACAATTCGGTTTCGTCATTGATTTTGGGGATGGTAGAGGCGATTGACCGCAATCGCCCGGCGTTGTGTTTAGCTGCGCGTTTTCCCCCGGGCGATTCGGGTGAATCGCCCCTACCTTTTTCGATATTGGGCGCGGGGCCAAGTCGATATTCGTTCAAGGTCCAGCCGCGATGGAGCGCGCGGTTTCGCATCACGATGTTGTGCTCCTTGCTGCCGGTAAAATAATTCAACGCGAAGGGATATTCGGCGTTAGAAACGACGCGCAAATCGCATTGAATTCCGGACTTTAATCGCACACTGGTTTTCGTGGGGCCGCGCGCGATCAAGCCCTCCACCAAGGGATGGGCACAAAAAAATTCCGCGATCGACTCGGGCGATTTGCTGGCCACGATGAAATCGAGATCGCGCACAATTTCTTTGCGACGGCGAAAACTTCCCGCCACGCTTACTTGTGAGGCATCGGGATGTGCGGCCAGCTCGCTGCGCAACTGTTCGGCCTCGGCGGCGATTTCACCGAATTGGAAGGAACCAGCGTGCGTCGCACGATTAGCGATGGCATTGCAAATCTTTGTCTGCGTCGTCTCCCCGAAGCCTGGTAACTCGGCAACTCGACCGGATTCACATGCGGCCTGCAAATCCGCGATCGAGCTGATTTTCAACTGTTCGTAGAGCGCCTTGATTTTTTTCGCGCCCAGTCCGGGAATGGAAAATAGTTCGAGAATGGCGGAGGGAAATTCAGCTCGCAGTTCATCGAGAAATTTCAGCCCGCCGGTTGTGGCCAGTTCGCTGATTTTTGCCGCGATCGCTTTCCCGATGCCGGGGATTTTTTCGAGCGTTTCCTGATTTTGTAGATCGGAGAAGCTTGCGCCGAAAGCTTCGATGGAGCGGGCGGCATTTTGGTAGGCCCGAATTTTGAACGGATTTTCATTCTTCAGCTCTAGCAGCGTCGCGATTTCCTCGAGCGCGTCGGCAATTTTCTCCTTCGTCATCATATCTCGCTGAATTACAATTTCCGCGTAACTTCCGCGTCCGCAAAATGGTTCGGCTCCCCTGCTTAGTCAGCTTCTTCGCGGCGTTTTTCCTGGAGCTGAATTACAACTGGCGGAGGCGGTCATTTTGTATCGGACCGGTGATGCAAGGAATGGAAGATAGGCATCTTTGCCTGTCTCGGCCTCGGGCATCATGCCCGTCGAAAAATCAGGAAGCGACAAGCGGGAAGCATGTCAGCCAAGGTCCGAACCGGACTGGCGAATGGCTGGAAGCCTAACTTGCTGTGGGCCGGCGGCGCGCGCGGCTACATCTGGCCGCGGTTGCGATAAAATTGGTAACGCTCCAAGACACTTCGCACATAGCTGCGTGTGCTTGGAAAATCGATGTTTTTGCGAAAGGCCTGCTCCGATATTGGTGTATCGGCATCGTTATTTGCCCAGCGCTGGGCCCGACTCGCGCCGGCGTTATATTCAGCAAGCGCGAAAATAGCCGGTTTCTTCTGGTGCTCCCAATGCTGAAAGGCACGACGCAAATACCAGGCACCAGCTTCGAGGTTCGTTTTAGGGTCAAGCAGGTCCTCAGAATGGAAATTCGCGACCTGAGTTTCGCGCGCCCATTCTCGCGCCGCGCGTTCGCTTACCTGCATCAGGCCGCGTTCGCCGGCGCTCCCGATTTTTCGCGGATCAAACCGGCTCTCCTGCCAGACTACCGCTTTCATTAGCATGGGGTCGAGTTCATGCGTCGCCGCCACCGTGCGGATGAGATTATCGAATTGATGAAAACGCGCCGGACTAATCCACTCGTAAGCGGTGTAGATGATATCGCCGGAACGGGCTGCGAGAAGAATCAAGCCGGCGGCAATCGCCAGAGCCAGACAAATGATTAGTTTGAACAGGAACCGCAACATTAATGCCGCCTAACCATGCACAGTAAATTCGCGCGCGTCATTATCGATCGTGCCATTCGCCGGGAATTAGATTACGCGATTCCCGAGTTGTTGAGTGAGCGGGTCAGTGTCGGCGCGCGGGTGCGGGTGCCATTTCGCGATCATCGCGCTTTGGCCACCGTCGTCACTTTGCTCGAGGAAACGAATGCAAAAGGCATTCGTGAGATCGAAGCGGTCATTGGCGAAGGACCGACCTTGAGCAAGTCGCTGCTCGAGCTGGCACGATGGATCTCGAATTACTACTGCTGTCCGATCGAAACAGTGATGCGCAGTTTGTTACCGCAAGTGATTAGAAAGGCGGAAGTCGGTTGGAAAAAACAGCAATTTGTCGAGAGCGGCGCAGCGCAGTCGCCGGAGACGATCGAGGCGCTACGGCGACGCGCGCCGCGCCAGGCCGAACTGCTGGCAGAGTTGAATAAGGCGAACGCACCACTCCCCGTCGCAGAAATCTTGCGCCTATTGTCGCTCAATGCCGCGACGCTCCGGGCATTAGCGAAACGCGGGCTGGTGAAAATCACTGAACGCGCTGTGGTGCGCGACCCACACGCCGGTGAGGAATTTGTTCCGGCGCCGGAATTAGTGCTCAACGAAGAACAAACCGCCGCCTTCGCGGAGATCGCCCGCGCCATTGCGTCACCGGAAACTGCCAGACCGATTCTGCTGCACGGCGTCACCGGCAGCGGGAAAACGGAAATCTATTTGCACGCGATTCGAGAAACGTTGAAGCGTGATCGAACCGCCATCGTGCTCGTGCCAGAAATTTCGCTGACCCCACAAACGGTCGAGCGGTTCAAAAGCCGCTTTGCGGAATCGCAGAACACCGTCGCAGTTTTGCACAGTCACTTGTCCGAGGGGGAACGGCACGATGAATGGCATAAGATCCATTCCGGCCGCGCTCACATCGTCATTGGCGCTCGCAGTGCCGTGTTCGCGCCGTTGAAAAATCTCGGGCTGATTGTCGTCGATGAGGAACACGAGACCTCCTATAAACAGGAGGAAGCGCCGCGTTATCACGCACGCGATGTCGCCGTGGTACGCTCCAAAATTGAAAAGGCCATCGTGTTACTCGGAAGTGCCACCCCGTCGCTCGAGAGTTATCAAAATGCGCTCACGAAAAAGTACCAGCTCGCGACGTTGACTCAGCGCGTCGACAACTGCCAAATGCCGGTCATCCGTGTAATCGATCTGCGCCAGGAAGCGCGGAGCGAGCGCGCTCCGATTCTGTCGGAAAAACTGCGGAACGCAATCGCGGCTCGCATCGCGAAGCGAGAACAGACCATTTTGTTTCTAAATCGCCGCGGTTTTTCCACTTCATTGCTCTGCAGCAAATGCGGCAAGGCCCGCGACTGTCCGAATTGCAGTGTGGCGCTCACTTTTCATCGATCGATGTCGCGTTTGAATTGTCATCTTTGCGGACACACCGCTGCGGTTCCGAAGAAATGCCCGGAGTGCGGCCAGGAGGCGCTGATTTACGTCGGTTTCGGAACGGAAAAGGTGGAGTCGTTCGTCGGGCAAGTTTTTCCGAATGCGATTGTGAAACGAATGGATGCCGACTCGATGTCGCGGAAGGAAGCGTACCGCGAAACGCTGCGCGCATTTCGCGCAGGCAAGATTGATATCCTGGTCGGGACGCAAATGATTGCACAAGTGGCGGGGCGCGCCGGTCGTGGCGAAACGCCGGGAGAAGTTTTCGTCCAGAGTTATACGCCGTTTTCGCCTTCGATCCAGTTTGCGCGGCACCACGATTTCGCCGGTTATGTCGAACAAGAACTGGAGTTTCGCGAGCGCTGTGATTTTCCGCCCTTCAAACACGCAATTCTGCTAACGATCCATTCCGCGCATCGGGAGCGCGGAAAATTCTCCGCTGAAACGCTGCGACGAAAATTACGGGAAGCGTTGCCGGACGAATTTAGCGTGGGTGAGGCCGCACCAGCGCCGCTGGAAAAACTGCAGGGCCAGTTTCGTTTTCACATTTTACTGCGCGGCAACGCCATCATGCGATTGAGCCGATTGATTCGCGAAACGCTCGACAAGTTACCGCTGCCGGAAGATGTCGCTGTGGCGGTGGACGTCGATCCGTATCAATTGCTGTGAATCGGGCGCTTCGGTTTCTGTTTCGCCACCATTCCGGGAACGGCGCGTTTGGCCAGGCTGGTAAAATCGGCCACGGCCGTATTTGTCGGGGAATCGCGTAACCGCAACAACCCGATTTCCAGCCCCAGTTTTTTTCCCCGGAGCGGCACCGCCCGCAACTTCAGATAATGCCGGCCGCGCAGGGTAATCTTTGGCATAATCGCTCCCGATTTCAGTGGGCCGAGCGAACGAAGGAGCGTTTCAATCGCGTTGATTTCGGCAACGATCCGCGGGCGCACCTGATGCATTCGACAAATTTCATCGATCATCCGGCGCATGACGAATGAATCGGGCAGCTGGAGCAGGCGTTGCTGATCCAACTCGGAGAATGGAATGATACGGCGTTTCGCCCAGGAATGGTTTTCCGCAACGATCAGCGCAAATTCGTCGGTGCACAGCAGCTCATAGCGCAGGTTTGGCGAATGCCGGGTGACGAAGCCGAGACCGGCGTCCATGCGGCCTTCTTCCAAGGCGGTCTCGATTTCGGTCGAGGAAATTTCCTCCACCACCAGGCTAATCGCACGATGCTCGGCCGCGAACATACCCAGCAAATCCGGGATCAGCGCAACGTTCAGGACGGGCACGACACCCAAGTGCAGTACGCCGCGCAACTGTCCGGGCTCGCTCACGAGTTCCTGAAAGCATTTCTCGAGTTGGCGCAAAACCGTCCGGGCATGTTCCTGGAAAATCAGGCCGGCGGGCGAAAGCAGGACGCGTTTGCCGCGTCGCTGAAAGAGTCGAACACGCAGCCCGGTTTCGAGGTCGCGGATTTGTTGCGATACGGAAGGCTGGGAAATACCAAGGCGATCGGCGGCACGGCTGAAGTTGCCCGCTTCGGCTACGGCCAGAAAATACCGCAAATGACGGACCTCAACGGGATCGTGCATAAGGCGCAAAGAGGTTGAGGGAACTCGCTGTAAAATGCAATTCGCTGGACTTTACCTGGGACACTTGCATGATTTGTTTCCATAGGCATCGCTTATCGCGTTATTCGCAAAGCCTCTATATGAATACGGCTCGACTTATTACCGCCCTTCTCATTGCGCTTACCCTGTCCGGCTGCTCGAAAAAAGCGGCTAAGGCTGGCCCTTCCAATAAAGTACGCGTGGGATATATCGGGCTGACCTGCGAGGCACCGATCTTCGCGGCGGTCGAAAAAGGCTTTTTCAAGGAGGAAGGGCTCGAGATCGAATTGGTGAAGTGCAACTGGGCCGCCTACAAAGATGCGCTCGCCCTTGGCAGCTTCGATATTACTCATCACCTCACGATGCTTTTCCTCAAACCGATTGAACAGGGTTTGGATGTAAGGTTCCTGGCCGGAATCCACCGCGGCTGTCTGCGCGTTCAAGCCGGCGTGAAAACCAATATCCACACGGTGGAGGACTTGAAAGGAAAGCGAATTGGTGTGCCGGGAATGGGGACGCCCCCCTTCGTTTTCGCAAATCGTGTCTTTGGAACCCACGGAGTCGATGCCGGAAAAGATATTACCTGGAAAGTTTATCCGGCGGGTGAATTGGGCTTGGCGCTCGATAAAGGCGAAATCGATGCGGTGGCAGATTCCGAGCCCATCGGAAGCCTGTTGATTGCAGAAGGCAAAGTGAGAAACGTTGCCGATCAGATCATGGACGAACCGTACAACCAGGAGTATTGCTGCGAGGTCGTTGCCAACGGCAAATGGGTCGATGCCAATTCGAAAGCTGCCGCCGCCGCTACGCGCGCTCTTTTGAAAGGGGCGAAGTGGGTGGAAACCAATCCAAAAGCGGCCGCAGTTCTCGCCGTGGAAAAGAAGTATCTCGCTTCTACGCCCGAGCTAAACACCGTCGCTCTGGCGCGGTTGCGTTACATCCCAGCGGTGCAATTGGCCGAGAATTCGCTTCACATAGCCGCGCGCGAAATGAAGGTCGCGAAAATGCTGGCGCCCGAAACCGATACCGACGCGTTGGCCAAGCGTGCTTTTATGCATTTGGATGGCGTGACCGATGAATGGCTCAAGAATCTCACCGTCGAAACCGTGGCCGGCGGGCAAGTGTCCAAGGACGAAGATGCGCGTTTGCTCGCGGCGCTCGCCGGTAAAGATATGGAAAGTTCCTGTTGTCGAAGGAAGATGTTTGATCAACCCGACCAGGAAGCACCGAATCTGGCCGACCCCGACGCGCCGTGTTTGTCGAAGAAATTGGTCGCCGATCAACCGAATCGGTAAGGATAGCCGTTTGCGAGGATGATCGTGAGAAATGGCGATGAGGCAACTGCTGTCATCTCGCCACCAAAACCACCGCCGGTTTCGGTAGCGGCAAGCCTGCGGACGTTGTCGATCTTCGCTGGCTCGGTCGCGCTTGCTCTGGTCGTGCATCTGATCGTTGCCAGGAACGAGCCCCCGCTCGAGATGCGTTTCTACACCATTTTCCTTGGCAGCGTCCTCCTGATTGCTGTGATCACCGCGCCCGCCCAAATCCTTTGGGCGCGTTTGCGGCAATTTCGCCAGAACCTGCATCCAATTCTTACCGCGGCGGCGTTTCTGCTCTGCTTGTGGGAGATCATCACCTCCGGTGTGCGATTGCTGCCGCTGCCCTATTTTCCCAGTCCGGCAAAAGTCCTGCACAGTCTCATCACCGATCGCATGCTGCTGTTCGACAGCACCTGGCACTCGCTCCTTCTGCTGCTTAGCGGGTACGCGTTCGGTGTGATTGCCGGATTAATCACTGGATTGTGCATCGGCTGGTCGCCACCCGTCCGCTACTGGGGGATGCCGTTGCTCAAAGTAGTCGGACCAATCCCCGCGACGGCCTGGATCCCGCTTGCGATGGTAGTCTCTCCATCAACCATGTTCTCCGCCGTGGCACTCATTGCTCTGGCGGTGTGGTTTCCGGTTACGATGTTGACTGCTTCCGGTATTTCTAATACGCGCGCCTCGTACCTCGACGTCGCGCGCACACTTGGCGCCGGACGCGGTTATCTCATTTTTCGTGTCGCCGTGCCCGCGGCGTTACCAAATATTTTCATCGGCCTTTTCATGGGACTTGGCGCCTCGTTCCTGACGTTGGTCGTTGCCGAAACCGTCGGCGTGAAATCAGGTCTCGGTTGGTATGTCAGTTGGGCACAGGGCTGGGCGGAGTATGGAAAAGTCTTCGCCGCGCTCGTCATTATGGCAGGGTTCTTCTCCACGATCATGACGGTTTTGTTCAAGGTCCGCGACCGCATGCTGGTTTGGCAGAAGGGGGTCATCAAATGGTGATGACGCCGGATGCGGAAGGTTCGACGCTTCAGCTTCGCGATGTTCGAAAAAGTTTTCCTGATCCGGGCGATCCGGTTAATCGGCGGTTGGTCTTATCGGGGATATCTGTTTCACTCGCGGCCGGCGAACTCGTGTCGCTGATCGGGCCGAGCGGTTGTGGAAAATCGACGCTGTTGCGGCTGATTGCGGGATTGGAAACACCAGATTCCGGAGAACTTTTGATTGGCTCGGAAGCGATTCGTCGGCCAAGTGCAGAGCGCGGCCTGGTCTTCCAGGACCCGAATCTGTTTCCCTGGCTGACGGTGCGAAGGAACATCGAGGTAGGGCTCGTCGCGCGCGGATTACTTCAGGAAAAAAAGACCGAGGTCGATGAATTCATGCGGTTGGTGGAGTTGGAAGCATTTGCGAACGCTTTCCCGCATCATCTTTCTGGCGGCATGGCGCAACGGGTCGCCCTGGCTCGCGCCCTGATCAACCATCCCAAAGTTCTTCTCCTCGACGAACCACTGGGCGCGCTTGACGCTTTTACCCGTATGCGCATGCAGGATGAAGTGCTGCGTCTTTGGTCAGCACGTCGAAGCACGACTCTGCTTGTTACTCACGATATCGATGAAGCGATTTACATGAGCGATCGGATCATCATCATGACTCCCCGCCCCGGGAGGATCGATCAGATCATTCTCGTCCATCTGGGCCGGCCACGTCATCGCAGCAATCCGGAGTTCCTGCAATTGCGTGGCGAGATTCTCGAGCTGCTTCACTTTGCTGGTGGCGAGAGAATGAAGAGCGGCAAGGCACACGCTCCTATTATGTAGTACAGTGGGTGATGTTCGGTTTTGGCAGGCGGCCAATACAGAAACTGGGTTTTATCGTGGCGGGGGCGCAGAAATCGGGGACGACAGCACTGAATTATTATCTGAAGCGCCACCCACAGATCGCGCTCCCAATTAAGAAAGAGGTGCATTTTTTTGACAAGGACGAGTTGTTTGCCGGCGGCAACGTTTCTTATGAACCGCTACATGAAATGTTCCGCCCGGCGCGTTCGGATACAATCGCGGGTGAGAACACGCCGATTTACCTTTATTGGCGGCCAGCTCTGCCTCGCATCCGTAATTACAACCCGGCGATGAAGTTCGTCGTCATTCTGCGTAGCCCTATTGAGCGCGCTTTCTCGCAGTGGAATATGCAGCGGTCGCGCGGAAATGAGCCCTTCGATTTCCTGGAGGCGGTGCAGGCCGAGCCGCGACGAATCGCCGATGCCGCGCCGAAACAGTTGCGCAAGTTCTCCTACGTCGATCGCGGCCGTTACGCCGACCAATTGGAACGCGCCTTCCGCTTGTTTCCGCGTGAGCAATTTCTGGTGATCAAGTACGAGACTTTCCGCGCGCAGCAGCGTGAAACGGTGGAGGACGTGTTTCGTTTCCTGAACCTAAAGATGGTGCGGCTTCGCGCGGTGGAAGCTCACGATATCCCTTATGCGCGCCAGATTCGCGATGAAGAGCGAGCGGCGGTCCGGGAAATTTTGAAAAGCGACATCGGCCGCATCGAAGCGCTCCTGGGCTGGGATTGCTCTGATTGGCGCTAGCCGGGTGCGTCTAGGCTGCCCGGGGGTAAGCCTTCGAAGATGGTACCGGTGTCACGACCTCGCGCGATGATGAAATCGATCGCGACTTTGACACAGCCCAACCCATACCTCACGCTTCGTCGAAAGTTAATCGACGAAGCTTCCGGCATGTATTTCGCCGGACAAGTGATCTCGCCGATGGGGCGGCCCAGCCAGATAATCTGTGCCAGCATTTGATTATCGAAAACAAAGTCATCTGAATTCTTCTCCAAGGGCAGGCTTTCAAGTAGTTCTCGAGCAAAAGCGCGATAACCGGTGTGATACTCGGATAACTTGGCCCCGAGGAGAATATTCTCGCTCAAGGTAAGCAAACGATTGGCGACGTACTTCCACCACGGCATTCCTCCGCGGAGCGCTCCGCCACCTAGGATTCTGGAAGCCAGCACACAGGGATAAAGCCCGCTCGTCACCATCGAGGCCATCGCGGGAATGAGGGTTGGCGTGTACTGATAATCTGGATGCAGCATGATGACGACATCTGCTCCCGCCGCCAGCGCGAGTCGATAACACGTTTTCTGATTACCGCCGTAGCCGCGATTTTGCGGATGAACTTCCACCCGGACGCGATCTAGCGTCCGTGCAATCGCGGCAGTGTGGTCGTTGCTCGCATCATCGACCAGGATGATTTCGTCGACGATGTCGTGCGCGATGACTTCATCATAAGTCTGGCGCAAGGTCCGGGCCGCATTATAGGCCGGCATGACGACGACGATTTTCTTTCCTTTCAACATGAAACAAAAGAAGCCGGCAGACGGATTCGAACCGACGACCTGCTGATTACAAATCAGCTGCTCTACCAACTGAGCTATGCCGGCATTTATCAGGGATGAAGCTGTCTCCGACAGCCATTTCCCCGCCCATTGTATACGCCATTTACACGGCGCGCCAGTCGGTCGGATGATGACACTTCGCTACCCGCGAAGCGTTTGAGCCGATACAGAGTCAGCGGGCAAGCTGGTGCCCTCTGAAGCCTTATTGCTTCACTTTCATTTCCACACCGCCGCGTCCCAGAGAGACGTCACCCCACCTACGATGCGGCGGCAAAATACACCAGCACCCGTTCTGATTTTTCAACGTCACCCGCATTATCTCTGGAGTTGCAGCTCAACGCCGCCCCCAGTCGCGTTGACCGCAACGCCGTTTTGTGTGGAGGAAATGCGAACTATCACACCGGCCTGATTTGTCATGAGGGTGCCGGATTTCCCAGCGCCAACAGTCACGCCGCGGGTGCCCCGGGCACCGACATCATAATGACCGTTAAAATCTTGAAGATGCTGGAGGTTGAAAACCTCGCCGTAAGCGGACGAGTTGGTAACCCCGACCTTGCCTACGGACAATCCTTTTACTTTAACCGGATAATCTTTACCCCTGTAGGTAAGGGTTCCGCTCCCGGAGCTGAAGCCGACACCTACTGCGACGGATTTAAATGACAGCCGCAAGGTAGCGTCCGGTTTGCTTTCCTTGGCCGCAAAAGTAACGCTCGTCATCACGGCGAAGGCGAGCAGCGAAACTGCGATTGTTCTCACATGATTCATTTGTATCTCCTTTGGTTGTTAACAGTGGCGCGAATTAAAGTGGCCTTTGGCTGCCCATTCTATTGGACTAAGGTCTTGCGTCAAGGGGTACGACCATGGTCTCATGCTCGTGCCCCAATGACTTGGGCAGACTAAACAGCCAAGGCATGACCGCCCGGATCCTGCCCATCACAGCGCTGTCTCAGTGTGACCGAGCTACTCGTCGTTCACGCGCTGCAATTGCCATATGTCCGCTTTATCTGGGCGTAGCTTGTCGCCATCCATGCTGCGCCCCGATCGCATGAGTACCAATCACCCGCGCACCTCACTAGGGTTTAGACTCACCGCTACTGCAACCTCTCTCGCGTTGCTGACAAGCTGCGCGACGCAGCCGGCTGGTCGCCCGCAAGCTGCCGCTGCCGCAGCGAGTCTTCGTGAGGCCCGATCGCCCGCTGTTTCGGCGGAGGCCTGCGCTGCCGATTATTTGCGGGCAGCCGCTTTAACGGCACCTGATATCAAAAACGGAACAGAAGACGCCATGGCACGCGAAACTTATAATTCCGCGAGTGCTGAGCTGACCATTCTTTTACGGTCAGCTGATGAAGGACGTCTATGGAATCATCCGCTCACCCTCACGGCCGATGGCTTTACCTACCGCCTGCGACTGCAACCTGCCAGCCAGGCGATATGGTCGCCCGACTACTTCACTTGGTTTCTCGAGCCCAACAAAGTCAAACACACGCTAATCAAGAAGGAGGTTACTCAGGCCGGCGTGGGCGGAGCTCTCGTCGGCGTGCGATCTGTTTTCCCGCGCGAGAACTTTGCACCGAGCAAAGGAATCAGTGCGCCCGTAACTGCGACACTGGATTTTCATGGAACGGACGTAACCCTGGCACTTCGGCGCCCTGCCAAACAACCGACGGCGATGGTCGAGGGAGTCACTCAGTCCCTGGCCGCCGATTATTCGGCGCCTATCTCTTACTATCGACCTCCAAACAATATTCTACTGGTAGGCTTAATGGCTGCATTGCGAGGCGGTAACTACACTGAGAAGACGGGACTCTACTTCTTGCAACCTTACGATCCTGATCGAATCCCGGTGGTTTTCGTCCACGGTTTGATGTCGACCGCTTTTACCTGGGTGCAGACGATCAATGGCCTTTTGGCCGACCCGGAGGTTCGCAAACATTATCAATTTTGGGTGTTTAACTATCCGACGGGCAATCCAATTCTTTATTCCGCTCTGAGGTTACGAGAGGAATTGGATAAGGTAGATAAATTTTATCCTAATCATCGTCCGTACGTTCTCGTGGGGCATAGCATGGGTGGAATGCTTACCCGTGCTCAGGTCATCACGCTTACTCCGGCGATGTGGGAGCGAGGTCTGGGAGCGATGACGAAGGAGGTTTTCGCCCGAAATTCCCCTAATAGTATCGTTATTCGTTCGCTGACCTTTCAAGCTAATCCGCGAATTAAGCGCGTGGTCTTCGTGTGTACGCCACACCGGGGAAGTCAGATGGCCAGCGGTGGAATCGGAAGACTTGGGATTAGTCTGATATCTCTTCCACTTTCAATTGCAACCACGATGAAGGATGCATTAACTAGTGCAGAGCTTGTGCAGCTGACCGGAGCAGCCAATCGCCTTCCGAATAGTGTGTGGGGCCTCAGACCTACAAACCCTGCGTTCAAGGTAGTTAATGATGCACCGATTCGCGTTCCCTATCATTCGATCATCGGTGATCGGGGACGAGGTGACTCGCCCAACAGCACCGATGGGGTGGTTCCGTACTGGAGTTCGCATCTGGACGGCGCACAGTCCGAAGTCATTGTTCCGGGTCCACACGGTTCGTGCGCGCTGCCGCAGACCATTGACGAGCTGGATCGGATCCTGAAGCTGCATTTGGGGAAGTCGGCTACGAAGCGCCAGCAGCAAACTGCCTCGATTGCACGCGCGCCAAACTCAGTCTCGCCGTAACGCCGAGCAGCATACCTTCGACTTAGGCCAAGAGTAACGGGTGCGAGGTACCACAGCATGCCGAGCTATTATAAATAGTTGCGCGGCTAACGAGATGTAGCTGGATATACTTGGCCGACGAGGAATTCGCGTGTGAACGCAAACGAATTGATAGAGTCCGGCTCGAGCACGTAACGCAGGTGCGGCTTTGACGGTTGGCGTCCTGCCAGCGCCAAATTTTTTTGGTGTGTTGGATCAGTCGAGAGGCGCGTGCGTGTCACCAACAACTTGCGCTTCTGGCGCGGTTCTGAGGCGTGGCCGTTCTGGCAATTATAAGTACGCCTCCAAAAAATTAAAAAATAAAGCGAAAAAAGGATTGAACATTGTCAGGCGTTTTTCGTATTCCTCGCGGTAAAGCCTTACCTATATGAAAAATATCCAACTCTTGGGGTGCGGATTACTCCGCAAAGTTTTGGTTCCGCTGGCGATCTCTTTCGCCATTGTCTTCAATCTTCCAGCGCAAGTCCCGTCTCCTTCGCCCGCTCGGGACGCGCAGGGAAATATCTTGCCAGCGCCGGCCGGAACCACAGCCACCGCTGAGCGCGTCGTTGTTACCGGTTCGAATATTCCTACCGCAGAGGAAGTCGGTCCGAATCCGGTGGAAAGTTTCACCCAGGAGGACATAAAGAAATCGGGCCAGCGCACCACCGAGGGGTTTCTGCTGAGTCTCCCGATTGTTAACTCTAACGTTATTCCGGTTTCAAATAATGAGAATGGCTCCAACACTGCGGTAGGTGCAGCGGCCGTTTCGCTGCGCGGGTTGGACCCGAGAGCGACTCTCGTTCTTGTCGATGGGCGCCGAATTGCTCCATATCCCGTCGGGAATAATCCGGGTCCGGTCAACACCATGTTTGTAGATTTGAATTCGATTCCGCAAGCTGCCATCGATACCATCGAAATTCTGAAGGATGGCGCTTCGACCGTTTATGGCGCGGATGCGGTCGCTGGCGTGGTGAACCTTAAGATGCGGCATTACTACAATGGTGCCGAAGCCACCGTCGAATACGGCAACACCGAGCACGAGGACTCGGGTACCTTTCAATCCTCGGTCATATTTGGTGTCGGCGACGGCAACACGGAAATCGCCGGTGCGATGAATTATTATCATCGCAACGCGATTGCCAATCGGGACCGAAGTTATTCAGCCCTCCCGCCATTCGTGAGTTCGAACGCGAGTCCTTATAATCTTGTACTGAGCAAGGCCGTGGTGGCGGCGGCGGGGGGTACCGTCGTTCCCGGGACGTCGCCTACAGAGTTTGCCACCGCTCCAGATTTCACCAATGGGTTGGCTCCAGCCAGCAACTACATCTACGATTCATCACGCATCAGGACGATAGGCGGCCTCCGGCCCGGGTTCAACTTCAATGCGTTCTCGCTTTCATTCCCGGAAACGGAACGCTACGGCGGCTACGCGCGTTTCGAGCACAAGCTCTGTGAAGACCAGGTTGTTGTTTACGGCGACTTCATGTATCAGAACGTAAAAGCGCATAATGAATTGGCGGCGGCCGCCACCGGATCCTTTCAAACGGCCGGCCAGACTGTATTAGCCATTCCGCCGCATGCGCCCTTGCCGGTCGTAAATGGCGTGGAGGTGGCGCCTCCGAACACGCCCACCCCTACCGAAGTCGGCGCTCCTCCGGGCGCCTTTAACCCCTTTAATCCGTTTGAGCAGATCATCTCGGGCGGCACTCGTGCTCGTCTGGCTGAATTCGGGAATCGATTGTTCGATAACACGACGGACGCATATTTCGCTACCATCGGCATCAAAGGCGACAAGCTATTCGGTGGCAATTGGGGATACGATCTCGGTTATCGCTACAGTCAGGTGAAAAGTGTCCAGACTGGAGACCAAGTCTCCATCTCTAGGTTTAATCGCATCATGAATGCTAACGATCCGATCTTTGATCCGGGCTCGTCGCAGTTCATCGGCACGACCGTTCCATTTAATCCGTTCGGGGATTTCCGCGTTCCAATTGCCGCCAACCAGGGAACTATCGCGTTCGCTACCGCGAGGCCTAAAGACGAGGACACCTCCAAACTCTGGACAATCGACGGAAACATTTACACCACCTCGCTTTTCGAATTACCGGCCGGCGGAATTGGTTTTGCGGTCGGCGGCCAGTTTCGTCGTGAAAGTTTGGACGAGAATCCCGACCCCTTAAACGTCGCCGGCGACATCGCAGGCAATTCGCCTGTTCCAGAGGCGCACGGCGGGCGGAAATCCTTTGCTTTTTATGCGGAGGCTAACATTCCAATCTTCAGCTCTAAGAATGCGGTTCCCGGGTTTCATTCGCTCGAAATCACGGCGGCTGGCCGCTACGAGCAGTTCCGTAACAATGATACCGACGTGGCCGTACCCAAATTTGGTATCCGCTGGCAACCGTTCGACGAACAGCTGACCCTGCGCGCCACCTGGGGTCAGGGTTTCCGTGAGCCGACCCTTGAAGAATTATTTGCTGCGCCGATCTCCGGCCTGAAGCTGTCGCACGACCCACAGAATGGCGGGCACTTCGAACCAGAGACAAACTTCCTCGTGCTCAGTAATCGAAATCTTAAGCCGGAAGACTCCGAGACTTACAGTGCAGGTCTTGTCTACACCCCGAAATATTTTCCTGGTTTGAACTTCGCGGTGGATGCCTGGGGCGTGAGGCGCGAGGGCGTCATTGGTTCTCCGCCGGCGGATGAAATTCTCGCGCGCGAACAAGCGGGAACACTGCTTCCAGGAGAAAAGGTGGAGCGCGACCCCAACGACAATAGCATCACCCGCATCACTGCTCCGACGCTGAACCTCGGGTTCCAGGAAGCTAACGGGGTTGATTTTACCCTTCAATACCAGCGGCCTCTGCCAGTGGGCGTATTTACCTTCCTCACCGAATGGACGTGGCTCTATCACTTCGAGTTTCCCGAAGGTGAGACAGCGTTCGGTTTCGGTCTTGGCGGCGGTAACCTGGCGGGATTCACCACTGACCCAGGTCTTTCGAATGAGGGTTGGTACAAATGGAGAGGAACGTCGCGTTTCGATTGGGCCTGGAAAGGTTTTGATGCTGCGGCCACCGTTCGCTACATCTCCGGCTTCGAAGAACTTAATCCGAAAATTCTACCGCACGAGGTCGGCAAAACGCTCAGACTCGACCTGCAGTTTTCCTATGATTTCTCCGAGCTCGTTGCGAAGGTTGAACAACACCCTGTAGCCGGCTATTCCAAGGAGGCGCCGCCAAAGGATGGCAAGGCCCCCGTGGATAAGGAAACTGTTTCGACTGAAGTGAACAATTCATGCTGGGCGCGCTTGGTCCGAGGCACAACCCTTACTTTCGGAGTCAACAATGTGTTCGATGACGATCCTCCGTTTGCCTCCGGTGAAGGCGGTAACGGTGTCGGTTATCCTGGCTTCACTTACGACGCCACGAACCGATTCTGGTACTGGCGCCTGACCAAGAAGTTCTAAAAACAAGGAGCGGCTATTTCTAACTGCCGATTTGATGAAACCGGCGGGCTGAGACTGTCGCTGCGCGTAATCGCTCATTGAGCTGAGTTCATCCGGGTGACTCAAATCCCTGCTGGAGTTCCTCCCATTTGACAAGCGTGGCGATTTGCTGCCAGTCCGGCCAATGCGCCCCGCTTGATGAAGCTGCTCGCTTGCGCTGCCCGGTCTGCGGGAATTAGCTATCGCTTGCAGGCTGCACTAAAATCTTGCTGTGGTCGTTTTAGGCGATAAAATTACGGCCCCGATACCGAACTTCCCGGGATGCAAATTGAGCTTGGCTGGCGAGAGCCGGGCTCCAGATGCAGCCGAGAATTCCTTAAGGATTGATCTTAATAAATGGGCAACAAATTGCCATTGAACCAGCAATTGTTTTTCACAGCCAATAGCGTCATCTGGCTAGGGTCATTTCTCTCCTCTCAGGCGATATTCTCGGATCTTGCTCGCCTGGATTTAGTCGCAATTACCAAGGAATCGACAGTCCAATCGTCATGAGTACCAACTTGAAACGTCATGAATCAGTCCAGGAATTTGACGCAAAACTTAGCCTTGCTGATTTCGTAGTCGGCGATAGCGATGATCCGCTGATACCGCCTTTGGCATTTACTCAGTGGCGGCAAGCCGGTGCGTGGGAGGCCTCAATTTACGAGCCCGAGATGCTCGCCACCGCCGATGCCCGCACCATTATTAACTACGAAGGCCGTCCGCGCTCGGTCATCAATCTTTGCTCTTACAATTATCTGGGGCTGGCCAATCATCCGGATGTAATTAGCGCCGCCCGAGATGCTCTCGCGAAATATGGCTTGGGCGCGTGTGGGTCCCCACTGCTATCGGGAATGACTGACCTACATCGGCAGTTGGAACGCCGGGTGGCGGGGTTTCTCCGGCGTGAGGATGCAATGCTTTTTAACAGCGGCTTTGGCGGAGCCTTGGGCACGATCTCCGGGCTGCTTCGAAAAACGGACGTTGCGATTCTCGACAATCGATCCCATTTGAGCTTGCGTGACGGCGCGGTTTTGTCGCGCTCGCGTGTGGATCGTTTTGAGCACAACGATCTGGCTTCACTCGATGCCGCGCTCCGGCGAGGAAAAGGCCGGCGCCAACTGGTGATCGTTGAGGGCATTTATTCGATGGATGGAGATTTCGCGAACCTGAAGGGTTTGCTCGATATAGCCGAATCATATCGTGCCAGCGTTTTTATTGACGAAGCGCACTCGATGCTTGGTTGCGGCCCACACGGCCGCGGAGCAGCCGAGCATTTTGGAGTCGAAATTCGAATCCCGCTTGTATATGGAACGTTTTCGAAAGCATTCGCCGCCGTCGGCGGTTTCGTCACCGGTGCAGTCGAAACACTGGATTACTTGCGGTACTATGCACACTCTTACGCTTATTCATGTGCCCTTCCGCCGGTTATCGTGGCCGCAGCCTTGAAGGCGCTCGACATCGCCGAAAGTGAACCGCAGTTGCGGGTGCGGCTCTGGGATAATGCCAAGTACTTCCGTGAACAGTTGAACTCAATCGGCATTGATACTGGCAACTCAACGACTTACATCATGCCGCTTGTCATCGGCGATCGTGCGCGCATGTACCAACTCGGTCACGAATTGCGCCGGCGCGGTGTTTGGGTCGCGCCAGTGGATTATCCGGCAGTGCCGGAGGATCGAATTTGTTTCCGGGCCTGTGTGACAGCGAACCACACTCGCGCGGACCTCGACGAAGCGCTCAATATTATCGCGGACACGCTTGCTCCGGCTCTATTACAGAACAGGTAACGTTCGTGTTGCGGGCCAGCTAAACATTTTTGGCCGTGGCGCATCCCATTTCGCACCTGTGTTGGCGTCGTTTTTCACAAATGGCTTTTTCATTACTTTCATGTTAGGAAATTAATCTTGGCGTCATGCGGGAATTTTTTTTCCAGTCGGAACAAGATCAGCCCCATCCGGCACGGGCACGTGCGATCATCAAATCGCATCCGGAAGTCCGACGATTGATGGAGCGGAATCCTTACACCGGGTTGATTGCCTTCTCGGTCGTGGCGCTGCAAACCGCAATTGCTTATGGGGTCGGCAAGCTCGGGGTAAGTTATTGGTGGCTCAGTTTGTTGCTTGCCTATGGCATAGGCGCCTTCGCCAATCACGCCAACTATGTCATCGTCCATGACGCCACACATAATTTGATTTTTCGGCGGCGCAGCTGGAACAGGCTAACGGCGATTCTTGCGGATTTACCGAATCTCACCCCGGGAGCGATGGGTTTTTGGGTCTATCATTTAAGGCATCATTCGCATCAGGGCGATTATGAGTGGGACGCTGATTTGGCGAATCACTGGGAAGCGCGTTTGGTCGGGAACAAATGGTATCGCAAGGCAATTTGGCTGATGTTTTTCCCCGTTTTTCAGTTAACACGGCCGCCGCGTTTGCGAGCAATCAAGATGTGGGACCGATGGTTTTCGCTGAATCTGGTCGCCGCGGCCTTGTATGACATTGGTGTGGTCTACTTTTGCGGCTGGGCCGGCTTGTTATACCTCGTCTTTTCTTTTTTCTTTTCGGTCGGGCTTCATCCGGTAGGCGCGCGCTGGATTCAAGAGCATTACACAAACGATCCCGAACAGGAGACGTATAGTTATTACGGGCCGATCAATCGGGTTTGTCTCAACATGGGTTATCACAATGAACACCACGATTTGCCGTCGATTCCATGGAACAATCTGCCCAAGCTCCGCGCGCTGGCGCCGGAATTTTACGATTGTTTGAAGTACCATCCATCCTGGAGCGGGCTGCTCTTTCAGTTCATCTTCGATAAACGTTACACATTGTTTTCGCGAATCGAGCGCATGAAAAAAAGCAGGGATTCTGCGGCAACAGTTCGAGGAGCCGCGCTCAACCGGCGGAAGGCGATAGCCGTCGAGCCTGAGATCGCTGGTGTTTGAAGCTATGGAAAAACTCTACGTCTCGAACAAGAACGAAAGTGTTCGAATGTTTAAAAGCGACTTCATGGAGTTCTTTTCACATATCCATCCGGCTACCCCTCTGATCCTCTACCTGCCGGTGGTTGGATATATGCTTTACGCGGCCCTGTGGCGTAATGCCCTTCCCGTTTTGGTCGTCGCCGGGCTCTTTCTTGTGGGCGTGCTTTGCTGGACGTTGCTCGAGTATGTTGTTCATCGCTACGTTTTTCATTACGAGCCCAAGAGCCGATTCGGCAAACAACTGCACTTTATTGTTCACGGTGTGCATCATGACTATCCAAATGACGCCACCCGCCTGGTCATGCCGCCGAGCATTAGCATTCCGCTTGCCGTTGTATTCTGGATTCTTTTCGCTGTAACTTTGGGCCGCTTCGCTCCAGCTGTATCTGCCGGGTTCGGCTTTGGTTATGTCTGTTACGACTCGATCCATTATGCGATTCACCATTTTCCGATGAAGCGAGGAATCTGGCTTTGGCTAAAACAGTACCATCTTCGGCATCATTACCACGATGATCACGCCGGATATGGCGTCAGCTCGCCGCTTTGGGACTACGTTTTCAAAACGACGCGAAAGTAGTGGCCGAACCCCGTCAAAGGTCGAGCACGCTCTAGCTCCGGCTGCGCCGCAAAGTGCCTGACCTTTGCCTCAGGATTGCCTTTTGATGCCGATGCAGACTATCGAACAACCGGCCACTACGGAAACGACTTATAAGACCCGCGAGGTCGAAGGGGTTCTCGATCTTTATTTCTATCGCAGGATCGGATATTGGCTGGCGCAGGCCTTCATGCGGCTGGAAATCACGCCGGCAGGCGTCTCCTTACTCGGCGCCTTATGCGGTGTGATGGCGGGTCACCTCTACTTTTATCGCAATCTGGGAATAAATGTCGCCGGCATGGCACTACACGTCTGCGCCAATGCTCTCGACAACGCCGATGGCCAATTGGCTCGCTTGACTGGAACGGGCAGCCGAAAGGGCCGCATCATCGACAGTCTGGCCGATCATCTCGTTTTCGTTAGTATTTATGTCCATTTGGCCCTTCGTTATTTGGTTGAAGGAGCATCACCCTCGGTTTGCCTTTTGGCGATCGCCGCCGCGATTAGCCACGCATTGCAAGGTGCCGCCGCCGACTATTTCCGAACGAGCTATCTTTATTTTGTGAAAAAAGGCGAGTCGTTCGTGGATTTGGATTCTTCCGCGGCTCTGCGCTCGGATTATGAAGGTCTCAGCTGGCCCGATCAGCCCTGGCACAAGTTGTTGCTCGCGCTTTATTGGAATTTCACCCGGCAACAGGAAATGCTTTCACCCCATTTGAAAAGATTGCGGGAAATATCAATTCGATTGTTTCCTCAGGAGATTCCGGAATGGTTCAGGGCACGGTATCAAAGATTTGCCAGGCCAATGTTTAAGTTATGGGGACTATTGATGACGAACACGAGGATGCTCATTTTGTTTATCCTGCTTTTTATTGGTCAGCCTGTTTGGTACTTCTGGATTGAAGTTACTGTTTTCAATGTCCTGCTCGTGTATCTGATTTATCGTCAGGAAAGCATGGCGCAATCGTTACTAGAACTGGCGACTACGACTCATTAGGGTTTTGCCATTCGTGTCTGAGATTAAGGTTTCGCAAGTACGGTCGCGCGCGGACCGCAACACTTTTATCCGCTTTCCCTGGTGCATTTACGAAAACGATCCTGCCTGGGTGCCGCCGCTCATCATCGAGCGCAATGCGTTTCTCGATCGAAAGCGTCATCCCTTCTATCTACATGGCGACGCGACATTGTTCTTGGCGAAGCGCAATGGCGAAGTCGTTGGGCGAATTATGGCGAGCGATGACCCGAACTATAACTCGCTCCAACAATCCAACGTCGGTTGTTTCGGGCTCTTCGATTGCATCGACGACGGTGAAGTAGCGGCGGCGCTCTTTCGCGCGGCAGGCGAATGGCTGCGTAGGAAAAGCCGCAGTGAAATGATGGGACCGATCGATTACTCCACGAACTATGTTTGCGGATTATTAATCGAGGGCTTTCAATACCCGCCTACCCTGTTAACCGCGCACAATCCGCCTTACTATGCCGATCTGATCGAGAACTGCGGTTTTACCAAAGCGAAGGATTGGTACGCATGGTGGTTTTCGGAGCAACCGACGGGAGCGGAGCGATTGCGCGAGATCGCGAGTACACGAGCGGAGAAGCAAGGCGTGCGCGTTCGTCCGGTCAATCTGAAAGATATGGCGGGCGAGGCCCGGCGCATTCGCGCGATCTACAATCAAGCATGGGAAAAAAATTGGGGCTTCGTTCCATTCACCGAAGCTGAATTCGAACACATGGCGAAAGAGATGAAGCCATTGCTGGTGCCGCCGGGAACGCTGATCGCGGAAATTAGAAATGAACCGGTGGCATTCGTTATCGGTGTTCCCGACATCAACGTTGCGCTACGCCACATCAATGGGCGTCTGACAACGTTCGGTCTCCCGATTGGCTTGCTAAAACTTCTGTATTATCGGACGAAAATTCGAACCGGCCGGCTCGTCGCGCTCGGCGTGGTCGAAAAATATCGTCGTGCTGGGATCGCCGAAGTGCTTGTTCTCCAAGTGATGGATGAAGCCTTCAGGCGCGGATTCACAGGTGAACTTAGCATGACGCTCGAGGACAATGTGATGGTCAATCGATTCATCGAAGCGATGGGCGCGGTTCGATACAAAACATATCGGATCTACAGCAAATCCCTGGCTTAAGACTGTTTCAGCAGGATCTTTTGCGGCGGAGAAGGTGAAGCGACCAGGCGGCGTGAGGAAGATCGATCGCGGCGGTGAGCGCCTCCCACCAGGCCATAATGATCAGAGCCTTGGCTGGAGCGCCTGAAATGATCGCAACGGTCAAGACCCAGACGTAGATATTTCGTCGCCCGCCTAACAAACGCACAAATCGATCGAATCGGCCGGGTTCATTCATCAATTTCTCCGAAGTGGAATAGATGCCTGCTTTGCCAATCCCGTCGAGAGCTTCGGCCAATAGCAGTATAGACAAATAAATGAAAGCAGTGGGTAGTTGGCCCGTCGTGTAAAAGTGATAGGCCAGAGCGCTCGGCCAGGCGACTTCGAATAATGAGTCGAACCGATGCTCAAGTTTGCCGCTCCTGGATGTTTCTACTTTGATCCGTGCCTGTTTACCGTCGAGCCCATCAAGGATGCCGACAATGAGAGCGAGCACGATCCCCCACACCAGATGTCCGAGAGCGAATAAAATTGTCGTTGCAAAGGCAAGAACGATCCAAGCAATCGTTAGCTGATGAGGAGTAATTGAAGTTTTGCATAGGTGTGAAATCAGGAACTTCTCAATGGGGGCGTGAATTAGCGCCGGAAAATCTAGCGAGCCTTTTTGCGCTGAGTCGAGGAGAATGGTCTCGGCGAATTTTGTATTGGAGGCAGAGGGCGCCGGAAACCAAAACGGTCTAAGCTTTCGACGCAGCGCGGGATCGTAAAAAGGCCGTTGCGCTACGTCCACCGGAGTGATGATGCGCTTTTCTAATCCGCCGCGGACCGCGCTGTCAAAAGAACTGCTTTGTTCCAACGTCCAATCATACCGAAGCAGCGCCGCGCCACAAAGTTTACCGGCGTTAGTGTTTGGGGCGGAGACAACCAGCGACTCGAATTCTACTGGCACAGAGGAGTCGACCAACGCTGCTGACGAGTCTTGGGTGAGAAGATGTCGCAAGAGACGATTGTCGAAAACGGAATCGCCCCGAACGATCAGCAGAAGTTGAGTAGCCTCCGGCCACACATTGATAATCTCCTCAATTGTCACCGACTCGCCACATCGGTGGTAAACTCTAAGATCGATTTCTACGCGGGGCCACGACGGTTGGGCGAGCGCGTCGGAGATTAGTTTGGGAGTGCTGGAGAGAACGATTGCGCGCTTAACTACGCAGCGCTGCAGTGTTCGTAAGAGGCGCTCCAATATCGAGATACCACACAACTCAACCAGGGCACCGGGGCCATCGGCGATAACGACACATTCATGACGCATCTTACTTTCGTGGATACCGCACAACGGATCGAATCCCTGCTACGGCGCTGTAGTTCTAAATGCCACCCACTTGCTTCGCAAGTCTCAGCTGTTTTTCCCCAAGGCGCATCTTGCTACAATCCCGACTCGGTGTTATGGCCAAAGAATCTGTGTCGGCCCCAACTTCCTCGCCCGCGGCCTCTCCCGCCGCACCCAATATTTTTTTTCGCCTTCGGTATAGCCCGTTTCTGACCCAGATGGTCGTCATTCGGCGCTGTAATTTGTCATGCGGATATTGCTCTGAGTATGACAAATCCAGCGACCCGGTGCCCGTGCACGTGTTGGAGGACCGACTGCGGAAACTCAAGGAGCTCGGTACATTTGGCATTTCTTTGACCGGTGGGGAACCCACAATGCACCCGGATCTTGCCCGCCTTATTCGCACTTGCCGCCAGCTTCGCTTCTACCGTACCAGCATGATCACGAACGGATTTCTTTTGCGTCCGGAATTGATTGAGACGCTGAACCAGGCCGGGCTGCAGAGGATGCAACTTTCCATCGATGGAGTCCGCCCGAACGAAACGACACAAAAGGTTCTTAACAATTTGAAGAAGCGCCTGCAATGGTTGCGGGACCACGCCCGATTTGAAGTGGTAATTAGTGCGGTCATTGGCGCATGTCCTCCGGAGGAGGCTTCCGAAGTCATCTCCTTTGTGCGTCAGCTCGGTTTTGGTGCTCGCGTGCTTCTCGTGCATGACAGCCAGGGGCAACTCAAGCTAAGCAGTGAAGACTTGAAGGCATTCGAGAACATCGTAGACAAGCTGCCAAGGAGATGGCCGGAATTCTCAGGCTACCGCAAAGAACTCGTCCGCGGGCGCCCCGCACCGTTCAAATGTCGCGCCGGCAGCCGGTACCTTTACGTAGATGAATACGGGAGAGTGAATTGGTGCTCACAGACCCGAAGTGTCTGGTCGAAGTCGCTGCTGGATTACACGTTGAACGATTTGCGGGAGCAGTTTTACAACTACAAATCTTGTAACGAGACCTGCACGTTGAACTGTTCGCGATCGGCCAGCTTATTCGACAACTGGCGCCGCCAACCGGCTCCGGCTGGTAGCTAGCTATTCTTTGGGATTTACTGGGCGCGCGGGGCCCGCGCCCGTAGATGCTTTTCCGCTTGCGCCAGCATTTCCGGCGTGTCGACGTCCTGCCACCAGGCATCTCCAATATCAATCGCGCGCGCTTTACTCTCGACCGCCATTAAGCGCACTCCATCCGAGACACTGCAGTCCCCATTGCATCTGGCGCGTTCGAGATATTCAAAAATGTTCGGCTCACAAACGAACAAGCCGGTATCGATGGCATTGTAATGTTGCAGCCCTTTTCCAATTGCGAGGATGCGGTCCCCTTGTGTCTGAACCTTTGTCGCGTCATTTGGATCGAAAACAGCGTCGAGTTTCCGGTCAACTGCGAGGTTGAGTTGATCGGGAACGGCGTCGCGGACGAGAAGATCCATCATCGATTGGTCAAACAAGTGATCGCCCATCGTCAAAAGAAAGGGGGCATCGACCTGGTTGGCCGCAACCAGAACCGAGATTCCATTTTGCTTTTCCCAATCCTCGTTAATGATGAAACGTAAATCGAGGGTCGCGGGAACGAGGGGCTGCACTCGCGCCATCAGCATGTCGCTTTCAAATCCAACCACAGCATGAACGATCCTTATTCCCGCGTGGATCAAGGCGTCGAATGTATAAGAAATCAATGGTCGGCCACAAATTGGAACCAATGGTTTGGCCAAACTAAATCCATGCTTGCGCAACCGCGATCCGGAGCCCGCCATGAGAACGACCGCGTCGGAAATGCGCGCCGGTGAGGCCGATTTGAAGCCATCGGTCATTCTAAATGATAATATTTTCTAAGCCCCCAGATCCGGAGTCGTTGTGGGAGAAACCGAAAAATCAACGGAGCGATGGCCGCTTGAAAAAGACCGCCGACGGTTACGCGTGGAGCGGAGCTCGTTTGTTCGATTAATTTGACCATACGCCGCGCGACCAAATCCGGTTCCGGCGCTTCCTTCAAGTTGCGGTCAACGATGTCCCATGTTTTCGCGATTCTGGCGGAGTAGAGCTGATCGCAGCCGCTTTTAATCACCACGTCGTTAAAGCCAGTGCGAATATCGGCTGGCTGAAGATCAACAATACGAATTCGCGAATGAGCTAGTTCAATTTGAATCGACATTGTGAATGCGGACATGGCGGCTTTGGCGGCGTCGTATGCAGCCATGAACGGAACGGGCAAACGACCCACTAGAGAAGTCACGTTTATGACTAGTCCCGTTCCTCGTGGACGCATTTCAGCAAGCGCGAGCTGCATCAGACGCACCGGTGCGAAAAACAATAGCTGAAACTGATCGGCAATATCAGGAAGAGGAAGAAATTCGGCTGCGCCAAAGTGACCGCTTCCGGCATTGTTGATTAAGACATCGAAATGGCCGGCTTCGCGCAGGCAGGTCACAAATACGCCATCGATTTCGCTATGGTGGCGTAGATCAAGCTGGACGGGATGAAAATGCTTGAGCTGTGGCAGGCGGTTGGGGTCACGCGATGTTCCCCAGACTTCGTGCCCCTGAGCGACCAAGGCGTGGGCGGTGGCGAGGCCGATTCCAGAACTGGCCCCAGTTAAGAACACCCGCTTCATCAAGTTTGCTTTCTGAGGCGGTGATAGTACCACCAGCCGCTTCCAAACACCGCTAGAAACACCCCGGCTGCTGTAATCTGTCCGACAATGCCGCTCAGCGTTAATCGGCAGAGCAGCGCAGGGATAACCCCGATGACCGCAATGATGAGTGGTGGACGGATGTTTCTCCACGAGGTCTTCCAGCCAAAGACGACGCGTAATGCGGTGGAGCGTAAAATTCCCTGCGCAATCTGAGGAACCAGGGTGCTCACGGCAGCGCCCATTACCCCGAATCGTGGAATGAGCCAGAGGAGGAGGAGACAGGAAATGGCACAGGCAATCGAAGAATTGAGAAGATTCAATCCTGGCCGTTGGACCATGATTACTGTCTCGCCTAACGAAACAAAGGCGTTGATCGCGGCGGCCACCGCGACGATCACAAGCCAATCGCCCCCGATTTGAAAGGCCGGTCCGTAGATCAAGAGAATGATATTACCGGCAAGCGCCATCACTATGACAAGTGGCAACAGAATCCACAACATCCACCGTGCTAGTCGTTCGTAGGTCGCTTCTGCGCGTTTCCGATCGCCGGTCGCGGTTATTCCGGCGATAATCGGAGCGAAGATGGGATTGAAGGTCTGGTTGAGCTTGCGCAAACCGTTAGCGGTATCGACGGTCGCCCCATAAATGCCGACCGTCGCCAGAGTCACGCCCGGCGCCCGTCCGACGAAACATCCGAGTAGGATAATATCCAATCGGGAAATAAGAGTGTTAAGCAACTGATAGGCGCCGATAGGTATTGCATAACCAAGCAATTGCCGTGTCTCTTTCTGGAAGAACGTGCTACCCTCCCTTGCCGGCGCGCGTCGGAACAATTTGGAAGCGAAGGCCAGCGCGACCGCACCGGATGCAGCCGTGCCAATGATTGCCGCCAGTTCCGGCCCGAATTTCTTAAAACCGGTTACGAAAACAATCAGGAACGCGAGCGTAGTTGCAATCGGCTCCGTAATTCCACGCGAATAGATGTCGTGCTGCATTACTTTCATGCCCCGCGACACGGAAGTGCTCATCCGATACAGAGCAATGCCCGGAAGGGCCAAGAGGATAATAGCGTGTGCCGCAACCATATCGGCTTGTAGTCCGAAGCGATGTCCGAATAGGCGGATGAGAACAATCGATAGGACAGCAACGACAGCACTTTGGGCAACAGCCAGCCCAACCGACAGTCGAAATAACATCCGGCTGCGCGCACGATTGCCCACAGCTTCGGAGCGGGCGATAAATGTGGTGATCGCATTGTCGAGACCGACGATGCCGATCTTGCTGATAAGGTCAGTGCTAGCCCAAGCTACTGAGAACAGACCTAGTATGGCCGGTCCAAGCAATCGCGCGACCAGAAACGTAAAGATGCCGCGAAAGTTCGAGGCTAGCAACGCGATGGTGTTGAAAACCGCGCCGCGTTTCAGCTCCAAACCGGTCTCGTCAGCGGCGAGCGCTACATCGGGCGTCGGCGCGTCGTGTAGCGTGCTCTCAAGCGTGCTCACTAACTTGGGCTACTGCCGTTGCCTGAACTGGTTTGCCAAAAATCCGCTGACCCAGTCCCTCCCTCGCGAATC
Source organism: Verrucomicrobiota bacterium (assembly GCA_003219175.1). Classification (GTDB taxonomy): domain Bacteria; phylum Verrucomicrobiota; class Verrucomicrobiia; order Chthoniobacterales; family UBA10450; genus AV69. The sequence goes on along the minus strand of QHPU01000061.1, from coordinate 4,433 downwards.
CGGTCACAGGCACCGGCGATCTCTATATTATATTTATATGTCATGCGCAAAGTGTTTTTTCACGCATTCCCGTTACTCGATAGGCGACCTCGTCACATGACACTACCACGCAACTCAGCAGTCAAAGTCTTCACAAGGATTGACCATCCTAGGAGGACCGGAGAATGGATCTCCCCATAGGCATTTCTACATTGCAGCGCACGGACCGCCGAATCGGTGCGCCCCTTTGCGCCATTTTAACCGTTTTCAGGAGAATTTTTGAATCAACGGGTCCGCGAGGACCGCGCCAAGTTCGGCGCATTCTCTTCGTTAAGTTCGCGGAGCAAGGCTCTACCGTGCTAGCATATCCCGCAATTCGTCGTGCGACGGAAATGGTCGGAAGTGAAAACGTTTACTTCGTCGTATTCGAAGACAATCGCTTCATTCTCGATGCGATGGAAGTCATTCCCGAGGAAAATGTGATAACGATTGCGACGCACAGTCCTTTCGGACTCGCGCTTAGCGCGCTGCGAGCAGTGCTTTGCGCCCGGAAAATCGGCATCGATGCGGTCATTGATATGGAATTCCTGACACGTTTCTCCGCCATGCTGACGTTTGCAACTGGCGCCAAATCACGTGTCGGTTTTCATACTTTTTTTGGCGACGGACCGTACCGCGGCGACTTAATGACACACCGGCTTTTATACAATCCTCATCTTCACACAAGTCAGATGTTCGAAGCGATGGTTGCAGCATTGACCCGGGATCCTGCGGTGCTCCCGACGTTTGACTTCACGCCGTCTGCAGACGAGCCACTCGCAAGATTTCAGCCTTCCATGTCCGAGGTTGCTGAAATCAATGCCCTGCTACAACGCGAAAATCCTCGCATCGGTTCTGCGCCACTCATCCTGCTCAACCCGAACGCGAGCGATCTGCTGCCGCTGAGGCGCTGGCCGCCTCGGCGTTATGTTGAACTGGCGCGGCGGCTGCTCGCACGTTACCCGAACGTGTTCATTGGGTTTACCGGCGCGCCGGCCGAAGCCGCTCCCAATAACCAGCTTGCATACGAGGTCGGTTCGGACCACGTCATCCCGCTTGCCGGAAAAACGACTCTACGGCAAGTGCTCGTGCTTTACACTCGCAGTGAGATTTTGGTGACGAATGACAGTGGACCGGCTCATTTTGCCTCCATGACGCCGATTCGCGTCGTCACCTTGTTCGGGCCGGAGACACCGGCGCTATTCGCCGCTCGATCGCCAAACACGACTGCCCTCTGGGCCGGCATCGCCTGTAGTCCATGCGTGAACGCCTATAACAACCGGCAATCGGTCTGCCGCAACAATCTTTGCATGCAAGCAATCACAGTTGAGGATGTCTTTGAAAAAGTGACGCGCATTTACGATTCTCTCCGGAAAGGAACACCCGGAAATTAATTTGGGTAAGGATGGGGGTGCCAACTCATAGCCCACAGCAATTTCGTCTCGCCGTGCTTGGGCTGGTCCTCCTCACCGTCGCGATTCGCCTTCCGTCTCTTGTGCATCCCCAGCCAATCGACAGTGAAGGCATATATTCCGTCGTGGCGAACGAGATTGTCGATGGAGGCCGGCCTTACATTGACGCGGTAGAGCGCAAGCCGCCACTCCTCTTCTGGACGTACGCGGCGATATTCAAAGTAGCAGGTAAGTTCAATTGGACGGCGCTTCATTTAGTGGCGCTTGTGTGGACGCTAGGCGCAATGGCTGGCCTTTATGTAATCGGTCGTCAGTTGTTCGATCGCAATACAGGTCTAATTGCCGCGCTCTTCTACGGTATTTTCCAACACTGGTTGACGTGGAAGAACCTCACATTCGATGGCGAGATGTTGATGAACGTTCCTATCATCTGGGCGTGGGCAATCGGGTTCCGCCGCAGTTCATCGCCAGTGCGGCCTGAGCTTTTCCCAGCAGGCGCACTCCTGAGCACGGCCTTCCTGCTCAAACAGCCCGCCGCAATAGCGGCCGTCCCCCTCGGCATTTACCTCCTCCTTCCGAGGTATCGAAGTAGTCGCGGCCTGACGCGAACGAATTCAATCATTCATGCAACGATGCTTACGGCAGGATTTGGTGCAGCCCTCGGTCTGGTAACAATCGTGCTTTGGAAGCAAGGCATCCTCCGTGAGGCCTTCTACTGGACAATTGCCGATCATGACATTCCACACGTGTTCTGGTGGAAGGGAATCGTGCATACACTGGCCTTCCTCGGTGTCTGTCTGCCTTTAATAGTCGGTGCGATAATGGGTTGTCGGGATAAGGGTAAGACTTGGGCAGGGAGGAAGGCAGAGCAAACAGCGCTCTTCGGGTTGCTTGTTGCCTCGGCGATCGGTGCTGCTGCCGGTGCCCGCTTTTACCCTCATTACTATGTCCAATTGATCCCGCCGCTCGCACTGCTCTCGGCGCCGTACTATGCGCGACTTTGGTCAGGGAGGAAGCCGCCGCTCCACTGGTTGCTACGCCCATGGGTGGCCTACACATGGCTGGCTCTTACGATTATCGCTTTCTCAGTAGAGCACTGGATAGGGCTCGCTCCGCGACGCGGCCTATCTGAGGCGGGACAATATTTATCCAGGCATGCGGCCTCTAACGATAGAATTTTCGTCTGGGGTCAGACTTCGAAAATCTATCTGGATGCTCACCGGCGTCCTGCCTCTCGTTATATCGAAACGTTCCCGCTTACGGGTTATGTCTTCGGCGGACCGATCCCCGGTTTCGATACTCGTAGCCGGATCTTGCCCGGCGCTTGGGCAACACTTGTGCAAGATTTTGCCAGGCATCCGCCCGCCTACATCGTCGACGTTCAAGACCCGACTAAAGCGCAATACCCAGTGAAGGACTTTCCAATTCTCGCCAAACTTATAGCGGAAAAATACCGGCCGGTGGCGCACACCGCTGAGGGTGTGATTTATCGGATCCGCTAGCTTTGGTTGCGCTCGACCGTTGATTTTTCTCTCGCCTGGAGTGAGGAGGACCGCGCTCGACCGTTTGTGGTCGATGCATTTAACGCGCAGCAAAGAATGTTGGGCGAAGTATACCAAGGGGCACTATAGCCGCCCATGTGGCCGCTGGAACTCTAACAATCGTGGAGGTTAATCAGCGCACCCATTGGAGCCGATAGGCACATAATGCCATTTGACTTACGGACTGTTGCGATGCCAGTCGCTTCGAGTGCCGCAAACAGATAATGAATTTTAACTCCTAGCGGGTAGCATCTACTAAGAATATGGACCATGGAGCGACTCGCTGAACGCGCATGGAAATTTTTTATGGAGCTGGGGCCGGGGAATGTCTTCTTAGCTGGTTTGTTGAAACTTATTAGCAAAAGGCGCGGAGATGCCCAGCGTCGACATCTGGGGAATCCGCGCGGGCATGTGCGGGGAAGATCCGTACCCAGTACTAGCGCTCAGCTGCTGAGAATCATGTCCTGGCGACCTGCGGCTACCACCACAACGCCTGGTTCGCCCAATCAATGGCGAGCGTTAACAGGGCGCATAGCCGATTATTTCGGTTTATCCTACCCGCACGAATTCACGTTTGCCGCTTCACTTTTCATTGCGCTGATCTTTCTGAGGGCCAACACCATCACACACTACAGGTTTGCTAGGGATGAGGCGCAACATCTGCACCTCGTTTGGGGCTGGGCTCGCGGTTTTGTTCAGTATCGCGATCTGGCTGATAACCACATGCCGTTGTTTCACATTCTATGGACACCGATTTACAGGCTCATCGGCGACTGCGGAACGATCCTCTACTGGATGCGGATCGTCTCGCAACCGCTCTACATTGTTGCCTTCTGGTGCACCTATCGGATCGGCTCGCTGCTTTTTTCCCGGCGCGTCGGCGTTTGGGCAGCCATTCTAGTGGGACTTTCCATCGATTATGTTTTTAATTCGGTTGAATTCCGGACGGACAATCTTTGGGCTCCGCTTTGGTTGTTGTGCATCTGGGTGTTGCTCAATGGCGCATTAACAATGCGGCGCGCGCTGATCGCGGGTTTGCTCATGGGTCTTGCTTTGGCGTCTCCATGAAGACATTGCTTCTCGCCATGTCGACCCTAGTCGGGGGCTCGGCGACTCTGATTTTCGTTGGCCGCGAGCGACTGGGTATCGCTCGGGGGCAGATTCTCGGCGCGTTGGCAGCGTTCTTCGCCAGCGCGTTGATTGTTCCTGCTACGATCGCGGGCGCGTTTGCGCTCTACGGCATTTGGCCGCAGTTCCGCTATTGGGTTTTCGATCACAACGTCGTGCCCGGTTTGACCAACCATCCCGCATGGTGGGTGATTATCTTTGCCGTCGGATTTCCACTCGTCACTCTCTGGGCGCGTCGGATTGTGGCCGCGACGCCCGAGGCCGTGGTGGCGGCCCGCCGGAGTTTTGTCTTGGTCACGGCCGGCTTCTTCTTTACCGCGCTCGTTTCCTTTTG
>QHPU01000162.1 GCA_003219175.1 Verrucomicrobiota bacterium | reverse complement strand
AACACGCTGCGACGGGGTCGCGGCGGGTAGGCGGTAACGCAGCTATGATAGCTGGCGCGAGCGCGGAAGCGAGTGACCAATTAAGAAGGAACAGTAAAGAAAGGCAGAAGGAGGGAATTAAGAACGAAGAAATGGGGATCAGACGCCCTTCGATCGCCTCAAAATCGTCACGAATATTGCGGTGAGCTCGTCACATTCATTGGCAATGAATTCAGCCTTGCTCCGAGCGCGGTACGCTTCGCGATAATTTGCGCCGACTGATGTGCCGCAACGCAACACCTGTCTTCTAAGGACCTGCGCTTCCGCCGTTTTTGGAAGAATGGTAAACATGCGCACAATGCGAAGCGCGAAATCCTTTGTTCTTCTTCCATAGATCCGTTTCATCCTTCTGCATTCTGCCTTCTTACTTTATGGAATCCCGACGGCCAGGTTACATCCGCAAGGTTGGGGCGCCACGAAGGTACCGCGTGCGGACCTCTCTTCGTTTCGCGATTGTGCTAGCGCTGGTTGCGGCAATCGTCCCGCCCCTCGCGGCAAAGAAACATACAAGAGCGCGCGCGAAAACCTCGCCAACGCCGCACAAGCGCAGCGACGCCGAGATCGAAGCGGCGACACGGCTCCAGGTGTTTCTCGATCGCGCCAACTTCAGCCCGGGCAAGATCGACGGACATTATAATGAGTTCACTCTCAAAGCGCTGGTGCTTTACCGCGAATCGCGCGGCGAGCCTGCGCCGCCGCCTCCGCCGAAGCCAGACTCTGCGCCGGACCTAAACGGGCTTGACCTGGCCGGCGTGAACCCGGTCTTCATCCAGTACACCGTCACTGACGCGGATCTCAAAAATATCGGACCGGTGCCGCGCGGCGAGAGCGCAGCGGTGGCAGCAGCGAAGGCGAAGCTGCCGGCATTACCGTACCGCGATGTCGGTCAGAAGATTGCCGAGAAGTTTCATTGTGACCAGAAATTTCTGGGCGAGCTGAACCCTGGAAAAAACGGCACGGCATTGAAACCGGGCGACCAGTTACGTGTCCCGAATGTTGAACCTTTCGACCTGGAAGCGGTGAAAAGTTTAAAGCCAGGCAGCGAGCTTACACCCGATCTAGCTAACGAGATGTCGGACCAAGCTGAGACGGCATCGCCTGCCGATGACGCGACTGGTTCGGTACGGATCAAGATAGATGTGAAGACGAACATGCTCGGCGTTTTTGAGGGCGATAAGATCGTCGCGGCTTATCCGGTCACCGTTGGTTCGGGCCAGATACCAACGCCCATCGGGGAATGGAAAGTGCGCGGAGTAGTGAAGTTTCCGACATTTCGGTACGACGAGCGGATGCTTAAGCGTGGTGAGCGAGGTAAGAATTTCCACATTCTGAAACCGGGTCCGAACAATCCGGTGGGGGTGATTTGGATCGCGTTAAATAAACGCGGGATCGGTATTCATGGCACGGATGAACCGGACACGATCGGCAAAGCAGCGAGCCACGGCTGTATCCGATTGGCGAACTGGGACATTGTCCGGCTGGCTGGACGAGTGAAAGCAGGTGTGCCGGTGGAGGTGAAGTAGCAAGGGAAAAAATTTGAGACGCTAACGGCGCGAAGCGTCGCGTTATCTGCTCTCGGTTATTAGGTTCTTCGGGACAATAAGATTACGGACTACGAGACAGAGACCAGCGGTCAAAAGCCAGGGACCCATATCCGGGTGTGACCTTCCTCGACAAATCAAGGGCAGCTGGAACGAGCTGAAGGGAAAGTTGAAGCAGAAATATGGTCAATTGACCGATGACGATCTCGCCTTCGGAGAAGGAAAGGAAGATGAGCTCCTGGGGCGATTGCAAAAAAAGCTGGGCAAATCGAAGGAAGAGCTTCGGGCCGAGATTGAGAGGATGTAGGGTCGAGGGACAGGAAAGTTGAGAATTGGTCCGAGCCGGACTGTCGTTTATTCAGCGATAAGGGTTGATCCAGGACCGCGCGCTCGGGTTAATGGTTGTTGGTTGAGGGTTGAGGGACAGAGTCGATCAGTTTTGTCTCAATCTACGTCGGTATCCTTTTGATCGACATCAGTTCGGCGCAGCAGATAGTCGAGTCCGCCGACCCGGTACCATCTGTAGCCGTAGCCTTCGAGGACAATGCGATGTTTGCCGGATTCGTTAGCCTTACTGTGGTCCTCAGCAAGCAAAGAAAGCATTGCTTAATGATCATTAGAGCGGGCCGGCACGTCGCATCAGCGCGTTCGACGGGAGGGTGTTGTCGAGAACTTTGCGGGCGGTTTCAATGCCAGCCACGGGCAAATTGTTCGGATCAAGCAAGCCGAGTTGAACCAAAACCGAGGCTTGATCCCAATAGATATGTTCGTGAGCTAGCTTGTCGCCCCGGAATCGGACGATGGCAACCAATGGCACTTCCACCCGCTTGCCGGTAGGAGGGATGCCCGGCAGCATCCAATCCATCCGCACCGTGTGCGTAAACTTGAAGATCATTTCATCCACCAGCTGATCGGCGCCAATAGTTCGCGATACCGGAGTAACCTCGGTATCCGGTGGCATCTGCGGAATAAACCGCTTGGAATAGAATTCGCGCAGCGCATCTTTGCCGACGCCTCCTGTAAGAACGGGAATGTGATTGACGTAAGCATCCTCGACCATGGTGGCGAGGGTGTCCTCGGTGTTGTGAGAAGCAAACTCGTACCGCATATGTTCATCCCAGAGATTGCTCAGAAATTCCGGGCCAAAGCGCGGTTGTGCACGGGATTGAGATTCGTCATTCATATGCCAGGAAGAAAACGCTGATCCCACTTCTGCACAAGGCTTCCATCTGCGCCAAGGCTATGACGTGACCAGACCCGCGCGACAGGCAGGAAACGAGGAGCAGGAAGCAGTGAGGCGAAGAGCAGAGGGCCGCCGCCTACCTTAAAAACTACGGCGCGCCAAGAAGAGCAGACACTGAAATTCAATTCAGCGTGGACGTGATGCCATACGTGACTCACGTATATGAGCAGTGTAAAAACTTCGTGTTATGGGGCTAGCCCTTGCTTTTCGGCTTTTCAATCGACGTCGGTATCACGCCGGTCGATGTCGGTTCGACGAAGCAGATAGTCGAGTCCGCCGACCCGGTACCATCTGTAGCCATAGCCTTCCAGGACAATGCGGTGTTTGCCGGATTCGTTAGCTTTACTGTGGTCCTCAGCCAGCAGATTAACCAGCGACTTGCCCTCTGCCCTGTTCACGCCTGGATCCAAGAGAATTTCACGCGGTTGCTCGTGCAGATTGTGTAAAAACAACGCCGAATTATTGCGCCAGTCATACCGAAGAGCGAGAACGGCCGGATCGCGCACATTCAACACCGTAAAATCTCCCCATCCAATCTCGGGAACTTCTTTGCGCATCCGAATAATGCGCTCGGTCCAGTTCAACATTGAGTCCGGATGTCGCCGCTGGATCGCGGCATTAATGTGTTGATAACCGTATGGTCCCTGATCAATGACCGCAGTATGCGGTTTCGCGTTTTTCGTAAATCCGCCGTGCGGTTCGTTCGACCACTGCATCGCCGTCCGCGCGCAGGCGCGTTCCGGCAGGGTGAGATCGTCGCCCATCCCAAGTTCATCGCCGTAGCGAATCACCGGCGTTCCCGGTAGGGTGAACATCAAACTGTAGGCCAGTTCGAGCCGACGCTGATCGCCCCCGAGCATTGGGGCAAGGCGGCGTCTGATCCCACGATCGTAAAGCTGCATGTGTTCGTCCGGCCCAAACGCCTCAAACACGGTTTGCCGCTGTTTCTCCTGCAGCCGACCTAGATCAAGTTCGTCATGATTTCGCAGAAACATCCCCCACTGTGCCGTCGCCGGCCGCGGCTTGGTCGCTTTCAAGGCTTTGATCAGCGGGCGGGTATCGGCGGCGGCCAATGCATAGAAAAGGTGTTGGTTGACCTGGAAGTTAAACATCATGTGCATGCGCTCGCCGTCTTTGCCG
>QHPU01000104.1 GCA_003219175.1 Verrucomicrobiota bacterium | reverse complement strand
GGACAGTAACCCAAACCAATCGTTTCAAGGGAGCTGTCGCCGGCGCCGGTATCGCCAATTGGCAAAGTTACTACGGCCAGAATCTAATCGGTCAATGGATGATTCCGTTTTTCGGCGCTTCGGTTTACGACGATCCCGCTGTTTACGATAAGAGTTCGCCGATTCGATTCATCAAGCAGGTGAAGACACCAACTCTAATTATCTCTGCCGAGCGGGATGCCGAATGCCCCGTTCCGCAATCATACGAATTCTGGCATGCGTTAAAGACGCTCGGCATACCGACGCAGCTCGTCATCCATCCCGGTGAAGGTCACATGTATCTCAAGCCCGAAAATCAGATCGATAGAATGGATCGTACTGTCGCCTGGTTCGACAAGTATTTGAAATAAGTACTGGGCTTCTCGCCTCTTCTCTGATCTTTGATTACGGCGCCTTTGTCTTGAAAGTAAGATTCACTTCCCACTTCTCGCCAAACGCTTCTGCCTTTCCGTCGGTGGCAAGCTTCCCTGAGAGTTGACCGTTCTCGTTTTTGAACTCACTCATTTTCACTGATGTGGGCGAACTGATCGGTTTTTGTTTGTGCGCTTCGTGCCGGACATCACAGGTCACAACTTTTCCGTCGAGCTGAATTCCAATGACTAGGGCGCTGCCATAATCGCCGAACAATGCTTTCAAGTCCGCCTGCTCATCTTTGGAATGATCCTTTTCGGTAAAAACAAGTTTAATGGTTTCCTGACCTCTCAACGGCGTGCCTTTGTGCGCGGAAACAAAAGCCAATTTCGCAGGTTGATCGTTGCCCTTGAAAATCCCGCTGACCTCAGAGTCGGCCGCAATTAATTGCGTCGCCCCCGCAACTACAACAACAAGAGTCGAAACAATCTTTCCCATTTTATCCCCTTCTCTTTGTTCCTTTTCGTTTACCATCTTTTTCGAAAATCTCCGCGCCTTTTTTTATGTCGCGGCCTGAGTAAGATTTCCGTGATGAAAGACGACCCACCTCCACAAGGCTCCGCCGCGGCAAGCAAAGACAACCTCCAAGTAACCGCGGTCGAGGATCATGACGGAATCTTGACCATTCGCGGCGGGGGAGCACGACGAGATTGGAACGGTATTCATTACAAGCAAGGGATGTCTGCCAAAAATGTCAGGACAACGAAACTATCAGCGAATGTCGCGACGATTCCGCCTGGTGGCGTCGCTGCCGCCCATATTCACGTAGGTTTTGAGGTCATCCTTTACATCATCGAGGGAAAAGTCCGCCACGAATTCGGACCTGGCCTCAAACAGGTGGTAGAGAACAAAGCCGGCGATTTCATTTACATCAAACCCGGCGTCCCTCACGAAGTTTTCAACATGAGCGACACCCAACCAGTCGTCGCCTTTGTCGCCCGTTCCTCCGCCGCTGAGTGGGACGACATTATTCCGTATGATCGCACGAAGGATAACTGACCACGGACCACTGGACCACTGGACCTTTAACTGCTGTAACTATTTAACTCTTCAACTCTTCAACCATGACCCGCGATCCCGCATTAGTTGGCCTCCCTCCTAGCGTTTCGGCGGGGCAAGCCGCAGCCCAGTTCGATCAACTGCAGAAGAAACTAGTTCCACTCTGGAAATTGATTGAGTCCTTCAATGCGGAAGAACAAACTATCGTTGTCGTGCCGTCGATGTCGGTCGACATGACAGCGACGGGCTCCGAGGCCCATGGCTACGAAGAACGCTTTCTCTTCCTTCTTTTACTCCTGGCACAACCGCGCGCCAAAATGATTTATGTGACTTCTCAGGCAATCCACCCAAGCGTCATCGAATATTACCTCGATCTCCTATCCGGAGTGATTCCCAGTCACGCCATGCGGCGGCTCACCTTGCTTTCGCCCTACGATGATTCCAATCGACCCCTCAGCCTCAAGCTACTCGAACGTCCACTTCTTCTCGAACGGATCGAAGCCGGTATCCTGAATAAGGACCGCGCACACCTCATCTGCTACAACACCACTTTCCTCGAACGAAATCTCGCCTTGCGTTTGGGCATCCCGCTCTATGGCGCAGATCCCCTTCATCTTTCTTTCGGAACTAAGACTGGATGCCGTCAATTATTTGCCCGTGCCGGAATTAACCATCCTCTCGGCTTCGATGATTTGAACAGCATCGATGACGTTGTTTCGGCGCTGGTTCAAATGCACGCAAAACGACCGTCGATAGCACAAGCGATCGTAAAACTAAATGAGGGTGTGTCCGGGGAAGGCAACGCTACGGTCGATCTATCCAATCTATCTGAGCCTGCTAACGCTACCATCGCCGAGCGGGTGCGCGGGATGCGTTTCGAACACGGCAAAGTTAACTTCAATGACTACGCGGCAAAGTTTCGCGCCCGCGGCGGAGTAGTCGAAGAACGCGTCGGCGTCGGGGCGAAAGAAGTGCGTAGTCCGAGTGTGCAATTACGCATTACGCCGCTTGGCAAAGTGGAGTTACTTTCGACTCATGACCAGATGTTAGGCGGTCCGACCGGACAGACCTACCTCGGCTGCATCTTTCCCGCTGATGTGGCTTACGCCGTCGCCATTACTCACGACGCCGCGAAAGTCGGAGAACTATTGCGAGACGCAGGTGTCATCGGCCGGCAATTTCTTACCGGCGGCATTTACGATCCGGAAAGCGCCACGTTTATCGCGCCAAACGGACACAAAAAGTTCCTTGTCGCCAGCGATCATCTAGAATCGCCGAAGTATAAAGGATTCACCCCGGACGACCTTTTTGACGTGGTCGTGCGGCGTGGCCTGCATTTCGGACAAGTCCGCCAAACCGGCGTTGTCTTTCACATGCTGAGCGGCCTCGGCAGCCGCGGACGTTTGGGTTTAACTGCAGTCGGCAATTCACCCGAGGAGGCGCAATCCATCTTCGACGAAGCCAAGCGCATTCTCGACGAAGAAGCGCGCTTCGACCAATTGTCGTAAAAGGGTCTGGCCACCTAAGTGGTAAAGATGCTGACCCCTTTATCACTTCTTCAAGTCTGCCCTTGGCGCCCTGCTCCGGCTCCCTGTTCGTTCGCTATTTGCCGATCAGAATAAAAACCCCCGCCGCCAGCGCAATAAGATTGAGGAGCAAAATGGCCGGGCCGAAATAAACGCCAAAACCCATGAGCCCGTAAACAATGAGGAAAACCGCGGCTAAAATCATGCCGATGCTTCTATTCGATTTCATGATGCGCATTTAACCACACAGGACACGGAGCACACGGAGAAAATTATTTTGCCCTCTATGAACTCCGTGATCTCTGTGGTGAATATGCAGATCAATGCCGGCGAAGAAATTTGGCCCCTCGACAAGCCGTTTCGTATTTCCCGCGGCACTCGCACGGAAGCGCGTGTCGTAGTCGTGGCCGTGACTGATGGACAACACAGCGGACGCGGTGAAGGTGTCCCGATTAAACGCTACAACCAAACTCCTGCCTCTGTCCTGGCAGAAATCGGATCTATTAAGGATGGGCTGAACCGGGAGCAACTGCAAAAGCTGCTGCCGACCGGCGCCGCTCGGAACGCGCTCGACTGTGCTTTGTGGGACCTGGAAGCCAAAATTTCCGGTAAGCGCGCCTGGGAGTTAGCCGACATCTCGATCGCTCCGGAAGTGGAAACCACATTTACAATTAGCCTCGATACCCCGGCGGCAATGGCGTCGGCGGCGAAAGCAGTGGCAAACCTGCCGCTTTTGAAACTCAAGCTCGGAGGCGATGGCGCGGATTTGACTCGAGTTGAAGCCGTTCGCGCAGCAGCACCCAAAGCGCGCCTGCTGGTCGATGCTAACGAGTCCTGGACGCCAAATCATTATCGCAACGTTGTGTCATTGCTGGCTGAAAACGGTATCGAATTGATCGAACAACCGTTCCCCGCAAACGCCGACGGCGTCCTCGAGACTCTTGATCATCCCATTCCAGTTTGCGCCGACGAAAGCTGCCATACCACTGCCGATCTCCCCGGCCTCACAAACCGTTACGAAGCCATCAACATAAAGCTCGACAAAACTGGTGGATTGACCGAAGCGCTACTTTTAGCGCGGGGTGCGCGCCAGGCCGGCTTCAAACTGTTGATTGGTTGTATGGTCTGCACCTCGTTAGGAATTGCTCCCGCTCGTTTACTTGCCAGTACCGCCGATTGGATCGATCTCGACGGCTCGTTACTCCTCGGCCGGGACCGCGACCACTGTATCCGGTACCGCAATGGTAAAATGGGCCTTCCTCCGCGAAAACTCTGGGGCTGATGGTTTAGATTGCCCGATGCTTGACTTTTGATTTTGGATTCCGGTGTGACGTAGCTTTCGAACTCTATCAGTGCCGCGACTTTTGCCTTGAGTATTAATTTCATCACAATTTGGTTGCTAAGACGCTGCATATTGCATCCGCTTTATTTCATGAACACGTATCTCGTCCGAACGTTTGCCTTCTGTTTCATCCTCGCATCTGCTCAGGCACGCCCGCTTGCGCTAGTGGGCGGTCGCCTCATTGACGGCTTCGGCGGCCATCCATTGGCCAACAGCGTGATAATTATCGAAAACGAACGCGTCACCGCCGTCGGGACCGTTGGCGAACTCAAGGTGCCGGCCGATGCAGAAGTGATTTCGACCGAAGGCATGGACGTGCTGCCAGGGCTTTGGGATTGCCATGTCCATACCATGTTGCTCGGTCACAGCGACTACGATCATTGGGATAAAACTTATCCGCCGCGTTACGGCAGCGAGATCATGCCCGCGGCGGCCCATCAATTACTCATGGCGGGCATTACCAGCGCCCGCGATCTCGGCGGTCCGCTAAAGGAAAGCATCGATGTCCGCGATCGAATCAACCGCGGCGAAATTCCCGGCCCGACACTCTATGTCGCCGGTCCATTCATTCAGCACGAACCCTATCCCGGCACCGAGCTTTTCCGGTGGGGCGTGAAGGGTCCGGCCGATGGCAAGGCAAAGGTCAAGCAGCTTGCCGATGCCGGCGTCAACATCATCAAGCTCATCGATCAGGACCAGATGACGATCGAGGAGGTAAAGGCGGTGGTGGATGAAGCGCACGCGCACAAACTTCCGGTGGTGGCGCACGCACATCGCCCCGAGGAAATTCGGCGCGGACTGGCCGTTGGGGTCGATTGCTTCGAGCACACTGGTCTGGCTGCCGCCCCTGGCTATCCCGACGACGTCCTGAAAGCGCTGCACGAACGGACGGCGAAGATGAGCCTCGGCCCACTTTTCTGGTGTCCAACAATTGAAGGCTTTCTTAACTACGAATCGTTAGTCGATAATCCCGAGCCGTTGGATGATCCAGCCTGGCGAGAATACATCCCAGCCGATATCGCCGACGATATCAAGCGTTCAATTTCGCGTCCCAACCAGCTGGCCTACTACCAAATCACGCCGTTGCGAGCGAAAACGGTCCGAAACAAGTTCAAGCAGCTCCAAGAATCCGGAGTTGTCTTGTTGATCGGTACCGACAGCGGCATCCCGATGAAGTTTCACAACAGCTCCACCTGGCATGAGCTGGATGCGTGGGTAAACCAGCTCGGGGTCGATCCGATGGATACCATCCGTGCGGCCACCTACTGGCCCGCCGTTATGATGAAAGTGGACAAGGATTATGGCTCAATTAGCGCAGGAAAGTTTGCCGACATCATCGCACTGAAAGGCGACGTCCTCCGGCATATCGATCTTTTGCAGCGTGTGGATATGATCATCAAACACGGCAATCGGGTGAAGTGACTGCGCTTCGCTTCGTCGTATTGAAGCGTTCCGCCTTCACGAAGGCTACGGCGTGAACAATTCGCCGGGCCGCGGTCAGCGACCGCGGCTACAGAGTCGAGAGGGCCGCATCCGCCAGTCTGGCTCGGACCTACTAGTGCGCCGACGGAACGCCCAATGGCACAGCAACTATCGCCGTCCCCCTCAACTCCGCCGAGTCTTTAATACTCCCGTCCGGCTGATAATGCCCCACGTAAGAATTTCCGATCACATTTAGCGCACCGTTGGCGATCGCGCCCGTAGTCGGCTCATCAAAGTCCGGATGACGATATGACTGCAACACAGTTAAACCGGCAACCCTGCTCCCCTTGTCAGCTAACGCGATGCGAACAACGCGTCCGGGGTTTGTGCTGTTCTGAATGCCGAACAGGTCGCCATCGTGCCAGTACAGTCCATCAATCCCACCCGTTACTACGCTGTCCGGCTGCGGCAATCGTGTTACTCCACCGGTAGCAGTGTCGACTCGACCGATTCCGGTCGATAATGTGACGTACAAGATTCCGTCGCTGCTAAAAGTTATCCCGTTGGCGCCGCGAACTTCGCCCGTCTCGCCTAACCGTGTGAAAATTCTTTCGTCTGGCTTCTTTCGAAAAACGGTGCCGCTAGCCGAATCCGTGGTGTAGACGGTGCCATCCGGCGCGATCGCGACATCGTTGAGTTGCATTGCTTCCGGCGCAGCAAAGCGGTCCGTTAGACGCCCATCCTTCAGATTATAACGCATGATTGCGTTGCGACGCTCGGTTTTCCCGCTGTCTTCGAATCCATTCGTGCTAACGGCATATATATGTCCACGCGCTGCATCGACCGCGAGCCCTAGAATAGCGTCTAGTTTATCTCCCGGAGCGGAAAAATCGCGCGCCTCGCCTTTCGCATCAGTCACAATAATTTTGTGCTGCGGGAGGCTCCCGAGAAAGAACCGTTTGCTCGTTGGGTCATAAGCAATCCCTTCCGGAATAAGTTTCGGATCCTTCAGCCGAAAAGCCACCGGCGCATCCGGCGTTTTGATGTCTTCGTCAGCGAGTTCGTTCCGAATTGTTTGAAAATCTTTGTCATCCCAAACCGCATCAAATCCTAGATCGCGGGTAGGAATGAGGCCGAGCTTGCGTCCCTTCAAACTGCGGAGCAGCTCCAGCGCAAGCTTGTTCTGACCGACCTGGCTTTGGAACGCAGCTTCGTAATACACGAGCACGCCATCGTTGGGCCGTTCCTGGCGCAAAGCCTGAATCCGCTCCAGCGTCGCCCGAGCTGCTGCATTTGGATCATCAGCGGCGTAGATTGACTTCCACGCGCAACTGAGAAACGCACAGCCAATCGTTAACCAGAAACAGAAAGTTCGTTTGTTCATCCGAGTTTTTTACTCGCCACTGTCATCGTCACTTTTCATTCAATCAAGTTAGGGACGACACAGTCTCCGCTTCGTCGACCCTACGGCGCTCGGAGAGCGACCGGCCCTCCAATAAAATCCTCAAGCGCCAGTCCCCAATTCTAAACTTGCCCAAATGCATTGGCTCCGCGCAAATTGACCCATGCCGATTAGAATCCTCGTTACCGGCGGCACCTTCGATAAGGAGTACGACGAACTTACCGGGAGACTCTATTTCAAGGATACTCATGTCGCCGAGATGCTGCGTTTGGGACGCTCACGCGTCGAGGTAACCATCCGCACCGTAATGATGATCGACAGTCTGGAAATGACTGACGCCGATCGTGGCCTCATCGTGCAGAATTGTGCGCAATCGCCCGAAGATCGCATTGTTATCACCCACGGGACCGACACGATGACGGACACTGCTGCCGCAATTGCGCACGCGATTTCGGGAAAAACAATCGTGCTCACCGGCGCGATGATCCCCTATGCCTTTGGCAGCTCCGACGGTCTCTTCAATCTCGGCAGCGCGTTGTCGTTCGCCCAAGTGTTGCCTCCCGGCGTTTACATTGCGATGAATGGCAAATCATTCCCGTGGGATCGCGTCCAGAAAAACCGCGAGCGGGGCGAATTTGAAGAAATCTGAGAGGGAGAAGCTAGAGCGAATTTTTCGCAGAGCACTGAACACCGCTGCGACTGGCGGAACTTGGCGCGCTGCACCCGCCGTGGAGAAGGGAAATGCGTTTTGCGGCTTGATTCAAGCCGAGGGCTTTAAACTCTCGCATTTCGCTTCGTAGCTCTGGATCAGCGCGCCCAGTTTCGTGTGAAAACCATCTTGTGCCGAATAGACCTCTCCAAGTCCATTTGAAAACTCCTTCTGCTTGAGTTCGTCTTCAATGGTCAGCGTCAGTTGCGCCAGCGCCTCTATATTCGCCTTGGAATGAAATTCCATGTCCTTGAGCTTGGAAAGAACTGCCACCGATTTTTCGTGTTCGCCGGGAACGTGTTCTTGCTTTGGTTCGGGAGGGGGTGGCTGTGTCGTCGCAATTGCAGTAAGCTGACCATTAACCGCTGCAACCGCGCTAGATTTCTTCCCCTTCTTCGATTTCCGTTCGGGCTTTGTTTCCTGGTGATGCTTTTGTTGAACGATTTTCTTGGCGTGCGCCACATTTCTAGGATCTGACATGTGTCACTCATACACCCATCCTCGTGCGCGCGCATGTCCCACGAGTCTCTCAGCTTTAACTGCTGGAAACTTCCAACGAATAGATTAATTCCAAAAGTATGAGTTTTCTGGATCTCGAGCAATTGCCTTTTGTTGGAATGTCGCATGAGTTCGTCGGCCAAAGGCAAGGTGCGCCTTTCTCCACTTACATCGTCACCGCCAAGCCCGGGCAGGGTCCGCCGCTGCATAAACATCCGTACGTCGAAGTCGCCTTCGTCATCGAAGGCTCTGCCAGGATCACGGTCGGCGATGAAGAACGTGAAGTTCAGGCCGGCGGCATTGCCGTAATTCCCCCGAATACTCCGCATCGATTCGTTAACTCTGGTGACGGCATCCTTCGGCAAATCGACATTCATGCGAGTCCAAATTTCATTCAAACCGATTTGTAATGATTGCAACGCGATATGTATTTGTTTCGTTAATGGCAGTTGCTTCATATACCGTTGAAATATGAGCGTCGTCGGCACGGTCGAAAGCGTTTGGCGGTATCCGGTCAAGAGTATGCGAGGCGAAGAGCTGGACGAAATTTTCGCTGGCTTTGCCGGAGTCTACGGTGACCGACTTTTTGCATTCGAAAGTTCTGCCAACCGTAAGGGATTTCCCTTTTTCACCGGCCGCGACCAGCGCCAAATGATTCGCTACCGGGCGCAGTTCCGAAATCCAGAAAAGGCCGCGCGCCCACGCAACCTGAGCGAAGCCGAAAAAGCGAACGCCAACCCGATCACAGCAGACCCATCTGACTTGATGATCGATGTCGAAACGCCCGATAAAAAAACTTTCCCGATCGACGATCCGGCATTGATCGACAGCTTACGCGCGAACGTCGATGGGAGCCACGAACTAAGATTAATTCGGTCCGACAAGGCGCTGACCGATTGTCGTCCATTGTCGATCTTCGCCATTCAATCAGCGAAAAGGCTTGGGGAAGAAACCGGAGTAACCGTCGATAAACGCCGTTTCCGGGCAAACGTCTATCTAGATCTGAAATCGTCAGCTGCGTTTGCCGAGAATGAATTGGTCGGAAAATCGCTGCGGATCGGCTCGAAAGTTGTCGTAGCGGTTCTTGAGCGTGATCCCCGCTGCATGATGATCACACTCGATCCCGAAACCGCGGAGAAAACGCCGGCAATCTTGAAGAAAGTTGCGCAAGCTCACGATGGCTTCGCTGGAGTTTACGGCGCTGTCCTCGCGGAAGGAATGATTCGCAAGGGCGACTCAGTTGAATTGCTTGAGTAAATCCCATCCGTCAAATTGCTCACAAACCAATATCGGATCGTCTAACAATGCTGCACCCTACCCTCGCAAATCCTGCAAAGTCGGGGAACGAAACCCATATGACAGAGGAGAATCGCTCGATCGAACGCAGTTTCCCCAATCCACTGCTCCAATCCTACACATTTCCCATGCCCTGCCGCCGGACATTCGGATCACCTTTCCCGCCGATGTTTCCTAGTTTTGACAGGGGCCTGGTGGTCTCGAAAGCGGCTCTTCGCTGAGATCGAAAATATCGTCGTTACTGCGCGCAAACGCGCGGAAACGGCAACCATCACCGTTCAACCATTACGTGGCAATGTTAGTACGCTCATTGGTTCGGGCGGAAATATTGCCGTGCTAACCGGACCGGACGGCAAACTAATCATTGATTCGGGCTATGCGACTTCGCGCGCAAAGATCACAGATGCTCTGACGAATTTAAGTCCCGATCCCATCAAACATCTCGTTAATACGCACTGGCATTTCGACCATTGCGACGGCAACGAATGGATGCATGAAGATGGCGCGCAAATTCTCGCCCACGAAAACACCAGGAAGAACCTCGCGACATCGACGCGAGTAGAAGGGTGGGACTTTACTTTTCCGCCGTCCCCCGCAGGCGCGATTCCAGGTGAAGTTTTTGGCGACGAAAAGACACTGCACTTCAATGGCGCTACGATCGCGCTCAAATATTACGGCCCGAGTCATACGGATGGCGACCTCTCGGCCTACTTCGCAGAAGCAGATGTGCTTCATTGCGGCGATACCTGGTGGAACGGTCATTATCCATTCATCGATTATTCCACCGGCGGGAACATCAAAGGCATGATCAAGGCGGCCGAATCAAACCTGGCAAAAGTAACTGACAAAACGATCGTCATTCCGGGGCACGGCAAAATCGCTGGCAAAGCGGAGCTGACCGATTACCGCGACATGCTGGTAACGATTTACGATCGCGTCGCCGCGCTGAAGAAGGAAGGCAAATCGCTCGAGGAAATCATCGCCGCCAAACCAACTGCCGCCTACGACAGCAAATGGGCCGGCTCCTTTGTTAATGGCGATGTCTTCACCAAACTGGTCTACGACGGTGCGTGATTCTCTAGCGGTATGGAGCGACAGTGGTCGACATGAAATCGCAATTCGCGGTCGCCGTTCTTTCATTCGGCGTAATTAGCAGCAACGTCGCGCTGGCTTTCGGCCTCACGTCATCCGAACCCGCACCGGCCTCGTCACCCGGTTCCTCGCGCGAATACGTTCGAGTAGCCGGCCAGCGCCTGATTGCGGCGGGCGATCGCGAATTTCGGATTCGAGCTATCGGGGCGGGGTCACTCTCCGCTGATCCAATCGAGGATGACTACGAGCGGATCGCACAGCTGAAGTTCAATGCCGTGACGGTAATGCTCAGTTATCAGCGTCTTTTTAACGAGGCCAAGCCTGGCGAGTATCTCGAATCAGGCTGGCAGCGCCTGGATGCTCACCTTGCTCTGGCACGGAAATATGGCCTTTACCTCATTCTGGAAATGGCAGATGTGGAGGGTGCCCAGTTTGTTCCGAGCAAAGGCCAAGCGGTCGATTATCGGGTTTGGATTGAACCCGAACT
>QHPU01000165.1 GCA_003219175.1 Verrucomicrobiota bacterium | reverse complement strand
AGAATTTTGTTCGCCTAAGCAAATCACGGGTTTGGCTCGCCGTGATCACGCGCGTCGATTCGGGAAATAATTTCAGGGTGCGCCGATCAATATGATCGAAGTGTGCGTGCGAAAGCAGGACGAGATCGATTGGCGGAAGCTCGGCAAAAGTCAGCGCCGGTTCGGTCAGCCGTTTCGGGCCAATCGTAAGAAATGGCAGGCGAATTCCGATACGCGAAAACAAAACGGGATCGGTCAAAATTGTGACGCCGCAAAAATTCATCAGGACGGTTGAGTGGCCGATCCATGCGGCAGTCAGATTCCCGTCGCTCCAAGTGGCCGGCGTTGGATGCACAAACACACGTGCGATGGGCCGTCGGCTTTCCACTATCCATTCCCGCCAGAGATGGGCCAGCCAGTTGCGTCGCTTTATCTCTCGACGCGCCCGTTCCCGGTCCGTTTCCACCGCGAACCATAGCCCGGAGGAGGTGCCATCGCTCGGTGGTATGAATTGGAGGGCGTTTCGATGAACTCCGAATGCTTTCGGGGCTGTCCAATGCGCCTTACAATTACGGATCAAATTGTGAACTGGCTGGAAAAAATCATAGCGGAAAAACGCAGCGAGATCGCCGCAGTGAAGTCGCGCGCAAAGCGGTTTCGTGGTCTGGCGCAAGAACGGCGAGACATTCGCGATTTCGCTGGAGCGATTCGACGAAGAGCGCGCCGAGTTCGCGTTATCGCGGAAACAAAAAAAGCGTCGCCGTCAGCTGGTCTGATCGCGGCGAAATATGATCCCGCGCAAATCGCGCGGCAATATGCTGAGGCCGGAGCCGACGCGATCTCCGTTCTGACCGAGCAAAATTATTTTGACGGCAAGGCCGAACACTTAACCGCAGTGCGCCAGGCGATCGCTTTGCCGGTTTTGCGCAAGGATTTCATCATCGATGAGGCGCAGGTTTTTGAATCGGTCGCGATCGGTGCCGACGCGCTTCTGTTGATCGTTGCCGCATTGAAGCCGGGGCAACTAAGTGCTCTCCACCACCTCGCGACGACATATAAATTGAGCGTGCTAGTGGAGGTGCACGCTGGCAACGAAATCGGAATGGCGGTTGATGCCGGCGCAAAAATTATCGGGATCAACAATCGCAATCTGGCGACGCTGGAAGTTGATTTCGCCACCACGGAAAAATTGCTACCGGAAATTCCTCAAGGGATCACCATCGTCACCGAAAGCGGCATCCGAACGATGGCAGATTTGAAACGGATGGCGGCTTATCCGATCGACGCGGTGCTGGTGGGCGAAGGATTGATGCGCGGCGAAGTTTCAATCGAAAACTTGTAGGCGCGGTCGCTGGCCGCGACTTAGTCGTGCAATTTGAGCCGCGGCCGGCGACCACGGCTACAGTGCTTAGCGAAACAGCCGGGCGAATGATTGCCACAAGCCTCTGGCCGGCCCGGGCGGTTGAGAGCGAGCAACGAGCACGGAACATTCGGCAGAGTCGAGAATGCGTTGCGTGACATCGCCCATGATGTAATAACGCAATGGGCCACGCGCACGAGAGGAACCGGAAACGATCAAATCGTAATTGCCCTCCCGTATTTCATCCAGGAGTTGATCGACGACGAAGCCATGCCTGACGCGCACATTGACAACGACGCCGAGTTTTTCGAGCGCTTTCTTTTCCGCGACCAAATTGCGACCAAGTTCTGAACCCGAAGCGAGCAGAGCATCCACGTTTTCCTCCAGCTGCACGAGATGCGCGTAAATGGCGGGAGGCTCGGCTACGACATGGAATAAGGTTACTTCTGCGCGTAGAGCGGCGGCCAGCGTGCCGGTAAGCCGAACAGCATCGTCGATAAAATGTTTGCCGCCGCTGCAAAGGAGAATGCGCGAGAGCCGCTCGCAGGCTCCGAGCGCCACCAGCACCGGCGGCTCAATTGCTTTAATGATTTCGTAGGTTCGGCCGGATGCATGTCTGCGGCGGGAGCCGATGACAATGAGGTCGTATTTTTTGGTGGAGGTTTCGCCGAGAATTTGCGCAGTCGGCTCCCCCTTCTGGATTGCAGTTTTGAGCTCGACACCGGCTCGTCGGAAGATGTCGGTTTCCTGAGCGAGAGCTTGTCGGAGTGGTTGTTCGTCGCTCGGATTTTCCGCGATGCCGAGGAGCGCGACCTGGGCTTTGGTCGCGCCGGCCAATAAACCGCCGAGCCGCGCGGCGTTGTCAGAAGCCGGAGTGCCGTCGCTGCAAATCAGGATGTTCATAGCTTGTGACCGGTAAACATGGTGTAAATGACAATGGCCGCGCCGATCAGCGGTAGCGGCACAAAGGCGAGACGAATCTTCGGGCCGGCGAAATATTGGGTCGAAATCGCACCAAGCTGTGCCCCGATTGCAGCCCCCGTATGCATCACCAGGGCAATCAATATGTCCACGTTGCCTTTGATCGCGTGGCTAAAAGTGCCGTAGCTGGCGGAAATAATGATCTCAAAAAGATCGGTGCCGACCGCGAGGTGGGTTGGTATTCCGAGGACATAAACCATCGACGGCATCCGGATGTAACCGGCGCCGCCGCCAAGAAATCCACTGCACAATCCACCAACAAAGGCGACCAGCAGAATGATCCAAAGTGAGATCGTGACCCCCGATGCCGGTAACGTAATCATGGGCGGGAT
>QHPU01000017.1 GCA_003219175.1 Verrucomicrobiota bacterium | reverse complement strand
ATTGTCTTGCTGGGCGAAACCGGCACCGGAAAAACGCTGCTGGCGCAGGCCATTCACAACTCCTCCGCTCGCGCCCAAGGTCCATTCATTGCTTTTAATGCTTCGGCGATGAGCGATACGCTGTTGGAGAGCCAGCTTTTCGGTCACGAAAAAGGCGCGTTCACCGGCGCGCAACAAGCCATGAAGGGCAAATTCGAACTCGCGAACGATGGCACAATTTTCCTCGACGAAATTTCCGACATGAGTCCGCTGGCCCAGGTAAAAATTTTGCGCGTGCTCGAGTATGGCGAGTTCGAGCGGCTCGGTTCCGAACGGATGTTGAATACAAACGCGCGAATCATTTGCGCAACCAACGTGTCGCTGCGTGATCGGGTGCGGCAGGGGAAATTTCGCGAAGACCTTTATCATCGCCTGAACGGTCTGACGATTTTGATTCCCGCATTGCGCGATCGCCGTGAAGAGTTGCCCGGATTGATCGCAAACGAACTGAAAGTATCAGCCCTGCGGCTGGGAAAAAGGATCACTGCGATTCATCCGGCGGCGATGGATCGCTTGCTGACACACGACTGGCGCGGAAATTTACGCGAGCTCAGTCACACCGTCCGAACCATGACGCTGTTTTGCGATGGCGATGTCATCATGCCGGAGCACGTTCTTTTTCCGCCGGATCTCGAACCGCTCGAAGCCTCCGCCAATTCTCTCGACAAGAATTCAGCGCGGCCGCATTATGAGTATGATGGTGGCGATCTTTCGCTGGCAAGTGCGGTGAAACGGCACGTCCGTTTTGTTTACAAAGAAGCGAACCAGAACCAGCGAAAGACTGCAAAAATTCTTGGAATTTCGCGAGCTACGCTGAGTCGCCATTTGCGTGGACTGGATCATAAGTGATCCAGGCTTAATCGAAATATTGCCGACTGGCCCAAATTTGAGGCCACCATCTGAAGCGGCGAAAAGGGGGCTGCGCGGAATTTTCACTAATCGACTTAAAGAAATAACGGTCTGTTTTGGAAGAACTTAACGCCTAAATATTTCTCTGTAATTCAGTAAGAAGTCACAGGCAAGAATCTCATGGCACGCTTGGTGTTAATAGAGCGCCGGTGAGTTCGTCGAAGGAAAAGAAGGACGCAGATTCTGGGGAGCGTGGAGCTCAACGGCAGAAGCGTTCGAAAGATAAGCTGATCCGTTTGGACGACCTGATCCCAGACGAGAAGGTCGTAGGGGGACAGCAACTATTCGGCGCAAACACAACCCAAAACCAAAAACACAACTAAGAAAGGTAATATGAGCGAAGAGAAGAAAAATAAAGTTAACGTGCGTGACCTCAAGCCGACCAAGGATGCCAAAGGCGGCGGCGGCCAGACCAGCGGCGGAAAAGGTCCCAAACAGTATAACTAATTCCTTCACCAGTGCCCGCGTGGCGGTTTTCAACCCGCCGCGCGGCCTGGGAAGAGGTAACCGACCTTTTTGAGCAATTTTTCGGTTTTCCGCCAGCAAAACTTCCGCAGTAGAAAGTAGTAGCCATGCCCCGAGCCGCGCTAGCGGGCACCCATCCCGCGGCGCGGCTCAATTTTTTTTGTCGGCCGCCGCATCGATCGAATGGAAAAGAAAACGGCAGATCATCAAAAGGCGGCCCGGGTCGAGTACGTTCGCGAACCGGTAGGCTAGGGGAAATTTAGTGTCAGAATGGAGGCGACCAGAATTCGCGACGGTCCCGTTTTCTTTAGGTGGAGGATGGAAGGGGTGACCCGAACGCGAGGGCGCGAAAGCTTGATTGTGGCAAGTTGTGATGTGTGCGCCGCTGTGAATTGATAGAGCGACGCATGAGCAGCGAAATGTGGCGTGGAATTTCGGGCATGGGATGATATCTGCTAGGAGAGCAATAACGGGGCGCCGTTGGCGCGCAACTGATTAAAAAAGCAGCAGTTTAATCGCAACGGGGGAGAAGAAGCTATCGAATTTTAGGTAGCATAAAAACCTTTAAAAATAAGAGCGAATACAGTTGACGAAAACTCGTTAAAGTTGTAGCTCTAGTAAGCGTGGAAATTATAGCGTGTCCGCGTGGGAGAGTGACCGCGACAATTAGTGTGGGGAAGGTTCTGGCCAGAAATTAATTGCCAGCAACCAGGGGCGGCAGCGTGTCTCAATCCCGCGGAGCGTTACCACAGAAGAACCAATTTATCATGGATGGCAGGACAACTGGACGTCGAATGACAAATCGTGAGTCACGAGCCCGTCGTATCGCGCCTACGGACGCCGCGGAATCAGCCGAAATGACCGAACTTCTGCATCATCTTGTCACCGAAGTGGCACGAGTTCATCGCGGCGAGTCGGAGGGCGCCCCTTGGTCCCAACCATACTCGGCTAAAGAATTGGCAGCCGCCCTGCCGACATGGAAACGCCTGCTCGACCTTTTCATCGTCGCGCTGCTGTTCCCGTTCTGGCTGCCGATCATGACTTTGATCGCGTTGTGGGTTGCCGTGACGTCACCGGGCCCAATCTTTTACCGTCAACCGCGCATCGGATTCAAGGGACGCCGTTTCATGCTCGTGAAATTCCGCACCATGAAAGTGAACGCAGAGACTCACGTGCATGAAGCTTATCTTGAGCATTTGATTATCAGCGACCGCCCGATGATTAAACTTGACGCCACGGGAGATTCGCGGCTCATCGTTGGCGGGAAGTTTTTAAGAGCAACAGGCCTCGACGAATTGCCACAGATCTTCAATGTGTTGAAGGGAGAAATGAGTCTCGTCGGACCACGACCATGCACCGTTCCAGAATTCGAGCGCTACGCGCCGGCGCAACGCGCACGCGTTAATGCGCTGCCTGGTTTGACCGGACTTTGGCAGGTAAACGGCAAGAACCGAACAACCTTTCGCGAGATGATCGAAATGGACATATTTTATTCGCGCAACATTTCCCTGTCATTGGACCTCAAGATTATCGTGCGAACTCTGCCGGCGATTCTTGGCCAGTTTTCCATGCAACCGTTGCCCCGTTCTGGTGCTCAACCAACTCCGCCGGTAAAGACTTAATTCCGTCGAAAATGTCATCACCCATTAATGTTGGGGTAATCGGGTGTGGTTATTGGGGCCCGAACCTCGTCCGCAATTTCAAGGCGCTTGCCAGTTGTCGGCTCAAAGCGATTTGTGACGTCAACGAGAGCCGATTGCGCCATCTGCGAACGCTTTACTCGGACATGGATGCCCACACCGACGCTGCTACTCTGATCAACGACCGGGACGTCCAGGCTCTCGCCATCGCTACGCCCGTCGCCTATCATTACAACCTGGCCAAAGCGAGCTTGCTCGCAGGCAAGCATACACTGGTGGAAAAACCGCTCGCCGCGTCTTCGGCAGAGTGTGAAGAGTTGATCGAGATCGCCGACGAAAAAGGTGTCGTTCTAATGAGTGGTCATACCTTCCTTTATTCGTCTTCCGTCCGCAAAATCTGCGACATCATCAACGCCGGCGACATAGGCGACCTTCGCTACATCAACTCCCGTCGCCTCAATCTCGGATTATTTCAGAAGGACATCAACGTGGTCTGGGATCTCGCGCCTCACGACATTTCCATTATCCTTCATATTGTCGGCGAATTGCCTCTGACCGTGAATTGCCAAGGAAATGCGCACGTCACGTCGGGTGTCGAAGATGTCACCAACCTCTCGCTTTCTTTTCGCAACAAGAAATTCGCAACCATCCAAAGCAGTTGGCTTGAGCCGCGCAAAGTCCGGGAAATGACCATTGTTGGAACCCGGCGGATGATTGTTTACGATGATCTGCAACCGCTGGAAAAAATTCGAATTTACGACGTTCGTGTCGATCGTCCCCCGCATTACGATACCTTTGCCGAGTTCCATTACTCTTATCATTATGGCGACAGCTACATTCCTCACATCCAACAAGAAGAACCCCTGAAGGTGGAGTGTCAGCATTTTATCGACTGCATCGAAAGTGGAATGGAACCGACAACCAGTGGCCGTTCCGGCTTGGAACTGGTCACTATTCTGGAGGCGGCGACAGCTTCGCTCAAAGCCAACGGCGCGCCGGTGAACTTCCTGCGCAAGCGTGACGACGGCATCGTGCCTCCACGCTCGAAGCAAGGTCGGGGAGCCCTTCAGGTCGGGCCTCTCGCCGTATGAGCGACGCCCCGAGGGCCCACCAACTAATCGCGCCAGACGTAAAGCTCGGACGCGATGTGCGCATCTTTGGTTTTGTCAATCTCTATGGCTGTGAGATTGGCGACGAAACCAAAATCGGATCTTTTGTCGAGATCCAGAAAAACGCTAGAATCGGCGCGCGCTGCAAAATTTCGAGTCACACTTTTATTTGTGAAGGTGTGACTGTGGAAGACAACGTCTTCATCGGGCATAGCGTCACCTTTATTAACGACAAGTATCCGCGTGCAACGACCCGCGATGGCGCGTTGAAGACGGAAGAGGACTGGAGTTGCGAAGCTACGGTCGTTAGACGCGGCGCCTCGATCGGTTCCGGCGTAACCTTACTTGGCGGCATTACGGTCGGCGAAAACGCAATCGTCGGCGCCGGTAGCGTTGTGACAAAAGACGTCCCCCCAAATGCCACTGTTGCCGGAAACCCGGCCCGGCTGTTTAACAATCAAATTCCCTCCATCAATGAGAGTCCCGTTCTTAGATCTTAAAGCCCATCACGCTCCTCTTCGGGGCCATTTCAAAAGCGCCATTGCCGACGTGATCGACAGCGGAATCTTTGCTGGCGGACCCGCGGTCGCCGATTTCGAGGAAGCTTTTGCTGCCTTTTGCAAATGCGATTACGCGGTTGGGTTGGGGAGTGGAACGGAGGCGGTCTGGCTAGCGTTGCTGGCCTGCGGTGTCGGTCCCGGCGATGAGGTTATCACCGTGCCCAGCACTTTCATGGCGACGGCCGAAGCGATCACCTATTGCGGTGCAAAGCCAGTTTTCGTCGATATCGACGAACGAACTTACACGATGGCTTCCGCAGCGCTGCCCCGCGCACTAACGAGCCGAACAAAAGCGATCGTTCCCGTTCATCTCTTTGGTCAAACGGCCGATATGGATCCAATTCTAAAGTTCGGCCGGCAGCATGGAATTCCGGTTATCGAAGACGCGGCCCAGGCCCATGGCGCTGAGTACAAGGGGCGGCGAGCTGGTTCAATCGGCGAAATCGGATGCTTTAGTTTTTATCCTGGAAAAAATCTCGGCGCGCTGGGCGAGGCAGGCGCCATTGTCACGAATAATCTCAAGCTTGCCGACAAGATTCGGATGTTGCGCGATCACGGTCAGGCACGGAAATACCATCACACGGTTGTCGGTTGGAATTGCCGCATGGATGCGATTCAGGGTGCATGTCTTGCAATCAAGCTGAAACATCTCGAGCGCGGGAATGAACGACGCCGCGCCCATGCCGCTCGCTATACTGCCGCGTTTAACGCGGTCGAAGAAATCGTGGCTCCATTCGAAGCTGAATACGCTAGCCACGTCTATCATGTGTATGCCATCCGGGTGCCGGACCGAAACGAAGTAATGCGGCAGATGGAAGCCAGGGGGATCGGATGTGGCGTGCACTATCCCGTCCCAGTTCATCTCCAACAGGCTTATGCCAGTTTGGGGCACGAACGCGGCGCGTTCCCGGTTTCGGAACAGATTGCAGAAGAATTTTTATCCCTGCCCATGTTCCCCGAACTTGTCGAAGCACAGGTTGACTACGTTGTCGAGACCGCCACGGAAATCGTTAATACCGGAGTAATGGCGTGACAGCCGTTAGTAAAGTGAAGGATCCGACAGCAACGGCGTCGACTCTGGTCGCGCCGACGCTCCGCCCTTTACCGCGGCCGGAGAGCGAAGAAGGCGTGAAAACAGAACTAGCCGGGCATTCGCTAAGTGCTGAGCTCGTGAATCCCTTCGCCGACAATAGCTGGGAGAAAATGATCAAAATGCATCGTGATGCGACCATTTTTCATTCGACGGCTTGGGCACGCGTCTTGGTTGATACCTACGGCCATCGACCGTGCTACGTCCAAATGTCGTTAAACGGCGCTCTCCAAGCTCTTGTTCCCATCATGGAAGTCAAAAGTGTGCTGACAAGAGCGCGTGGCGTTTGCCTGCCATTTAGCGACTATTGTACTCCGCTTACTTTTAGTAGTGTTGGGCACGAGCTTGTGACGCAAAAGTTGCAGCAGATCGCGCGTGAGCGAGCCTGGAGCTACTTCGAGATACGAAGCCATTCAATCGTCCCCGTTGATGTGCCTGCTTCCGACTCTTATTACGGCCACTTTCTTGATTTGACAATCGGCCCGGAGGCGCTCATTTCGAATTTTTCGGGCTCGGTTCAGCGAGCGGTACGCAAGGCGCATCGCAGTGGACTAACTGTAAGTATTCAATCCAGCCCGCAGGCGATGAATGAGTTTTACAAGCTGCATATTCGGACCCGCCGCCGACATGGAGTGCCACCGCAGCCGCGATCTTTTTTTATCAACATTCAACGGCATCTAATTAGCGCCGGTTATGGGTTTATTGTTCTCGTCGAATGCCAAAAAGCCGCCATCGCGGCCGCCATGTTTTTTAGGCTTGGGCGGCATGCTGTGTATAAATTTGGCGCTTCTGATGAAAGGTTCCAGGAGCTTCGCGCCAATAACCTCGCCATGTTTGAAGCAATAAGGTATTTGGCCGAAGGAGGCGCTGCGGCTTTGCACTTCGGCAGGACCGACAAAAAAAATGATGGTCTGCGGCGTTTTAAACTTTCGTGGGGCGCGACTGAAGAAGAAATAAGCTACGCTCGTTTTGAAATGGCGAGCGCGTCTTGGACACATCAGCGCGACAGTCGCTTCACACTTCACCAACACATTTTTCGCGCGTTACCGGCCTCGCTTAATAGGCTGTCTGGTGCTATAATATATCCGCATCTCGACTGATGCACTTCCTCCCTTAATATATGCCTGAACATCGAACAGAACCTGAACCTTCCAATCTTAATTTACGCAATATCCTGTCCGCCATCTTCAAATGGAAGCGATTTATCTTAGGCTTTACTGTCTTCGGAATTGTTGCAGCTGCGGGTATTTATTTTTTCTACCCAACAGTTTATGAATCGGACGCCCGGCTGCTCGTTCGTTATGTGCTCGAAAGAAGCGCCGTTGATCCGGTCGATGCCATGTCTGGTCAAAGTGGGAATCGTGGCACAGGCATAACCAACGACGGTGTAATCGCAGCGGAGGTCTCGGCAGCTGCCGCCGCAATTAATTCCGGCCTTGCCACTACCACAGCCAAGAATAGCAACATCATCGGGGTCTCTTATCAAGATCGGAAACCGGAAGTCGCTACCGTCGTTCTGAATGAACTGGTCAATCGTTATTTCACCAAACACCTTGAAGTGCACCGGTCGGCTGGCGCGTTCGACTTTGTCAGTCAGCAATCCGACCAGCTCCGCGCCCGGCTTAACCAAACGGAAGATGCCCTCAAGGCGCTGAACGCTAAAGCGGGGATAATATCACTCAAAGATACTATGGATAGCCTTAATCAGCAGTCCGAGCGCTTGGAGGATCAATTAAGAGCGGCAGAAGCCGACCTAGCCGAGCAGCAAGCTAAAGTGAAACAGATTGAGCAAGGCGGAGCAGCAGGAAATTTGAACGAGACGGACACGACTAAGGATAACGCCAAGGACAACGCTACACCGCCCACCCACCTGGCATCGACCAAGGACATTGGCGACCATCAGGCGCTCGTCACTAATCTGGCGAAATTGCGTGAAACTCAATTGGAGATGTCCGCCAAGTATACTCCTGAAAATGTCCTGCTGAAGATGAATCAGGCGCATATTACTGATTTGGAGGACCAAAAACGGAACTTGGAAAAGAAATTTCCGGAGCTTGCAACTACAGGAGCCAAAGAAGGATCGGGCCAGATGAATTTAGCGGTTGAGCGTGCGCGTCTTGCCGGAATGAAGTCAAAACTAGACGACTTGCGTCGCCAGAAGACGCAATTGCAAGATCGGATGAAACAGTTGGCCGACATTGGACCGCAAATTGCCAGTCTTGAGCGCAGCAAGGAACTGGAAGAACAAAACTACAAGTATTATTCGGGGACACTGGAAAAGGCGCGGGTGGACGAAGCCCTTGATCCTTCCAAGATGCCGAACATTAGCCCGATCCAGAGACCTTCTCCGCCGGGAAAGGTGACAAAGACTCGCAACAAGATCGCGCTCGGATTTGCCGGAGGTGGACTCCCTTTGGGAATCGGTCTCGCATTGCTCTCTGAGCTCGTCTTCAATCATACCTACAAACGCCATTCGGAAATCGAACTTCAGCTTCGTTCGCCCGTCATGCTTTCGATTCCTTATCAAGGCATCAATCGAGGAATTAAAGGCCGCCTACGATTGCCTTGGAAAAATGGTCAGCGGGCCGGTCAGGATACGCCCGATAAGAGCGAGGCCACTCTTGCTCCCTGGGAGGTTGAGCACTTCATCCGTCCCTATTCCGAAGCGATTCGAGACCGCCTTGGTTTATACTTCGAGTTACATGGAGTTACCCATAAACCGAAGTTGGTAGGTGTTACCGGCTTTGGCGAAGCCGTGGGGACTTCAACTCTCGCTGCCGGTGTCGCTGCCGCCCTCTCGGAAACCGGTGATGGTAAAGTACTCCTTGTCGATGTAAATGCTGCCAATGGCGAAGTTCATCCATTCTTTGCCGGCCGCCCCGCTTCTTCTCTCACTACGGCCATTGAACCCCAGGCAGCAATCACTTCCGCTGCCGATAATCTGTACCTGGCAACAATCACGCGATCGGGCAAGAAATCCGCCCATCTTGGGCTCAAAAAATTCTTCGCTTTGGTTCCAAATCTCAAGGCCAGCGACTTCGACTACATTATTTTCGATATGCCGCCCATTAACCAAACCAGCCCAACCATCGGTTTGGCCGCGCTGATGGATAAGGTTCTGCTAATAGTAGAAGCGGAGAAAAACCATCGTGATGTGGTAAAACGCGGCTATCGTGAGCTTGTCGGAGCGCGGGCGGACGTAGCGGTGATCTTGAATAAGACACGTAGTTACGTTCCGAAGTGGCTCGAAAGCGGAAGTTAGGCCTATTTTGCGGATCGCCGCTACCGTCACTTTCTTCCTCCATCCCGGGAGAAGCATCCCGGTTGTAGCTGAGTTCGGTAGTTCGTAGTGTCATGTTACGGCACAGAATCTACTACGGTCTTAAACCGTTCGTTCCCCGATTTATCCGGATTGGAATTCGCCGATGGTTTGCCATTCGGAAACGGGAAAAAGTCAGCGATATATGGCCCATCATGCCGGCTTCGGAACGCGCGCCCGACAATTGGCTTGGGTGGCCGGATGGCAAGCAATTCGCCCTAGTGTTGACGCATGATGTCGAAGGCAAGGATGGTTTGGCCAAGTGCCGGGATTTACTGCGACTCGAGCAGGAGTTCGGATTTCACTCCTCTTTCAACTTCATTCCGGAGGGAAACTATAATGTCCCTTCAGAACTAAGAGATGAATTAGTGAGTAATGGGTTCGAAGTAGGAATACACGATCTTAAGCATGATGGTCGACTATTTGTATCGCGACGGGAGTTTAGCCGCAAGGCCACGAGGATTAACCGCTATCTCCGCGACTGGAATGCGGCAGGATTTAGATCAGGTTTTATGCTCCACAAACTGGATTGGCTTCACGAGCTCGATATTCAGTATGATGCCTCCACTTTCGATACCGAGCCGTTCGAGCCGCAGCCAGAAGGGCGCCATAAAATTTTTCCTTTCTGGGTGCCTGCGCCTGTGGTGCGGAAGTCGGAAGCCGATTCAAAGGCGGCGAACCAGTTGCCGTGCTCGACCTCCGGCAGGCCCCGTGCCGGCTACGTTGAACTCCCCTACACGCTGCCTCAGGATTTCACGCTTTTCTTATTGCTGAGGGAACAGACGGCGAACATCTGGCTGCAAAAAGTCGACTGGATTGCCAGGCACGGCGGAATGGCGCTCGTCAACGTGCACCCCGATTATTTGTGCTTTGATGGGGCGGTGGCGAGAACAACGGAATATCCAATTAGCCGTTACAAGTCGTTTTTGGAATACGTAAGCCGGCGATACAAGGGGGCCTTTTGGAATAAGACCCCGAGAGAGGTGGCACAATTTTGTGCTTGTGTCGTGAACGATGCTGCGGTTAACGAAGCGTAGAACCCTTGGTGGCATCGCTTATATGGATATCACTGTTTTGGGAATGGGATATGTTAGCTGCGTAACGGCCGCATGTTTCGCCCAGATGGGCCATTCAGTGACGGGTGGTGGGTTTGCAGCAAATCAACGTGTCCCTGATTAATAAGTATATCCTTTGTTGCATCGGCAATGTGAATCCTCAACAATGTTTGAGTCGGTTAGGATCTCTGGCACATGGCTGAACCCAAGAAAATTGTTGTTGTAGGGCTTGGAGAGGTGGGGAGACCTCTTTTTGAAATCGCAAATCGGCATCACCCGACGATCGGTGTGGACATCGAGCCCGTGGTGAAAAAATTTCAAGAGATCGACGTCATGCACATTTGCTTTCCGTTCCAGATCGAAGATTTCGTGGGTGAAACCACACGCCGTATCGAATATTTCAAACCTGCGCTGACGATTATCAACAGCACCGTAGCAGTTGGGACGACGCGCGCCGTTGCGGAGCGATCCGGCGCCACCGTGGTGAACAGTCCGGTGCGCGGCAAGCACATTAGGATGGTCGAGGACCTTTTTCACTATACGAAGTTCGTCGGAGCGCTTGACTCAGCTGCGGCCGAGCGGGCTGCCGCACACTTCCAGTCGCTGGGCATGAAAACCAGGATCCTCTCGTCTCCAGAGGCCACGGAACTCGCGAAGCTCACTGAGACCACCTACTTCGGCCTGATGATTGCCTGGGCCCAGGAGGTGGAGAGGTACTGCGATCACCTGGGCTTGAATTACGACGAGGTTGTCTCGATCTATGAAGAGATCACATTTCTTCCTCCGGTGAAGTACTTCCCCGGAATCATCGGCGGCCACTGCGTTATGCCCAACATTGAGATCCTGAGCCAGCTAGGGCATTCAGAATTTTTGCACGCGATCAAGTGGTCCAACGGGAACAAGACTGCGCGAGAAACCAGGAGATTAGAGACAAAGTCAGAGCACAAGCGGCATGGCTGAAAACTCTATGACCGTGGTCGCCGACAGATTCTCTGACCGCTACAGGCAGGAAGCCTGGTTCGCCTTGCCGCGACACATTGCCTCGAACGTCGACAGCCGAGACCATTAGGAGTATTCGGCGATTGCCTGCACTCACATGAGAAGAAGACGCGTAGGTATTCCCATATTTCAACTTGAATTCGCTACGACAGCCATGCTGGGCGTCATTTCAGATCCAACTGAAGAAAGCGCGGTTCGCGAATTTTTTGAATTGTTTAAGATTCCCTGGGAGTTTTATCGCAACGAGAGGCAGTATCAAGTCGTGCTCTGCACTGGCGATGCAAAACCTGACCCCTCTTCCACCAGACTCTTGATCCTGTATGCCAGCCAAGAAACGGAGTTTGACGTTAGGCTGAAAATCGAGACCCACCTCCACGACCATGAAACAAACCTCTCCTTATCCGCGGGTTCCCTGCCCCTCTATGGATGTCACGCCACATTTCTCCACCGGGGCACGAAGGTCTTGTCCAGCGAAAACCCAGGGAAAACGGTCGGATTCGTCGATCGCTTGGAAGACCAGCTCTTCGCACGCGTGGGTTATGACCTGTTTCGCGAGGTTCAGTGTCTGGTCACACGGGGACAGCCCCCCGCGAACGCTGGCACTCCCACACTGGAGTTGCATATCGCATTCCTGCGCGACCTGATCGTGGGGTGCGGGATCCCGTTGATGGAGATTCCACCTGTGCCCGAGGGGTACCCCTTCATTGTGTGCCTCACTCACGATGTGGATCATGCGTCCATTCGCCGACACAAATTCGACCGCACGATGTTCGGATTTCTGTACCGGGCGACCCTAGGCTCACTCTTCAATGTAGTGCGTGGACGGCTCCCCTGGCGCAAGATGTTTACAAACTGGGCCGCAGCGGCAAAGCTGCCCTTCATTTATTCCGGCATCGCTGAGGACATCTGGCTACAGTTTGATCGTTACCTGGAAATCGAAAAGGGTAATCCTTCCACGTTTTTCGTCCTTCCCTTTGAAGGCGATCCCGGACGATCCTCCGAAGGTCAAGCACCCTGGGCCCGGGCCGCACGCTACGACGCCTCTCACATCGCGAGTAAAATCCCGCGCTTGATGTCCGCGGGCTGCGAAATCGGGCTCCATGGAATCGATGCTTGGTTGGATAGTTCAAAGGGGCGGGAGGAAGCCAAGCGGATCACGAGATTCTCAGGAAAAGAAACCGCCGGCGTGAGAATGCACTGGCTCTATTGGAGTGAAGACTCCCCCGTCATTCTCGAAGATGGTGGGTTCCCTTACGATTCCACCGTGGGCTACAATGACGCGATCGGCTATCGCGCAGGTACCAGCCAAGTGTACAAGCCGTTACAGGCGGATCGAATACTCGAACTTCCGCTTCACGTAATGGACACCGCATTGTTTTATTCCAACCGGTTGGACCTTTCCCCCAGAGAGGCCCGAAAGCGCGTCTCTTCCATCGTGGACAACGCTGCTCGGCTGGGCGGCGCTGTTACAATCAATTGGCACGATCGGAGTATCGCTCCCGAAAGGCTATGGGACGACTTCTACGTGGAGCTGCTTAACGACTTGGAGGCCAGAGGCGCCTGGTTTGTCACGGCCGCGCAGGCGGTTTCTTGGTTTCGAAAACGTCGCTCCGCAGTTTTCGAGGAAGTTCGGTTTGATTCGGGCGGTCTGCACGTCAAGGTATCCACCTCTAGCGGCGACAATCTGGCAGGCCTGCGGTTGAGGATCCACAAACCACGGGGTTCAAAGCAGTTCGCTGAATGTACAGACAACCAACCCAACGGCTACGTGGACATCAGCCTTAACGAGCGGATTGACGCCCTCGTTGCCCTTTAGGATCAGCGATGAAATTGGCCGAACCAAGAAAATCTCCAGGTCAGGTTTTCAAGCACCTTCATTTCGAGAATATCGAGAATCACTGATGAAAATCTGTTCGGTCGTGGGAACCAGACCTAACTTTATCAAAGAGTATTTGGTGAACCAGGAGCTCCGGCGCAGAGGAGTTCGGGAGGTTTTGATTCACACCGGCCAACACTATGACTACGAGATGTCGCAGGCCTTCTTTGAATGCTTTGAACTTCCTGCTCCGGATTATCACCTTCACATTGCCAACAGCAATGGCGTGGATTTTTCTGCGCAAACCATCCTTGAGCTTGCCCCTGTTTTTCGCGCTGAGAAACCCGACTGCGTGCTGAGTTATGGGGATGTCAACTCTACGATGTCCGCAGCGATTGCCGCCAGCAAGCTGGGCATCCCGTTCGCGCATGTGGAAGGGGGAATTCGGGCCCTCGATCGGCTCAATCCCGAGGAGATCAACCGACGCGTGTCGGATGTACTCGCCGACGTTATTTTCTGCTGCACCAAGACAGACGTCAATAACCTGCACAAAGAGAGCTACAATTCGGAGCGCATAGAGTTCACCGGAGACCTGATGAAAGACGCGCTTCTGATGACGTTGAAAAAATACGGCATCAAAGTGTCGCGCGGAGATTATCTGGTTCTGACGCTGCACCGTCAAGAGAACCTTGTCGATGGAGCGCGACTTCGTGCGATATTTTCCGGACTAATTCAAGCGGAGCGGCGAATCATCTTTCCCGCCCACCCAAGGACCTTGCAAAGCATGAAGGATTTCGGAGTACTGGAGATGCTTCAAGGCTCGCAAATCGAACTTTGCAAACCGATGGGGTACGTGGCTTTTCTCCGATTGACTGCGGGGGCAGACAAGATTCTCACGGATTCCGGGGGTGTCCGCCGGGAGGCGTACCTTTTGAAGAAACCTTGTGTCGTACTAATCGAACTCTCCTGGTTTCCGGAGATTTCGCAGGCTGGATGGAAGGTCTTGACTGGACCTGAGCCCGAGCGCATCGCTGACCTGATCAAGACCTTTGAACCCACCGGGCCGCACCAGGAGTTGTTTGGAGACGGAGCCGCCCACGCGAAAATCGTTGATGGGTTGATGAGGCGATATGCCCGATAAAAATTCAGCACGAGTGGCGATGCTCGCCCACACCTGCTACCTAACGGATGCTCGGATCCGGCGGGAGGCGGAGGCCCTGGCGGGCAACGGCCTTGAAGTCCACGTTGTTTCCTTGATGGAGGAAATGAGAGGGCGCAGGGAGCCCCGCGAAGCTATTCACAACGGCGTTCACATCCACCGCCTCCACATCCGCCGGAAACGGGGGAACTTCCTGAGATATCTTTTTGAGTATTTCATGACTGGCTTGCTGGGCGGTCTGAAACTCGCTCAACTGCACTTCCGTCGCCGGCTGGATGTGGTTCACGTTCATAACATGCCCGACATTCTCCTTCTGGCCGGTATCATTCCTAGGTTGGGCGGAAGCAAGCTGGTGTTGGACGTCCATGATCCGATGCCAGAGCTCTACATGGGTTGGCATCAGGAGAAGCGCAGCTTGGTTGTGAGGCTCCTGGCTTTACAAGAGATGGTCAGTTGCTGGCTGGCCGACCGCGTCGTGTCCGTTAATGAGACCATGCGAGAAAACCTTCGCTCCAAGGGAGTGGCCGACGACAAAATCTTCATCGTCCACAATTTTCCGGATCTGAGTCATTTTCGAGTATGCGATATCCCGGAGTCGTGGCCACGGAGCCAGAATCGCCTCGTGCTCCTCTACTGCGGGACGATCACCGAGCACTACGATCTGGGTCTGGCGGTCAAAGCCGTGGCAAGACTGAACGGTGAAGTGCCGATTCGGCTGAAAATCATGGGGGACGGCAACAAACTCGCCGAGGTGCTTGACTTGGCCTCCCAATTGGGCGTCAGGGACTCAATCGAACTCGTCGGACGGGTTCCTATCGAAGAAGTGGCAGGCGAGATGAAAAAAGCAGACGTGGGTATCTCATGTCACCGAGACGGCATTTTCGGTGATTTGTATTTTTCCACCAAGATCGTCGAGTACCTCACCCAGGGACTTGCCGTGATGTCGCCCCGGACCCGCACAATCCGTAAGTACTTGCCGGAGGATTGTCTGTTTTACTTTGAACCGGGAAATGAAGCTTCACTTGCGGAGGCCATTCGGCTCGTTTGGCACAATCCCGCCGAAGTAATCAAACGCTTAGCCGAATCCCGGAAATCTCTGGTACGCCTTTCGTGGCAAGCGGAGAAGGATAGGTTTCTTGGTTTCTATGCGGAACTGTTGGGTGCTGCAACGGCCAAACATGGGGTCGCTAGCAAGCCTTGGAGAATACGGAATGATAATGATGAGCAGCGTATCAAAGGCAATTCCAGCGTGAGAATGCAGGGACAAGACCGGGGCCTCCTCCCCCCCTTCGTGCTCATCACTCCTGCTCACAACGAGGAGGCGTTAATCAAGAAGACCATCGAATCCGTGATCAGCCAAACAATCTTGCCGATGAGGTGGGTAATTGTGGACGATGGATCGACCGACTCGACTGCCGCGATCGTGAGTCCTTACCTTCCAAAATATCCGTGGATAGAAATGGTCCAAAGATCGGCCCGCCAGGACCG
>QHPU01000060.1 GCA_003219175.1 Verrucomicrobiota bacterium | reverse complement strand
GCACCGAGCGCGCGCACGTGCGCGATCTTTTCCTCTGACATCTTATCGGGTATAACGAGAATACAGCGATAACCTTTGGCCGCGGCGACCAGTGCCAGCCCCAACCCGGTATTGCCTGCAGTAGCCTCGATGATGGTGCCGCCGGGCATGAGATGGCCCTCTCGCTCCGCCGTTTCGATCATGGAGAGCGCGATCCGATCCTTGATCGAACCGGTCGGATTCTGATTTTCCAACTTCAGGAAAAGATGGCACGGCCCGGTGTCGATGCGCGTCACTTCGACCAGCGGAGTGTCGCCGATGAGCGAGAGAATTGCGGGCGGACGATCAATCGAACTTTGCGCGGAAAGCAGGGTTGTCGCCATCGTTTATTCCAAACGAAATTTCTCACTCGGATAATCCATCACGATCCGGAAATTTCGCAGGAAATTATAGCCGACGATGCCATCCAGCTTTGCCCCGACGGCCTGACTAAGCATGGCGAAGAAATCGGCGACCACGACGACGAGGTCATCGACTCGTGCTCCTCCAATCTGGAACGATTTCAGGTTGCCGGCGGTAACGTTGACTTGCGAGCCACCAGTGGTGAGTGGGCCGATGGGCGAACCCTCGATCCTGAGCTGCTGCGCCACTTCGGGAGCAATCGCCGTGGTCGATGTGCCGGTATCGATCGCGAATTGAAACGGACCGTGCCCGTTTGCGTGCACCTCGACGAGCACAAGCGGTTTGGCCGGGCTCGCCAGGCGCATCGGGATTTCCGTCTTGGGTATCCTTCCGAAATTCTCGATCCGTTTCGGATCATCGAACCGAATCTCACCAGTTTGATAATCGACGGTAACCCGGAAATGTTTCAAGAAATTGTAACCCACATCACCATCGATTTTCGTGCCGATGGTTTTAGCGATGTGATCGAGGTCGACGATGCCAACATCGACATCCTCGATTTTTGCTTGTCCGAGCGCAAGCGAATCGATCTTCGCCAGCGAGACCGAAATTTTTCCACCCGCGCTCTGGCCTTCTTTTGTTCCAAGAACTTTGACATTCAGTCGTTGCGCGAGTTCAGCGGAAAGCAATGACGTGCCCGCGCCGGTGTCCAAAATAAAGTCGAACGGCCCGGCACCATTCACTCGCGTGGGGAGCAGAATGAGTGGTTGCGCGCCCCCTGCCAGGCGGAATTTTACCTTTGCGCTCTTGGGTGAAAGTGTTGCCGTCGTCATTCTTCCAATTTCGGCTCGCCCTTGTGCGACCACTCCGATTCGCTGTCCTCTAAAAATTGCTGGAGCATAGGGAAACGCACCTCGCCGTAATTTAAGGCGTAGCGGAGATCGCCGCCTTTGTAAACCCAAGTCGTGGGAATCCAGGAAAGCGGAAGGCCGCCGAACTGTTTGATTTTGCTGTCGCCTCTGCGCGGTCCGGGGTCGGCAGCGATGGTGACGTTAGGTTGATTGGTAAGGCCGAACCTTTCCAGCATGGAGCGCCCGTCATTGCCATTGTTCCAGACGGACACAAAAATGAATTTCGTTTTCGGGTTTTCCTTCACCGTTTTCAACCAGCCACCATTCTTCAGCTCCGCCTGGCAATTCGAACACCACGGCGCCCACAAATGCACTACGGTGAGATCGGGGGCCTTGATCGCATCGCGCACCTGCTGCTCAGCGGCAGATTCTGCGCGAATTGTAGTGGCCGCGACGAACGCGGCCAGGAAGGAGAAGCCTAGCATTCTCATGGGTGCCAAATCATACCGGCGAAATGGACAACGCTCAACGTCCAACAGACCGGAGAACCGGACCGCGGATCGCGCTGATATCGTGGATAAACCGTTGTAAAGGCGCGACGATTTTGGCCGATCGCTTTGATGTTAGAATCTTTTCGTTAGACTGACGTAAACCAAGCGACCGGTGGAATCGTAGATGAAATCCGCATAGTTCTCTGTTCCTGCTGCTGTTGGTGGATCGTGACCAAAGACGTTGTTACAACCCAGCGTTATCGTTGTGTCGTTGAGAAAACGCTGCCAGGTACAGTTTGTTATTTGCTCAGTGGCACTCCCTTCCGGCTGAGGCTGTTTTCCCGAAGAATTTGTATCTTTGGCGTAGCCCGCAACGGCCTCCGGCGCAAACGCCACCAGGAATCGATAGGAAGCTCCCACGTCAAAAAACCAGGTTTCCTTTGCGTACTGCTACCTGGCTCCACGAAAATCAGCGGATTCCCAGGTTTCGAAATGACAAAGATTCTTTCATGAAACCCGTCCAGGTAATGAGCTGTCAATGCGACAGGTTTTTTGCGCCAAGTGCTGTAGCGTGGCGCTGTCGCCAGCGCACAATCCTTCGACGATCCGCTGAGGACAGCGGACACTACAGCATTAACCCCGATGGCGCAGGCCGCACAGGGGGAGTTGATCCACCGTGCGGCGCTACCGCGGAACTACAGCCAGTATTTGCCGGCGCGTTCCACGTTGTCGTTGCCACCTTCGTGTCTACCGCCGATCTGGCGATGACCATGGTGATGGCCACGCCGGCCGCCTTTGGCGTCTTTCGTTGGCCTAAGGTCGCGCACTGGAACTTTGTTCTTTTCGCTCATATTGCCTTTCTTCAGTAAAGTTGAGTTGTGTCAGTTGTGCCGAATTTTTGTCGCTTCGACCAACTCATGATGAAGATATGATCACCTCCCGTGCCAAAAAATTTCGCGACGATGTTCTTACGCTTTGAATCGGCCTGATTAAAAACGCAAGTCTCTGATCTAAGGATCGTTAATTACATAACGTCGTTAGCTAAAATCGACCAGGCCGCCTGCATGAAAATCGGAAAGCGGCCCGAAATCTTTACCACTTGGCCTAACCTTGAACGGGCTTGGATCAACTGTGATGACGGACAAACTCTGATCTCAGCCTCATTTAGAATTTCCATCTTTCGGCCCGAACGAAGCAACAATCTTTTCGAAACGCGGATCGCCACGCAGCGGATCCCACATGGAAATTAAACGCAATTCGCCACAACTTGGGCCACCGGCAATCCGCGTGAGCTCTTCC
Organism: Verrucomicrobiota bacterium; assembly: GCA_003219175.1. GTDB lineage: Bacteria > Verrucomicrobiota > Verrucomicrobiia > Chthoniobacterales > UBA10450 > AV69. Next base: position 27,143 of record QHPU01000060.1, on the reverse strand, counting down.
AATTGCTTGAAGGCAATGTGGATTCGGGAAACGAATTCGCATCGCCAGCGGTACCCGTCATGCCGAACGAGTCGAGGCATCCGTTGTGCTATGTTTAAAATTCCGCTGGGGATTCCTCGATCCGAGCCGGACTGGCATTTTCGCTCGGGAATGACAGCGTGTGACCTCGCAAAGGCAGTTGACCCACCCCTGGTAACCGCCTAATGTGACCTCCCATTTTCGCTGGGGCGGTTGCGCCGCACCGCGCGAAGGAGGCTCATTTATTTATGGCTCAAATGCAGGAATTATTGGCGAAAACGTACCGCGATTTTCGTGAAGGAAGCATCGTAAAAGGGCGTGTGCTGGAGATTCGTCCACGCGAGGTGCTGGTCGATATCGGTTATAAATCGGAGGGCGTCATTCCCTCGGCAGAATTCGATAATATCGACACCTTGGAAGTCGGCGAAGAAGTGGACGTGTTGCTAGAGCGGCTCGAAAACGATGAAGGCATGGTCGTGCTTTCCAAGGAGAAAGCGGCCTATCGCCAGAACTGGAACAAGATCGCCAGCGTTTTTCAGGGCGACGGCTTGATCAAAGGCAAAGTGAAGTCCGTGGTCAAAGGCGGGCTCATGGTAAACATCGGAGTGGAAGCATTTTTGCCGGCATCACAGATCGATATTGTTCCGCCAAAGGACTTGCAGCAGTTCGTCGGCAACACTTACGATTTCAAGATCGTCAAAATTAACGATGATCGGCGCAACGTCGTCTTAAGTCGGCGCGAAATCATCGAGCAGGAGCGAAGCGAGAAGCGCCAAAAATTCTTGGAAAGCGTGAATGTCGGCGATCGCGTGGCCGGCACCGTCAAGAACCTGACGGACTTCGGCGCCTTCATCGATCTCGATGGAATGGATGGCCTCCTTCACATCACCGACATGACCTGGGGCCGGCTTGGGCATCCGAGTGAGATGGTGAAAGTAGGTCAGCAGCTGGAGGTAGTTGTTCTTGATATTAACAAGGAGAAGGAGCGCGTCTCGCTTGGACTAAAGCAGACGCAAAAGAATCCGTGGGACCAGATCGAAGAACGATTCCCCGCCGGTCAGAAGGTCAAGGGCAAGATCACTAATCTTGTTCCTTACGGAGCATTTGTTGAGCTGGAGGAAGGCGTGGAAGGTTTGATCCATGTTTCGGAGCTTTCCTGGACCAAACGGATCATGCGTCCGTCCGATATTTTAAGTGTCGGCCAGGAGGTCGAAGCGGTTGTCCTCGGGGTAAACAAGGAAGAGCAAAAGATTTCGCTCGGTTTGCGCCAGCTCGAAGCCAATCCATGGGATGAGATCGAGAAGAAGTTCGAGATCGGCAGCCGCGTCAAAGGTCATATTCGCAATATGACCGCTTACGGTGGATTTGTGGAACTGGCGGACGGCATCGACGGCATGATTCACGTTTCCGATTTAAGCTGGACCCGAAAGATCAATCATCCCAGCGAAGTATTTAAGAAGAACGACGAAGTCGAAGCAGTAGTCATTGATATCGACAAGGTCAACCAGCGAATTAGTCTCGGGATCAAACAACTGAGCGAAGATCCGTGGAAGAATATCGATCAGAAATACAAGATCGGCGATCTGGTTAAGGGCAAGGTAACGAAGCTGGCGAGCTTCGGTGCGTTCGTTCAATTGCAAGACGATATCGATGGCCTCGTTCATATTTCCCAGTTAAGCGAAGATCACGTTGCCAAGGTCAAAGACGTGCTCAAAGTCGGGCAGGAGGTCGAGGCGCGCGTCATCAAGGTAGACAAAATTGAACGTCGCATTGGTCTCTCGATCAAAGCCGCTAACTATTCCGAGGAAGAACTGCGCAAAGAATCCGAAGCTTTCGATACTCTGCGTCCCGGCGAAGATATGGTCGGCCTGGAGAAAGCCTTCGCTGCCGCCGAAGAAGATTATCGTCCGGGCGAAGGCAAGAAATCGAAAGACGAACCGCGGAAATAGGACGTTGCCTCGTTGAAGCGTTGAACGGTTGAACCGTTAAAGCGGCAACAAGCAAGATTTATAGCTCAAAGACGAAAGCGGGAATTTTGACCGCTCAAACGCGTTAACTCTTCAACACTTTAACACGCTTCACTCAGCGCCTACGTGGCACGTTGGCTTCACAAGGTCCGGACCGGCGCTTGATGTCCGTGTACTATTCAACTGTCACGCTCTTGGCCAAGTTGCGGGGTTTGTCCACATCGCGCCCTAACTCAACGGCGACATGGTAGGCGAACAACTGGAGTGGGATCGCGGTCAACACCGGTGCGGTGAACTCGGGCGCGCGCGGAATCTCGATGACGTCGTTGGCGATTCCTTTTAGGTGTTTCGAGCCGTCGCCGCTTGTCAGAACGATGATCGGCCCCTTCCGCGCTTTGACCTGCTCGATGTTATTCAGATTCTTCGAGAACACGGCGTCATCAGGCGCGATAAAAACGGACGGCAAATCCGGTCCCACCAAGGCGATAATGCCGTGTTTCAATTCCGCGCTAGGATGGCCTTCGGCAAAGAGATAGGTAATCTCTTTCATCTTCAGCGCGCCTTCCAACGCCACCGGAAAATTAAACTGCCGGCCAAAGAACAACATCCCATCGGCCTCGACATATTTTTTCGCGATCGCACGAATGTGATCGCTCAGCTTCAGCACCGATTCAATCTGGTCGGGCAACGCTTCCAGTGCTTCGATCACGCGCGACCCCTGTGAGCTAGAAAGATGCCGCATCCGCCCGAGGAGCAGTCCAATCAACGCCAGAATGGTGACCTGTGAAGTGAATGATTTCGTCGCTGCTACTCCGATCTCCGGGCCCGCGTGCATGTAAACGCCGCCATCGCTTTCCCGCGCAATCGTGCTGGCGACGTTGTTGCAGATGCCGAGAGTGCGAAATCCTTTGCGCTGGCTTTCGCGCAACGCTCCGAGGGTATCGGCAGTTTCGCCGCTTTGGCTGATGGCGAAGACAAGCGTATTGCCGCTCATCGGGGTGTTACGATGGCGAAACTCGCTGGCGTATTCCACCTCCACCGGAATATTGGCCACCTGCTCGATCAGTGCATTCTTCGGTGTTGAGCCGCCCGCGCATGGCATCGCGGACCGAGTGCGGCTGCTCAAAGATTTCCTTGAGCATGTAATGTGGGAAATCGCCCTTGCTAACGTCTTCCGCGCCGAACTCGACCTTGCTGATCTGGTAGTTGCCGGATTCGCCCGCAACCGAACTGATTTCAAATTTATCGCGCGAGACTGCGACGATATCAAAATCGTTAAGATAAACCGCGTCGCGGGTGTAAGCGACGATCGCGCTAACGTCGCTGGCGAGAAAATTTTCCTCTTTGCCGACTCCGAGGACCAAAGGTGAGCCGCGCCGGGCGCCGATCATGAAGTCTTTGATATCGGAATGAACCAGCGCAATGCCGTACGTGCCGATCACTTGTTTCAGCGCTGCCCGAGTAGCGTTAACGAGACGAGCTTTGGAATCCGCGCCGTCGATTTTCTCATAAATGCTGCCGATCAAGTGCGCTAGCACTTCGGTGTCGGTATCGGAAGCAAAGGTGTCACCGCCTTCCCGTTCGAGCTGTTCGCGGAGCGCGGCGTAATTCTCAATAACGCCGTTGTGCACGAGTGCGATTTTTCCGCTCTGGTCGAAATGCGGATGCGCATTTTCGTCAGTCACCTTTCCGTGGGTCGCCCAGCGGGTATGACTAACGCCATAGCTTCCCGAGGGCGGTTTTTCCGTCATCAGTTTCGCGAGATTTGCAATGCGTCCGGCGCATTTTCGCGTCTCGATTTGTTTGCCGTTTACGACGGCGACGCCGGCGGAATCGTAACCGCGATATTCAAGGCGCCGCAGACCATCGAGAAGAATGGGCGCCGCTTCCGCCTGCCCGACGTAGCCGACAATTCCACACATAAATTTAGGAGCGAGAGTATAGCATATTTCAAGCGGTTGTAGCGGCGCTTGTGCCAGGGCGCTTCCCACGACGAACTGGAAGTTAGGCATCCTGCCTGACCTGGCCGGCGGGCATCTTGCCCATCCCTTTGCTTACGACAGGCTTGGAAGCCTGTCGGCCGAGACAGCCAGGATGGCTATCTTCCGAAAAAGATATTCAGGCCCCGCAAAAATTTTGCGGGCAGCGACTCCGTTTGCAGTCACATTAGCAACGATGCAAACGCCTGCGCTTCCCCCGGGGACGACCCAGCGCACCCTCGCCATCATCATGGGAGGCGGCGCGGGCACCCGGCTGTTTCCCTTAACCAAGGACCGTGCCAAACCCGCAGTACCGCTCGGTGGGAAATATCGGTTGGTCGATATCCCGATCAGCAATTGCCTCAATTCCGGCCTGCGCTCGATCTATTTGCTCACGCAATTCAACACCATGTCGCTGCATCGTCACATTCAGGCGAGCTACAAGTTCGACAATTTTTCGCGCAGCTTCGTCGATATCCTCGCGGCCCAGCAAACGCCCGAAGGCTCGCAATGGTACCAAGGCACCGCCGACGCCGTTCGGCAAAACATGCGTTACTTTCTCGAGAGCCCGTACGAATTTTATCTGATTCTCAGTGGCGACCAGCTTTATCGGATGGATTTTCGCTCGCTCCTGCATCAGCACATTCGCTCGGGAGCCGAGATCACGCTCGCGACGAAACCTGTGAAACGCGAGCAGGCTTCGGAGTTCGGAATCATGCTCAGCGGCGAAGACCGACGCATCACCCGATTCGTCGAGAAACCGAAGGAGGCAAAAGTTCTCGATCAGCTGAAAATGGATCGCGCCTTACTCGCGGACATCGGGCACGGCGAGGATGAGGAATTATTTCAGGCCTCGATGGGTATTTACGTTTTCAATCGCAAGGTGCTGATCGATTGTCTTAACAACGATTTGGTGGATTTCGGCAAGCACGTCATTCCTTCCGCCATTCAAACGCGCAATGTCGGCGCTTACATTTTCGACGATTACTGGGAAGACATCGGAACGATCCGCGCTTTTTATGAAGCCAATCTCGATCTTACCGATCTTGTGCCGGCATACAGCTTCTTTGAATCAGAGGCGCCGATTTATACGCATCCACGTTTTCTGCCCGGAAGCAAAATCAACGGGGCCACCTTGCGACAGGCAATTATCTCCGACGGCTGTATCATCTCCGATGGGCATATCGAGCGCAGCGTCATTGGCGTTCGCAGCATCATTCAAAGCGGCGCCACCATCCGTAATAGCGTCGTGATGGGCGCCGATTACTATGAGCTCAGTAGTGAGGGCACGGCGGAGGAAATTCCGATCGGAATCGGACGCAATTGCGTAATCGATCGCGCGATCATCGACAAAAATGCGCGGATCGCCGACGGCGTGGTCATCACGCCGGAAGGCAAGCCGGAGAATTTCGACGCCGAGAATTATTACATCCGTGACGGGATTGTTGTAATACCAAAGAACGCGGCCATCCCGCCGGGATTTTGGATTTGAGCGGCGAAATCATTGCAGCCTGCAAGGCGCGGCAGGTACGGGCCGGACTGGTATAAAACCGCCGCTCTTAGTCACCGGCGTCAAGATGCCTGCACTACCGGTGATCCGTCATCCCGGTGAACTGGCTTTGCTGCGTCTCCCACCTCTCCTGCTTGTTCCAAGGCATTGTAGATTCGCCCTTGGCATCGGGATCATTGACCAGCGCCACCCTTTTTTCTGTAGCGCAGCCAACGAAGACGACGCACCCCGCGAGTAGCAGCAAGACGGAAATCGTTCGTTTAGGAATTCGAGCCAGCATAAATGACAGTATCACCGGGTTGCACCTGGACGCCACGCGCCAGGCTGTTCCCGAGAATATCACCAATAGCTGTCGAAGGTTCAACCGACGAAATCCGAATTTTTCCGATGATGGTGGTGTCACGCAGCACCAGCATTTCGGCATTCGGCACTAATCCCTGGCGATCGCCAAGATTCAAGACCACAAAATTATACGCCTGATTCACCGCCAGCACAGTTCCACGAACCGAAGGGTGAAAAGTTGGCGCACGACGCTCCTGCACCATAACGTCTGGTCCACGCATTTGCGCGCGGGCCCCCGGCTGCAATTTCTCGGTTAAGAACGTTTTCTCGTGCTCGGCACTCTCCAATTGTTTGCGAGCGTCATCGAGCTGGGCTTGCAATTCTGCCACCGACGGCGCGCCGGGATTTGGGTTCGCCGGCGATTTACTCATCTCTTCGATGTGTTTGTGCAACTCCGAAATCTGCGCCTCGTGAGCCTGCTGCTTTGCCTGCAAATCAGATTTCTCGGTCTGCGTCTTGACTAACTCCGCTTCGGCGCTGGCCACACGGCCCTCATTGTCATTAAGCTTCGCTTCTTCCGCCGCAACCTTGGCTTCGCGGGTCTTAATAGCTTTCCCCGCCGTCTGACGTGCGTGATCGGCGGCTTCCTTCTGATTTTTAGCGAGTGCCATCTCGTTGTGCAGGGATTTGGCTTTACTTCCATTCAGAACGCCAAAGACAGCGGAAGCGAGGAGAAGAAATGCTGAAATAGCGATGAGCGGCTTGGGAGAGTTCACGAGATTTGGCGGGAGTAACTTTTTACACGAAATCCGGCCCAATTAGCAATAGGAAATCACAGGCAACGGCTCCCAGCTCATGGCAGCAAGCGCCAGCTGGTTGCACGCTGCCCAAGCCCAACCTATAGGTCATCCGCATGGGTCAACAACACCGCGTCCGCGCCAAGCGCAAACGCCGTAAGGCTTATCTCGAACGCAGAAAAGCCAAGCTCAAAGCCATGCCGCGCGAGCCGGCGCGCGCCAAACCAAAGAGGGCAGCACCACCGCCGGCGACGGTAGCGGCGGGATAAGCGCCGTGCGCGCTCGCTATCTTATCGTGGATGGTCACAGCGCGATTTTCGGTTGGCCGGAATTGCAACGGCTCCACTCCCGTCGCACCTCGCTCGCGCGCGATGCCCTGGTCAAAAAACTGCGCGATTACCAGGATTTTACCGGTGTTCGCGTCGTCGTAGTCTTCGACGGGAAGGGAAGCTCCGCCACTGAGCAATCCGAGCCGCACAGCGTCCAGGTTTTTTATTCGCGCGCCGGACAAACGGCCGACGCGATTATTGAGCGACTCGCGAGCAAGTACGCCAAAAAATTTGATCTGACCGTGGCGACCGCGGATTTGCTGGAACGGGAAACAGCGATTGCCTTCGGGGCTGAATGTATCTCGATTGCTAACCTGCGGGCGGTGATTAACGAAGCAGTGCCGGATTAGGCGGCGCCAAGCAATTCTCTTTGCAGGCGCGCGCGCCGTGCATTGTAGCGGGCCGTTGCCAGCACTCGCGCCAGCACATAATAAAGTTGTTCCGTCGGCAAATTCTTACTGACGTAGCCGCTTGCACCGGCACGCATTGCCGCGCGGACTTGCGCCTCGTTGCAACCTTTTTCGGTAAACACCACGATCGGCAGTCGGGAATCGATCGCGCGAACGGACGTGATCAAAGAGGTTGTGGTACCGTTTTGTGACTTGAGATCGACAACAACCACTTCGCAGCGATTTTGGCCAAGCCAATCGAGGGCCTTGTCTGCTTCGGGCGAAGCATTGCAAGGATGACCTCTTTCGGAGAGATAGGCGGCGAGAAATTCGGCAAGCTTGGGGTCACTATCAACGAGGAGGAACTCGGTGGCGCAATAATAGTTTTGCATTGCTATAAATTCAATATTTACAATAGCAACAACCTTGCCAGCCCTTTCCGGGCAGAGACAAAATAAAACGCTTATCATAAAATCTTTACGCATGATCAATGGAAATTCCACGCGCTCAAACTGCTCTTTTGATCATTGCCGCGGTCACTACGCCATCCCGCTCCGCCGTCTGGAACGACCACCCCAGCTCTCCTACTTTACCTTGCCTTCTAACTTCTTCACCCGCTCAAAAAACTCCCCCAGCCGTCTTACCCACGCCAATTGCAGCTTTGCTTCCTTCAGCGGTACCGACGGCGTCGCCCACCATACTCCGCCATTGAGATTCTTTGAGACACCAGTCTGTGCCCCGATCATAGTGCCGTCGGCGATCTCAATGTGCCCAATGATACCGGCCTGACCACCGATCATTACTCGCTTGCCGATTCGCACACTCCCAGCAATTCCGGTCTGCGCAGCTATCACCGTGTCTTTGCCGATTACCACGTTGTGCGCAACCTGCACCAGATTATCAATCTTCGCCCCGGATTGAATCCAAGTCCGACCAAACCGCGCCCGATCGATGGTCGTATTCGCACCGATTTCGACATCGTCGTCGATTTGGACAATTCCGATTTGCGGCACTTTCTCTTGACCTTTCGCTGTCATTTCGAACCCGAAGCCGTCTGCGCCGATGACCACCCCACTGTGCAGAATCACTCGGGCCCCGAGTCGGCACCGTTCTCTGATAACGACTCGCGGATAAATCATACAGCCCTCTCCGATCGCGACGTCGTGTCCGATGTAGCTGCCAGCTCCGATGACCGTGCCTGCTCCGATACGCGCCCCCGGTTCGATCACGACCAACGGTTGAATGGAAATGCCATCGCTCAAATTTGCCCGCGGATGAACGACTGCGCTCGGATGAATTCCCGGCGCGAATTTTATCGGCAGCGGCGCGAACTTGAAGATAATCTGCTCGAATGCTTTCGCCGGATTTTGTACTCGAATGACGGCGGCACCGATTTGTTCGGAGAAATCAGTCGGAACAATGACAGCGGCAGCGCGGGTCTTGCGCAGTTGCGGAAGGTAACGCGGATTATTGAAAAACGAGATTTCATGGGCGGTGGCTTCGGCCAACGAAGCTGCGCCGGTAATTTTTGTGTTGGGATCCCCCTCCAGCTTTCCGCCGGACAACTTCGCGATCTCTTCCAAAGTAAGCGTCACAATTCTCTTCTAAATTGTAGAGGCGCTTGTGCCAAGCGCCTATCCGATTTAGAGAAACGCGAGGTGTCGCGTCCCAAACATTCCGAAAATATCCGCCAAGATCACTAAGAGGCCCTGGAAACACGCTTCACCCATTCTGTCATCCCGAACGTAGTCGAGGGATCTCTAACTTCCTGAATGGCTCGAGATGCCTCGATTTCGCTCGACACGACTAGGGAGCGCTCACTTTTCCGCACCCCGCTCGCACTGTGAGGCTCTTCCGCGTCACCACTTGTGGATACACCCAGTTAGGTATTCGATGCGTCGAAAATGCTCTGAATAGATTTGTCGAGCATGGCGTTGAACTCTGCATCAGACTGCTGAGCTGTCAGCCCTTCAACCAGCGCGCGGGAAAAGCTGGCGACCACGCCATGTTGTTTGCGCAGACGATTGTTTGCTTCTTCCCGGGAATAGCCGCCGGAGAGCGCAACGACCCTCAAAACTTTGGGATGCTTGACAAGCTCAGCGTAAAAGTCGTCCTGCTCCGGTAGCGTAAGCTTGAGCATGATGAATTGTCCACCCGGCACTTCGCTGACCTTCTCCAAGATCGCTGCTTTGAGTAATTGCTCCGCTTTTCTTTTTTCCGGGCAGCGAATATCAATCTCCGGCTCGAGAATCGGCACGAGGTCCGCGGAGATAATCTGCCGGCCGATTTCGAACTGCTGGTTCACAATGTCCCTGACACCTGCTTCGTCGGCCTGTTTGACAAATGAGCGCATTTTGGTTCCGAAGATCCTCTTGGTTTTGGCTTTGTCGAGCAGCGCGCCCAGCTTCGGCATCGGCTTCATTAATTGAACCCCGTTCTGTTCGGGGGCGAGCCCCTGGTCCACCTTCAGAAACGGCACAACCTGCTTCACTTTCCAAAGGTAGTTCGCGGTAGGCTGACCCTCGATTTCCCTATCCATGGTGTTCTCAAACAGGATGGCACCGATAATCCGCTCCCCGTTGAAGCCGGGACTCGTGATGACGCGGGTCCGCATCTGATGCACCAGGGTGAACATCTCCTCATCGCCGGACCAGGAATTCTCTTCAATTCCGTATTGGCGCAATGCTTTCGGCGTGCTGCCGCCGCTCTGATCCAGCGCTGCGATGAACCCGGGAGCGGTCTTAATTTTTTGGAATTGCTGTTCGTTAACGGCCATAGCTTTCATGATGTCTCCTTTAATTTCTCGGTCGCAATTATGGCGTGAAATTAAAACGAGAAAACGAAATCGAAAAGCAATTCTTCGCCTTTGTAGAACAGGCATCCTGCCCGTTGCCGGTTTTTTTCTCTGCGCTTAGGAGTTAACGCCGCCAACCGACGCTCAGCTCAGATCCTTCTCTAGGAAGTACAGATAAAGGATCGCCATCGCATCTGTGTCGGCGTCTGTCGTGTTATCATACTCCGCCGAAAGCTCATAACGATGGTCGCGTTGAATCGGAATGCCCTCGGTCGACTTGAACTCTTCCACATAAGCCACGCCGACCCGATCCGGCCAGTCCTGCGAATGCAACTGAAAGATCGTCGCCCCCGTCGTCATATCCCGTAATTCCATTCCGCGCGCAAACGGGTGCACATGGATGGTGGCATAATGAATTGTAGTGTCGAAAGGCAAATTCAACTGCGGCGTGATTTCCGTCGTATAAATGTGGTGACCGGGCGGAACGACCCAATGATTCATCAGACCCTGCCCAGGTTTGGTCGATGGCGACTCTGTCACACTGGTCTTGGTCAACTCTCCGCAGCCTGCTCCTATGTGCATTCCAGGGTTCGACATACAGGCGGGCCCTTTTGCCGGGACGCCGTTAGGCTGAAGAACGTATAGCGCACGACGAAACAGCGCTTTCGTCGGCGCGCCTGGCTGGTCGGCCGCGATACTGTGCACCGTGGTCCGTATCTGAACGTTTACGACCCGATCCCGTTCGTTCAGATTCAGCGACATCGTCACGTAATCGAGCGGCGCATCGGCCGGGATCGGAACACCGAAATCTTGCGGCAGATCGATGGAAAGCCGCCCCGGAACGAGGGTAAAAAGTCGCCAGTCGAAGTGCGTTTTGCCTCCCATCTCTTGATTGTATTTGGCAGGACTGCCGCTGCGTTCAGCGAAAGTGAGATTGGAATGACAGAAGAACTCCTGCGAGATTGGCTTTTGCCCGGTCGCATCGAGGACCTCAGTTTCGAGTCCAGTTATCCACTGCACATGAGATTTTTCCGCCATGCCGAGATGGATCCCGCGCTGGATCGACCAGGGTCCCTCCATAGAGCGATAAATTTTATCCAAGCGATAAGGGTCGGACATGAGCGTCAAAACCGCTTTCTGCTGCGAGTCCGGCCGAGTCAGTGAATAGACCGCCGGGACGACCAGAGCACATGCAATTGCCAAAAGGGCGAACGGCCGATTCATCTCCTTTCATTTCGAAGCAGAGCACATGCCGATTCCCGCGCTCCGTTTGCCTCGGCAGAGCGTCGCTTTACCAACGCCCCAGCAATAAACAAAACTTGGCAGGGCAAGACCCCGTCGAACGAGCCCGCTAAATTGCGCTAGCGACGCACACTCAGAATAACATTTCGCGTTCATGCCTAGGTAGTCAAAGTAGGTCGAATGCGAGTTGTCATCCCTACGCTGCTGGCGATGGTTGCATTTGCGAGCAATTCGCTGCTCTGCCGGCTGGCCCTGAGGCAAACTACGATCGATGCAGCGAGTTTTACTTTGATTCGTCTTTTGTCGGGCGCTATTGCCCTTTGGCTCATTGTTATTACGCGCAAGGCCAGGCGGACTACCGCCGGAAATTGGACTTCAGCTCTTGCGTTGTTCGCGTATGCCGCCGCCTTCTCGTTCGCCTACGTCTCTTTATCTGCGGGAACGGGCGCATTACTTCTCTTTGGCATGGTCCAAGCCACCATGATCTTTGGGGGATTGCGGAAGGGAGAACGATTAAACGCACGACAATGGTTTGGGCTGGCGATTGCGTTGGGCGGACTGGTTGCACTGGTTTTTCCTGGATTATCTGCCCCGCCAATCGGTGGAGCGCTATTGATGACAGGCGCGGGTGTAGCCTGGGGAATCTATTCGCTCCGCGGGAAAGGCGCAGGCGATCCCACCAGTGTCACGGCCGGCAATTTTTGGCGCTCTGTTGTCTTCGCCGCCGTATTAAGTATGGCCCTACTGCGCTGGACCAACCTTGATCTTGCCGGCATCCGCTACGCGATTGCTTCGGGCGCGATTGCTTCCGGAGTTGGCTATCTGATTTGGTACAGTGCCCTTCCGGGACTGAAGGCTACCACTGCCGCCACCGTACAATTAAGCGTGCCGGTGTTGGCGGCAGTCGGCGGCATATTATTTTTGGGTGAATCAATTACGTTGCGCCTTCTGCTCGCATCGCTGCTCATTCTCGGAGGGATCGGCCTGGTTATCGTCCAAAGACCTTCCGGCTAACGAGGATTGGGCCGAATCAATCTATCGGGCAACCTCAAACCGACCATTCGACGGCGTGAGCGTGCACCGGCTGGTCGAAACCTTTAAGTGAGACTTCGCCCAGAGGGTGGAACGTTAGACCCTTTCCGATGCATAGGTCCGCCACGACGCTCGACACTACTATTTGTTCGGGCTGGGCATGGGAACAAAGGCGGGCCGCCAGTTGTACGGTCGATCCAAAAATATCGCTATTGCGTTCGACCGGCTCTCCCGCCGCGCCTCCGATTCGCACTTTGATTGGATGGTTGTTTTGCTCGCGCGCGCGCTGCGCCAATTCGCGTTGAATTTGAGCAGCGCAACGGACGGCGGCTGCCGCCGAAATAAAGGATGCCATAATCCCATCACCGGTATGTTTGACCTCGCGCCCATTCAATGCTTTCAACGCCTCCCGCACGACGGCGTCGTGGATATGCAGGAGCTCCATCGCTACCTCGTCGCCTAGTTTTTGTGTGAGCGAGGTGGACTCGACGATGTCGGTAAATAACACGGTTCGAATTCCTGGATCATGCGCATCAGCTCCACTACCGGGCATCACCACCGCACCAGCTTTGTTTGCCTCGCTACTACCGAGAAACAAATCAGCAACGTCGGCCTCAACTTGAATAATTTTCTCGGCGACCATGCCATGCGCTTCGCGATGAACCTGCATTGCAGCTTCAGCGCTTGGTGCTTCGCAAAGGCAAAAGATTTTACCAGCTTTCTCATTGACCCAGTACTTGTGGTAATGAACGCCATACTTGCCCTCCACTTTGACATCATGTGCGTGAGCCTTAGCGACATCATCAGCAGTAACGCCTCCCGGAATTTCGTGAATATCGATGTATGTTGGCATAGAATAACTCGAAACGGCGCCAACTTATCCTGAGGCAAGCTGAGACTCAACGTCGATCTTCGGCGGGCGACTCAATGTTTGATAAACCACGCAGTAGCGCTCGGTTAAACGAATCAGCGTAGCCACCTGTTCTGCGCTTGCGTCGGTGTCGAGACCGAATCGAAGCCGAATGCGCTCGAAACCGACCGGCACATCTTTCGATACTCCGAGAGTGCCGCGAAAATCGAGGTCGCCTTCCGCGCGAACTTTTGCATCCCGGAGCTGAATTCCCAAAGCCGTTGCTACTGCATTTAACGTTACGCCAGCGCAACCGACCAGTGCCTCGAGTAACATATCACCTGAGCAAGCGCTTAATCCGTCGCCGCCTGTAGCTGGATGAAGCCCGGCTGTAACCGGTGCTTTGCCCGTCTCTATCTTGCAGGTAACGCCTTCACCGAGCCGTCCTTCCGCTCGGAGGGTAATTTGCGAGGCCTGGGGTTGCTCCCTGTATTGTTTTTTCAGCGGTGCCTGCAAAGATCGTAGCTGCTTCGCGTCCATATTTATATAAGACAAATAGGCCCCATAGGTCCTATTTGTTGTTCCTTGGTCTAATATTCTGGTTTACCCGAAAAAGGTTTTCCGGATCGTACTTATTCTTAATCTCAACGAGTCGCTTGTAGTTATCGCCGTAAGTCGCTTTCACTCTCTCTTCGCCCTCGTCCATCATAAAGTTTACATAGGCACCGCCGGCCGAGTACGGATGTAGCGCGTCCCAGTAGCTTTTTGTCCAGGAGATGGTCTTCTCGTTGTTAGCCGGGTCAGGATCAACGCCAACCATGACCTGCGTCCAGTTTGCATCACGATAGTTCCAAGCCGTTTCGTGTCTGCCGACTCGGCCAGCCGCTCCGTTGATCGGATAAAGATGCATGGTGGAATGCATCGTTGGCAGGGCGTTGGCGAACTTAACATGTTGCGCAATCGCTTCGTCGCTGAGTTCCCTCACAAAGTCGGCACGCCAGTACCATTGCAACCCCGGTGGATACAGCCCGTCGAACATGCTTTGCAAGGTTGGTTGAGGCAGCGGCCCAACCAGATCAAGCGCCGCTTTTTTAAAAGCGCGAATTGGCCTAAACGTTTCCTCTCCTTGTTGCAGGTCGCCCGTCCATGTCCAGATAATCCCACACATCTTTTTCAAATGAAGATTTTTTGGAAAAGGCGGCGCTGGCGGAACCGTCATAAAAGCAAACCAACCATTCAAGTCGTCGGGCGCGCTTGGAATCAACTCCCGATACCATTTCATCACTTCAGCGGCCTCGTTCAATTCGTACAACATCGGACCGGCGTAAATGGTATCGATCGGATGCAGTCTAAAGGTAAACGAAGTTATGACGCCGAAGTTTCCGCCGCCGCCGCGAATAGCCCAGAATAAATCAGAATTCTCATCGGCGCTCGCTTTAACAAAGCTTCCATCGGCCAGAACTAGATCTGCCGAGAGCAAGTTATCGATAGTTAACCCGCATTTGCGGGTGAGATGTCCGATTCCACCGCCGAGAGTTAATCCACCGACACCGGTCGTCGAAATAATTCCGCTGGGAGTGGCCAAACCAAAAGCATGCGTCGCATGATCGACGTCACCCCAAGTGCACCCGCCGCCGGCGGTCACAATGCGCGCCGTCGGGTCAACGCGCGCGAACTTTGTGAGCCCCAGATCGATCACCAATCCGTCATCACAAATTCCGAGGCCGCCGCCGTTATGTCCGCCGCTTCGGATGGCAAGGAGGAGATCATTTTTTCGGGCAAAGTTGACGGAATGGATGACATCGGACGCATCCGCACAACGCGCGATCAGACGCGGTTTCTTATTGATCATCGCATTATAAACTTTGCGAGCATCGTCGTAGTTTGCGTCGTTTGGCTCGATGACAGGGCCTCGCAAATTCGCTTTTAATTCGGCAACGGACTTCGTTTCAAGCGGCTTGGTCATAGAACGATTAATAAAGAGTCGACACCGACGCTGTTCAAGTAAACGAGATCTCAAAAACTCCAGAAAAGGTCGACGCGTCGTTTTTCATTCAAAAATGAGGGTGCGGTTTGCACATTCAACAGTCTGGGCTGGATCGGCCGGTCCGCCATCCGCCAGTGCGGCCCGAACTGATGCCAGGTAAAATTGCGGTGAAGCCGCCTTATTTTTGCGCGTCGAGGTCCGAGCCGGACTGGCACGACTACTCAATCTACCCTAGCGCGGGCAAGCTTAATCGCCGTTCGCCGTCGCGGGCAGCGCAATGCTTACGGCTGTCCCGCTGTCACTCGTATCGATGTCAACCCGGCCGTTGTGGTCGAAGACCGTGCGTTTGACAATCGGTAAGCCTAACCCCATACCGCGCGCTTTCGTGGTACAAAAGGGCGAGAAAACTTTGTCGCGCATTTCGGGCGCGATCCCGCGGCCATTGTCCTGCACAGTCACGAGCACGGCGCTGTCGCGGCCACCCTCACGGATTGGCTTGGCCGACAGCGTGATTTTTGGTTTCTTCTCCTCGATCACCGCTTCGGCCGCGTTCGCGACCAGGTGGGCGACGGCTTCCGCAAGTGCGCTTTCATCGCCGAGGACCTTCGGCAGGTTCGATGACAGTTCTGTCTCCACCGCCACGCCGCCGTTGACGCGAAACTTGCTGCGCGCAAGCTCGAGGCCACGTTTGACCGGAGTGCGAATGTCCAGCGGTCGCATCTTTAACTCTGCCGGATGCGCGAAAGCATTTATCTGACTGACGATTTTATCGAGCCGATCGATTTCCTGAACGACAATCTGATTGAAATTCTTGCGGAATTCGGAGTCGTCGAAACGTTCGGGTAAAAGTTGCGCAAAAGTTTTGATCGCGACCAGCGGGTTGCGAATTTCATGGGACATGCTGGCAGCCAGGTCGGTCCAAAAAGCAGCACGATCGACGAGATCCTGCTTTTGTCGCAAATCTTCCTCGACGGTCAGGTCATGGATGACGGCGACGGCACCGAGTGGAGTGTTTTGGTCGACTAGGCGGCGCGTCTCAACGGAAACCGAGCGGCGGGTCTTCGGATCGATCCATTGTCGAGCGGGCGGATTTGTCCTGGCATCGAGGGTTTCGCGCAACATGGCTGCGAGCTTCCGTTCCAGCGCCTCAGCCGGGCGGTTGAGCGCATCGGAAGGTTTCACTCCCAAAATCGATTCCGCCGGCGGATTAAACCAGCGAATAGTTCCGTTCTCGTCAATAGCCACAATGCCGGGCGGGATCGATTTTAGTAGCGTTTCCGCCAGGGTCTTTTGCAGCGTAACATCCTCGTAAAGGAGCGCGTTCTCGAGCACGGTAGAGACGTGTTCGGCTAGGGCCATCAGTGCTTCGAGGTCGCTGTACTCAAAAGGCAAACCAGTGACGCGGTGACCAAAAAACAGCCAACCAATAATTTGGCCCCGCGCGTAAAGTGGAACAATGACCTCGGCGCCAAACGTATCGAGGGCACGACGCAAAAGCGGCCGCTGATTTTGTGAAACGATATGGGGCAGGTTAGCGCGAGAAACAAGGTGGCCATGTAATTCGAACCATCGCACCAGCGGATCACGCTCGTCGTACTGGATCTCGTTAGTCTCCGGCAAACAGCGAAGACCCGCGCGGAAGCAATAGCGATCGCCCGACCGAATTCTCGAGAAAATCCCCACCCGCGTGACGCCGGCGGCGTCTGCCACCCCTTCGACCACGTTGGCAAGCAACCCTTCCACATTGTCCAGTCGTCGAACTACCCGTGGAAAACGCAGCGGCAGCCGCCATGCCGTCGGCAATCGCTCCATCATCGGAGCTGGCCGTCGGACTGGCTCCATGACCGGGCCATAATACGATTGTTCGCGTAAGTCACGGTTTTCCTGCATCAGGCGCAGATGATCGAAGGCACGCCCGAGAAGGCTTTGAAAACGATGCCGATCCAATTGCAGATCTTCGGCCGCATAAACAGCCGATTGCTCGGCCTCCCGCAGCGGCTCTGAGCGCGGCGCCCCGAGAGCGACGACCAGCGACTCGACCCAATCCCGTTCCAGTAGGTCCAGCAGGTCGCGACAATCCTTTGCTCGCAGGTCCATTAAAACAATGGCAGGCGAATTTTGCTGGAGCACGGCCTCCAACCGGTTGGGATCGGTGACGTGACGGACCGACGCCATGGTACGCAGATAGGCTTTGACTCGGCGCGCCAGATCGGGGTCTTGGGTATAGAGAATGCAAACAGGAACGGCACTCATGCGGCCACCACCTTTTGATCAAAGTGGACCAGCGGTAAAAAGATATGAAAAGATGTTCCCTTCGCCAGTTCGCTCTCAACTTCGATTTGTCCCCCATGTTCTTCGATAATTCCATGGACAACGGAAAGACCGAGGCCGGTGCCAAAGTCTTTGGTAGTGAAAAATGGATCGAATACCCGCGCGATATCCTCCTTCTTGATCCCTTCCCCGCTATCGCGAATGGAAATGTGCAGTGCTTCGTTTCTCTCCCCGTCCTCCGGCAGTAGATGGGTGACGAGAGACTCTCCGCTGCAAGTTTCAGTGGAAAGTGTGAGCTCGCCCCCACGTTTCATCGCCTCCATCGCATTCAGGAAGAAATTCAAGAAAACCTGCTCCATTTGATCTCCGTCTGCCCGAATCGTATCGACCGGTGCGTTCCACTTCTGCGTAACTTTGATCTCCTTTTGATACAACCGATGTTGCACAAGTCGGAGAGTTTTCTCCAGTATTTCGTGCGCGTGCATCGGCCGCAGCAATGGCTTGGCCGGGCGGGCGAACCGTAGCAGCTGGTTCACCAGCGAATCGATGCGATCGATTTCGTGGACAATGAGACCGGAAAAGGTTTCGCGGAAATCGGATTCGTCATACCGTTCTGGCAACAGCTGGGCAAACGCCTTGATCGAGACGAGGGGGTTCTTGATCTCGTGGGCCATTCCGGCGGAAAGCGTGCCGAGGCTGGCAAGCCGATCACTGCGCCGGATTTGGAGTTCGAGTCGCTTCAGCGCGGTGATATCAGTCACCACCATGAGTGCGCCCAGCAACTCGCCACCCTGCCCGCGGAAGATAGCACTGCTGGCGCGAGCGAATGTGCCCCCAGCCAGTTCCACTTCCCGGTCTTCCTGCCGCTCGCCCGAGGTCAGCGTGGTTTGAATAATATCGCGTAAAGGTGCCGGCAAATCGTTAAGTGTTCGTTCGCCGCCGTTGGTGTTCAGACCGGCAATCTGCACCGCTTCCTGATTGAACACCGTGATATGACCGTCGGCATCGGCGGCTACGACTCCGGTGGTTAAATTTTGAAGTAGTATCTCATTATAGATCCGCGCATTTTGGACTTCGGTGAATAGCTCGGCATTATCAATCGCGACTGCAAGTTGGCCGCACAACACCTGCAATGCAGTCTGTTCGGTACTGCCATAAATACGACCGGAAAGGCGCGGCCCTAGTAACATGATGCCAACGAGATGTTCGCGCGAAAGAATTCCTACCGCGGCCGCAGCGCCTGCGCGTTCCAGCTCGTTGCGAATAGCAAAAATTGTGGCCGTCCCACGAACACGCAGGAGTTCTTCCAGAATGACCGGTTCGTGATGAGTAGTCAGCCATTGTCCAAGCGGACTGTCCTCGGCTAGCTCTTCGACTGACCCGGGGGAACTCGAGACGGGATATCTTTTTCGAAAAACCTTACGCTGCGCGAGGTAAATCCTTACACTATCCGTACCGACAGCCTGGCCAATCGTAGTCGCGAACCTGCTCAAGAGATCGGGCAAGGTCGTGACTGATTCCAGAATGGCCGTCGCCTTACTAACCGTAGTGCGAAAATCGATCCTCCTGCCGCCCACAAAAAGACGTTCGGCCAACGATTGGGAGAAGCCGCGCGCCGGCGCCATGGCAAAGGTAATACACAGTGCTGCGGCGACATGGGCAAAGGTATGATCGGTCGAATAAAAGAGAGATTTTGTTACTTGGATCACTAACCACCAAACAGCGCCGTAGAGGACCAGCAGATAAGCGGTCAGGACCGCATACGACATTAAACGGCGTAAGAAAAGCCCCACCTCCATTAGTTTGCGTGTGGCAATGCCATACGCCACGATGATGCTAAATAGGACGACGCGGAGCGGCGCAAACCAGAACAGCTTCGAGGGATCGACGAAGAAGCGCAGCATCTGGTAAGCGCCGAGGGTTAGTATGAGGATGGAAATCGATCCCAAAAGAAGGTAGCCAAGTTCAGACCGCACACTTCCGGAGGCAGCGTTGAGGTCACGAAATGATGCGGTAATCAGAATGACCAATAGTGTGGTGAAATAAACAGCGTAAATGTAAACGCCCCATCCGTAGATCGGCTGTGGGGCCAGGCCCAGCCCATGGGAAAATCGCGCGCCCACTAAGAGAAAATTCCCGCAGCACAAAATAATTATGCCAGCCATGCTTATCAGCCAGTAGCGCGAGTGATAAAGAAGGAGGCGCCAACTCGCGTTTGGCTCCCGGATTGAAAGACGCAAAAAATTGAGACTAAGTAGAATCAGGATGGCAGAAATGAATGAACCGCGCATGCACCACGCGACAACTGCGAGTGCTGTTCTGGTAGAACCGATGTACAAGCAGGCCAACCATCCAACGATCGCAATTGAAAGAAGGAGGAAGGCTTGGTTCGGTTTGCGTCGCGAATTGGTGACAAAGACGGCAAGGCCGACCGCAACTTGGATGATTAACGCTCCAAGAATTGGAATTGCATGATCACCCATCAGCCGACTACGCGATACATAACGAGGGAACTCGCGCTGCCTCCAAGCCCACGGACGTTGAGAAGCGCTCGGTTGACCCTGGCTTTTCTGGGCCGAGTTGGTACGACGTCAAGATCGCAATCAGGATCAGGAAGGCGGTAGTTCGCGGTCGGCGGGATTAATTGATCACGCATAGCCAACGCGCAGGCGATGATCTGGAGGGGCCCGGACGCAGCCAGCGGGTTTCCAGTTACACCCTTGATCGAACTAACAGGAATAGAATACGCTCGTTTCCCAAATACCTCTTTGATAAATTGAATCTCTGCTGCATCCAGAACCGGATCTCCCGGCCCGTAAGCCGAGATGTAATCGATTTGGTCCTTTGCGCATTGCGCATTTGCGAGAGCAAGTTCCATCGAATCGCGCAGGCCGGCGCCATAGTGCGAGGGATCCGGATCGCGCTGGGTTCCGTAACCCGTAATTTCAAGATAAATATGCGCACCTCGCGCCTCGGCTCGCTCGAGATTTTCCAGGATGAACATTCCAGCGCCCTCCGCTAAGACGCCGGATTCTCTGGAAAGATCGAATGGCTTACTTGCCTGGCTCGGCTCCCCATTGTGTGGAACGGTTAGGCCACTTGCAATAAAGGCTGCCACGGTGTGCGGCGTCAGGGGAGCGTCTGCTCCGCCTGCAATCGCCAGTTCCGCCTCTCCAGACCGGATGCTTGAAACCGCGCTCGCCACTGCATCCAATCCCGAAGGACACGCCGATGACACGGTCGCTGAATGTGCTCTAACTCCAATCCGATCAGCGATAGCATTTGCCGGCGCTTGGGGTTTTAGCGCCGCGATTGCTGTCGGAGACATGCCGTTGAAGCCCTTGCGATCAAATTCACTGATTGAACGCTCGATAATGTCCATCGCGCTCGTACTTACTCCGACCACAACTGGCGTAGGACTAGGCAGATCCGATTCGTTGATTTCGAGACCAGCGTCTTGGAGCGCCATCATAGTAGCCGCATAAGCAAACTGTGTATGGCGAGCCATGCGCCTCGGCTTTAGTTCTGGCTCAATGTAATCATGAGGGTCAAAACCTTTCACTTCCCCAGCAATTCCGCTCTTCAAATTACTGGCATCAAACAATGTGATAGGGCCAATGCCGCTGCGGCTAGTGAGGAGCGAGTCCCAGAAAGCTTCGAGGCCGATTCCATTTGGAGCAAGAATGCCGATGCCGGTGATAACGACGCGGTTTCGCTTGATCATGATCGAGGGAGAAAAAAGCCCAAAAAAAAGCTGTCCAATTCTAACTGAAAGGATTCACCGGATAAATTGCGTTGAAACCGAAGGAACATGGCCTCACGGCAGACATCGAAGGAGCAAATTCTAATCCCTACATTAAATCCAGTCATTATATTTCCAATCAGCTCGTCCAACTGCACTTATTCACAAATTTTTAGTTATTCACAAGATCGATCTTGCTATTCCCGTTTTTTGTTTCACTCTGCGCCAAGCCCCCTACTCCTTTCAGCCCAATAATTTCACAATGAAAACGGCACGGCCCTAGCTCTAAACCCGCTCACAGTGCACATCTCGGCCAGCCCTGATCCCGCCAAGATTCTCATCATTGATGATGAAATTGGACCACGCGAGAGCTTGAGGATGCTCCTCAAACCTAGCTATCAGGTCCACACCGCTGAAAACGTTGAGACCGGTCTCCAGCTCTTACAGGAAAAGCGCCCTGATACAATTGTCATGGACATTCGCATGCCCGGGATGAACGGCATCGATGGTTTGCGCAAGATTCGCGAAATTGATCCGCACCTCTCTGTAATCATGTTCACTGGCTTCGGCGCCCTCGAGACCGCGCAAGAAGCACTCCGTCTCGGCGCTAACGATTACATCAACAAACCCTTTGACGCGGTCCAAATGCGCGAAGTGATCGGCCGCAACGTGGAACGGACTCGTTTGCAGCGGCAAAGCGAGGCGACCGCGCGCGAACTTCAAGAGCTGAACGAGCGCCTGCGGCATGAGCTGGCGCAAAAGGAACGTCTTGCTTCTCTTGGCCAGGCGTCGGCTGAGTTTGTACACGATCTAAGCAATCCACTCACCATCGTCTGGGGTTACGTCCAGATTCTGGCCAAGAAACTGGAACAATCCGGCGACGGCAATAATGGTCTGCGCCCTACGAGCTCGCCAAGAGAACTTCAGATCATCGAGCAAAACGTTCGGCTTTGCCGTGAGCTTCTCACCATGTGGCAAAGCTACGGTAAGGTCGGCGCCGCTAAAAGCAAACCCGTCTCGATCTCCAGCATCGTCCAGGATGTCGGCAAGAGCGTTACTGGCATGGCTTCGCAAAACGGCGTCCAACTCGACTGCCATATTGCTGATGAAGAATGCATCGTCCTCGGCGATCCGATCCAGCTGACACGTGCCGTCCAAAACGTTGTCGTCAATGCCATCCAGGCAGCGACCGACAAGCGCGGCAAAGTTGTAGTCAACTGCCGGGAAAAGGATCTTTACGCCGATATCCAGGTTCGTGACACCGGCTACGGAATTGCCGAGAACGAAATCGGGAAAATATTTGATCCCTATTTCACGACCAAACAGGGCAAGAATGGCACTGGTCTCGGCCTGTATATTACGAAAAAAGTGATCGACGATCACAACGGATCGATCGACGTCAAAAGCACTCTGGGCGAGGGAACCACTTTCAACCTGCGGCTTCCGCTTCACGATCGCTAGTCGTCGCGGACGGCCGAACGAGCGCGATTCTATTTTTGTTGGCGCCAAAGGCGCACCGTCATTTCAATTTATCACAGCGCCCGGGAATATTCCCAATAAGCCGCGCGCTAGTGCTGGGCAAATTTGCAAGGATTCCTAATTGAGATATTCACAAACCACTTGTCAGCGCGCAGCAGTTTCGTTTTGCTGCGAACGTGTCCTCGGCTTATCGCATCGCTTCGCCATTCCTGATTCGACTGGCCGGAGTTCCATTTGACGTTCTCGAAGAGCTCGCGACACCACATGTTTGCGTTGTCGCACGCGATCTTCTAACCCAAGAGACCGAACTCGAACGGCTCAAGAAAGCTTCTCTCGAATTTGTTGCCCGACGCGAGAGCGGTCTTACCTCAGAAGAATTTGCGGCGTGGCGCACCGCGATTCGTAATTCCGAAATTCCGAAGCAGAGAATTCCGCATCAGCTCGAGGATTACATCCGCGTCGCTACCGCCGCGCAACAGGCGCGTATGCAGCTCGACGAGCAACTTGAGAAGGATTTAACCACGGCCCGCATTTCCTTGTTTGAAACAAGCCGACGCATCCTTCCACGCTACCTCGTCTTTGGCTCAGGCGAAGTTCATCACTTAATCGACCATTCCGGCGAGGAGCTTCCAACTCGCAATAGTCGCGTTCGCGAACGCGAACGTCACCTCCTGCTTTATCTGCAGCGTATCACTGCTAAGAACGATACCTTTAGCGAATTCGGCCCTTCTGCCTGGGGTTCGTCGCGATCAGGTGAAGCGGTTCTCAGTTTTGAAGCTCGCCCAGGTATGGCGCGACGTGACGTTTTTCTCGAGCGCTGGACTGCGCACGCACTTGCCGCGGGGATTAACGCCGACCCGGAAACTTTTTTGGAAAGGTGCCCCCGATTAAATCCAAGTGGCATCTTGATCGGTCATCGTTTCGTCTTCGTCGACAGCGGCGACGCCGTCGACCTAACCTCCGCGGAGTTGGAAATTGTCACACGATGCGACGGAACAACACCTATTCATACCTTGGTTAGGTTGGCTGACGTCGAATTGGCCCTCGTCGGCGGTCTCCTCGACAAAAAAATTCTCATCGCGATGTTGGAAGTACCAGCACTCGAGCCATTGGCATTCCAGACTTTGCGCGACGACGTTGCGGCTTGGCATGTTGGCACGGCGCGAGATCGTTGGTTGCTATTCGCTGATTCACTAATTAAATGTGCTACTGACTTCGCCGGAACGAGCGAGCCCACTCAACGCCAGCAAATTTTGTCCGCGGCGCGCCAGCAGCTTTCACAGCTCGGTGCGGAACGCAAACCAGGTCAGCGTTCACTCTATGCCGCGGTCAATCCGATCGCGGAAGAATGCTTTCGCGATTGCAAATTCGAGATCAGCGGAGCTCTGCTGAACGAAGTCGTAACCGACGCCGAACCCTGGATCGATTTCTGGCGCGATAATTACGCGTTCGTTGCATCCCGTGTTGCCGCCGGGTTGAGGATGGTACTGGAGAAAGTCGGAAAAACCCCACTTCCGTTGCCCGCTTTTTTGCGTGCATGCGAAACAGCTAGACTTCCCCTGACCGGCCCGGGGCTCGTTGGGCTCGCGGTGATGGCATTTCAGGAAGTTAAAGCCGCCTTTCGGGAACGACTAGAACCTCACGCGCATCTCGACGAGTACGAACTCACCGCTGCGGATTGCCACGTTGTGCGTGACAATTTCACCTACCAGAAATTTGACGAATTCACTTTTCCTTCCGGCGATTTGCAACTTGCCGCCCGATCGCAGGACGCGATTCTGCGCGGCGAATATCGCTGGATCGTGAGCGAGCTGCATCCCGCCGCCGCCACTTTGCATCATTGCATGTACTGGAGTTGCCCCGATCACGCCGCCCTTTCCCGCGCGCTTCAACTAAGCACCTGCGGCAAACCATTCTTTCATTTCGGCTTTTTCGCCGCTGATTTTACTGCACACACCACGGTCCGGATCTTTGATGCGCTTCCACAGCAGGCGATCTTTGCGTCTCCCCAGCGCGGCGATCCGCGCTGGCGTTCCGTTCCGCCCGCGCGCGCCGACGTTTTCATCGACGACCAGGGCGACGTCGCGCTTCGAGCCAAGGGCCAATACCTTGGATCTTTCACGCGCAACTGGATCATCCCGCTCGGATTTCATCCGTTCCAATTCGGCCTCGCGCCCCACACACCGCGATTGCGATGCGGCCGCGTCATTGTCCAGCGTCGAGCCTGGACGATCTCGGGTGAGGAAATGGGTGGTGGAAACTTTTCCGGCCTTTCACGCGATCTCGTCCTCGCGATCGAACGGTTACGCGCTGCGAAAAATTTGCCGCGTTTCGTTTACATTCGTCCGACGGAACAGGCATTGCGGCGCAGTGGCGCCGAAGGCCGAGATAAAGACACGAAGCCCGTGTTCATCGATTTCGAGAGCTACCTTTTTCTGGAAATCTTTCATCGCTGGGTGACCAAATCCGGCGAGTTGGAAATCACAGAAATGCTACCCGCGCCCGACGATCTTTGGTGGCGCGAAGCCGATGGCCGTCGCACCTTCGAGTTACGTACATTAATGATCCCGCGATGAAATGAAAATCACTGCGATCGCGAATCAAAAGGGCGGGGTCGGCAAGACCACGACGGCAGTGAACCTCGGCGCGGCGTTGGCGGAACAAGGCCAACGCATTGTGCTCATCGATCTTGATCCGCAAGGTAACGCCACCAGTTCGCTCGGGATGCAGGATTTCGAAGGCGAAACCCTCTACGAACCGTTGCTGGGACAGACTGCCATCGCCACGAAAATTTTGCCGACCCGGTTAGAGCGGCTGTTTCTCGTCCCCGCCGACCTCGATCTCGCCGGCGCTGAGGTGGAGATTGCGCGAATGCCGGATCATTTGCTCCGGCTTGCCCGAACATTGCAACCGTTACGCGCCGACAGCGCTTTCGATTTTGTGTTGCTCGATTGCCCTCCCTCCCTCGGAATTCTCATGAGCAACGCACTCGCGGCTGCCGACGAAATTTTCACTCCGATTCAATGCGAATATTTCGCGTTGGAGGGTCTGGTGAAAATTGTCCGCGTGGTCGAGCAGGTGCGCGATTCCGGAGCAAATTCGAATGTTGAGATCGGCGGCATTCTCATGACCATGTTCGATAGCCGCACCAATTTGAGTTCACAAGTCGTGGCAGAAGTGCGCCAGCATTTCGGAGACAAGGTTTATGCCACGGTAATTCCGCGCACCGTCCGCTTGAGTGAAGCCCCCAGCTTCGGCAAAACCATCCTCGAATACGACAGGTGCGGCGCTGGCGCGCGCGCCTACCGCGCACTTGCTGAAGAGTTCATCCGGCGTCACGCGCCAGTTCCAGCCAGCGCCGAAAGCATTTCTTAACGAATAAACACCAATGCACACTAATTAGAATGAAATTCGCGTTTATTCGCGTGCATTAGTGGTTAAGAAAATCTCTCCAGCCAGCGCTGACGCGTAATCGAAAAGACGAATGTCCGGAAACCCCTAAACGTCGTTTCCCGTTCCAGCGTCATTCCATTCTTCTCCGCCACCCGGCGCGACGGAATATTTTCCGGATGAATCAGCGAAATCACGTAGTCGAGTTTTAGATCGCGAAAACCGTGATCGCGAACCGCGCGGGCGGCTTCGGTGGTTAGCCCGCGGTTCCAGAAGTTGCTATCCAATCTGTAGCCGATCTCGATTTCCATTTTGCCATCCACTTCGTGATGAAAAAAACCGCAGTAGCCTCCCAGTGCGCCGCTCGACCGGAAAATCATAGCGAATTGCGACGGCAAACCATCGCGGTCCCATCCGATCACCTTATCGAGAAAGGCCTGCGTCTGTTCTCGCGTCAGCGGTCCCATTGAAAATCGCATGAAATCCTTGTTGGCCATCAATTCCGCCATGCGATCGAGATCTTCGGTGGTAAATGGGCGCAGAATTAAGCGCGGAGTTTCGAGCATCATCGAATCAGACATGGAATCAGTTGTTGTCATTTTCCAAGCCGTGAAATTACAGCCTGAAATAATCGCACAATCCGGTGACGATGTCTGGGCGCCCGCTTCGGTACCGGACACGAACAGCCTCGCCAAAGTCGCTACGGCTGCAAAAGAGTGCACCGCCTGCCCGCTCTACAGGAGAGCAACGCAGACTGTCTTCGGTGAAGGTCCGAAACGCGCCACCATGTTGATGATCGGTGAGCAACCGGGTGATTACGAAGACGTGGCGGGCAAACCGTTTGTCGGTCCGGCGGGAAAAATTTTGAATCGCGCACTCGAGGACGCCGGAATCAACCGCGACGCAGTTTATGTCACCAACGCGGTCAAACATTTCAAATGGGAACCGCGCGGGAAACGGCGGATTCATCAAAAACCAAGCGCGCGCGACATCGCCGCCTGCCGCCCGTGGCTCGAAGCCGAGCTGCGTCTGGTCGAACCGAAGCTCGTCGTTGTTCTGGGTTCAACTGCCGGGCAAACAATCTT